>NZ_JALNUL010000007.1:0-213601 GCF_026540775.1 Methylobacterium sp. GC_Met_3
CCCCCGCCGAGGGGGAGGGAGAGATGCGGATGCCATCGCTCCCATCCCGACAGCATCGAACCCAATCAGAGCGAGCGATGTCCTGAGATGATCGATCCCGACCTCGCCGGCCGCCTGAACTTTCGCCACCGCCTGCCCACCCAGCAGCCCCTCGCCCCAGGCCGGCATGACCTCGGCCTGTTTGCCGAGCGAGACGCGGTGCTGGTGGTCCCCGAAGGTCTCGATCCGCGCCGGCCCTGCCCCCTGATGGTGGTGTTCCACGGCGGCGGCGGCAGCGCCGAGCGGATCCTGCCGATGCTGGAGCGGCACGCCCACGCCGAGAAATTCCTGCTCCTCGCCCCGCAATCGCTGTTCCCGACCTGGGACATCGTCATCGCCGGCCACGGGCCGGACCGCGAGCGGGTCGCAACGGCGCTCGGCTACGTGGCGGACCGATTCCTGCTCGACCCGGGACACCTCTGCTTCGCCGGCCATTCCGACGGCGGCAGCTACACCCTCTCCCTGGGGCTCGCGAACGGTGACGTGGCGAGCCACCTGATCGTCTCGTCCGCGGGCTTCCTGTCGGCGCACCTGCAAGTCGGCGTTCCAAGAATCTTCCTGTCGCACGGCACGCAGGATGAGCAGATCCCCATCGACCGCAGCGCCCGGGTCCACGTTCCGGCTCTGCGCGAGGCCGGCTACCCGGTCACCTTTGTCGAGTATGACGGCCCGCACGCCCACCAGCCGGCCGTGGTGGCGCAGGCAGTCGCGTTCTTCCTGGACGATACATCCGACGCCCGTTGAGGCTCAGGCCAGCGCGGCTCGGGCCTGCGTGCGGAGCGGTTCCTCGGGCGCATCGGCCTCGGACAGGAGGGCCGGAATCAGGTCCGTCTGCGAGACGATCCCGACCAGCCGGCCGTCGGCGTCGACCACGGGCAGGTGGTGGAGCCCCGCCTCCGACATCCGCGGCACCAGGGCGGCGATGGGTGTATCGGGAGCGACCGGCTCGACCGCACTCATGATGTCGGCGGCGCAGCCATGGGGCGCCCTGCCCCGCTCGGCGGTCAGACGCAGGCGGCGGCCGAGTCCGAGCCGCGGCCCGGCCCGGTCCCAGGCGGCCTTGTCGAGAAGATCGGTCTGCGTGACGATTCCCAGCACCCGTGCGCGCTCGTCGGTGACCGGCAGCGCCTTGATCCGGTGGCGACGCAACAGCCGCATGGCTTCGTCCAGCGACGCATCCGGCGCCACCGCGATCACGTCGCGCGACATGATCGCCGCGCAGGCGATCGGCCCCGAGCGGCGACCGTAGACCCGCATCTGCACCCGCCGCAGGATCTGCTCCAGGTCGCCGCGATCGACATCGAGCAGCTGGTCGAAATCCTCCAGCGCGGCGTCGAGATCCGAGGCCCGGAACCCCACGCGGGCGTCGGAGGGCGGATCGGAGGTCCGCGGGCCGGCCGGGCGCAGGTGCGGGTAGGTGCGCCCGGTCAGGTTGTTGAACAGCAGGGCGGCGGCAAGCAGGATCAGCGAATTGGCCGCCACCGGCCAGAGCACGAAGCCGTAGCCCAGCGCGTGGATCGCGGGGCCGCCGAGGACCGCCGTCAGCGCCACGGCGCCGCTCGGCGGATGCAGGCAGCGCAGGAGCATCATCAGGGCGATCGCTACCCCAATAGCACAGGCCGCAGCCACGAACGGATCGGCGATCCAGGCCGCCGCCGTGACGCCGACCAGAGCGGCGACCAGATTGCCGCCGAGGATCGACCAGGGCTGGGCTAGGGGACTCGCCGGCACGGCGAAGAGGAGTACCGCCGAGGCGCCCATCGGGGCGATCAGGATCGGCAACGCATCGGCCGGGGCGGATGCCCGGCAGACGAGGCCGGTCGCCAGGATGCCCACTAGGGCGCCTGCGGCGGAGCGCAGGCGCTCGCGCTTGCTGACCGGGGTCAGCTCCGGCAGGAAACGACTGAGGAACGCACGCATCGGGTCCGAGGCTCACACATGGACAGGACGGCGCCGCGGCGACGCCGTCCTGTCTCAGGATCGCAGAAGGTGTCCGGTCCCTATCAGACCGCGCGGGCCTCGTGCATGGCCCGGATCTGCTCCTGCGTGTAGCCCAGATCCGCCAGCACCTCGTCGGTATGCTCGCCGAGCAGGGGCGAAGCCTTCACCTCGACCTTCATGTCGGAGAACTTGATCGGGCTTCCGACGGTCAGATACGTGCCGAGCTTCGGGTGCGCGACCTCGACCACGGTGCCGCTCTCGCGCAGGGACTTATCCTCGGCGATCTCCTTCATCGACAGGACCGGCGCGCAGGGGATGTCGTAGGTGCGCAGGATGTCCACCGCCTCGAACTTGGTCTTGTCGGCGAGCCATTCCTCGATCGTCTTGAAGATGTCGAAGATCTTGTCCTGGCGGGCCCGCGGGGTGTTGTAGGCGGGATCGGAGATCCACTCCTCCTTGCCGAGCACCTTGCAGATCGGCGCCCAGGCGTGGCCCTGAATCGTGAAGTAGATGTAGGCGTTCGGGTCGGTCTCCCAGCCCTTGCACTTCAGAACCCAACCCGGCTGACCGCCGCCGCCGGCATTGCCGCCACGCGGCACCACGTCGGAGAACTCCCCGTGGGGGTATTGGGGGTACTCCTCGAGGTAGCCCAGCGCGTCGAGGCGCTGCTGGTCGCGCAGCTTCACCCGGCAGAGATTGATCACCGAGTCCTGCATCGACACGGCGACCTTCTGGCCGGTGCCGGTCTTGTTCTTCTGGTGAAGGGCCGTGAGGATGCCGATGGCCAGATGCATACCGGTGTTCGAGTCACCGAGTGCGGCGGCGCTGACGGTGGGCGGCCCGTCCCAGAAGCCCGTGGTCGAGGCGGCACCGCCCGCGCACTGTGCCACGTTCTCGTAGACCTTCAGGTCTTCATAGTGGTGGCCGTCCGAGAAGCCCTTCACCGAGGCGAGGATCATGCCCGGGTTCAGCTCCTGGATTCGGGCCCAGGAGAAGCCCATCCGGTCGAGCGCGCCGGGGCCGAAATTCTCGACCATGACGTCGGAATCCTGGATCAGCTTCTCGAGGACTTCCTTGCCGGCCTGGGTCTTGGTGTCGAGGGTGAGCGAGCGCTTGTTGGAGTTCAGCATTGTGAAGTAGAGCGCGTCGGCGTCCTCGACGTGGCGCAGCTGCGTGCGGGTCACGTCGCCGGAGCCGGGGCGCTCGACCTTGATCACGTCGGCACCGAACCAGGCGAGGAGCTGCGTGCAGGCCGGCCCGGCCTGAACGTGCGTGAAATCGATGATCTTGATGCCTTCCAGCGGCTTGCTCATAGGGCGTCCTCCCTTGGAATGTTGGGCGTTCGGGTGAAGGCGATGCGCGGCGGGCCCGGTCAGGCCGGCACGGTGGCTTCGAGCTCGGCCACGCGCTGGCGCAGCCGCTTTTCTTCCGTCCAGCGCTCGGTCTCGTCGCGGATCACCGCCACGATCCCGGTCACCCGGTCGGCGGCGTCCCGCACCATCCCCACCGTGAAGGCGATGGAGAGCTGGCTTCCGTCCTTGCAGATGGCCGGCACCCTCAGGGTCTCTGCCCCGTAGCGGGTGGTGCCGGTCCGCATCGTCTTGGCGTAGCCGTCCCAGTGGCGACGGCGGTGCCGTTCGGGCGTGATCAGGTCGAGCGTCTGGCCGAGCGCCTCTGCGGCGGAGTAGCCGAAGATCCGCTCGGCAGCCGGGTTCCAGACGGTAATCAAACCCTCCGGATCGGCCACCACCACGGCGTCGCCGATGGCCGCGACGAGATTGGCAAACTCGGATCCTGACCCTGTCGTCGTGCTGGCCGCTCCGTGCGGGATCGGTTCCAGCGGGGGATGCGTCATGGGCGGCCTTTCTCTCCGGACTTGGAGCTAAAGTTCCGACTTACCGGTGCAGCGCCGGCGTTTAACCGCGCCGAACCGTTGGTATTTGGTATGCCAAATGTGGAATGGCGTCAACGACCCGCCAAGAGCTGCACTTTCATTCCGACCCGTTCTGTATCCCGGGGAATGCGCGCGACGGGGCCGGAAGCGGGGTCGGTTCGGCCTATCGTGTTCTCAGATTTGCCGCTTTCGGCGCGCAGGAGCGCCGCAGCCGACAGCTCGGACCGGCGGTTCGGCACCCCGCCCTGGAGTTCATCCGGTGATCCGTTTCGAGAAAGTCAGCAAGGTCTACCGCACGGACGGTCACAAGCGGACCATCCTCGAACAGGCCTCGTTCACCCTGAAGCCAGGCATTTCTTACGGGATCCTCGGCATCAACGGCGCCGGCAAATCGACCACGATGCGGCTGATCGCCGGGACGGAAGATGCCACCCGGGGCAAAATCTATCGCGGGCTGCGGGTCTCCTGGCCGCTGGGCTTCGCGGGCGGCTTCCACCCGAAGATGACCGGCCGCGACAACGTGATTTTTGTCGCCCGAATCTACGGCGAGGACCCGCGAAAGGTGCTGGATTTCGTCGAGGACTTCTCAGAGCTCGGCAGCTACCTCGACGTGCCGATCTACACCTACTCGTCCGGCATGGGCGCGCGCCTCGCCTTCGGCATGAGCATGGCAATCCCGTTCGATTGCTACCTGATCGACGAGATCACCTCCGTGGGCGACGCGCGCTTCTCGAAGCGCTGCGACGAGGTCTTCTCCCAGCGCCGCAAGAACGCCGACATCATCATGGTCTCCCACTCCATGGAGACGATCCGGCAATGGTGCTCGCAGGGCCTCGTGCTGCTCAACGGTCGCGCGATCATCTACGAGGACGTGAACGACGCCATCGAGGTCTACCGGCGCCTCAACGCGTGACGCGACGCCGTCCGCGGCTGGCGGACATGCTTTTGCCGTGACCGCGTGAGAGACGATCCGGACGCGTGTGCCGCTATGCGGCCGGGTGCTTCCGGACGGATCGACCGTCAGGGCCGGGGAGGCCAGGAATCAAGCCATGAATATGGAGATCCGGAAAGCCGAGGGGCAGCCGGTCACGACCGCGGAGCGCCAGCAGGCGATTACCGAGTCGCTGCGGCAGATCGCGCGGATGTCGCGCTTCGCCGATCGCAAGAAGGGCATCCGCTCCTACCAGAGCCACGTCAAGAACGACCCCTGGATCCCGATCCTGTTCGTGGTCTGCTTCGTGCTGCCGACGCTGGCCGGGGCCATCTACTACGGGTTGATTGCCTCAGACCGGTATGTGACCGAAGCGCGATTCGCGATCCGGCCGGCCATCGGAACAGCCGACAAGGCGGCTCCGGATTCGGTGGGAACCAGCGCCGGCGTTCCGAGCCAGATGGTCGCGCAGGACACGCTGATCACCAAGGAATACATCGTCAGCCGGCCCATGCTGGAATCGCTCGAGGCGCAGCTTCCGCTGCGCGAGTGGTTCGGCAGCGACAGCATCGATTATGTCTCGCGTTTCGACCCGAGCAAGCCGATCGAGAAATTCATCCGCTACTGGAAGCGGCGCGTCGACATCGACATCGAGCCCAATTCCGGGATCATGGCGGTCACCGTCGAGGCGTTCAACCCGGATCATTCCCTCGCCATCGCCAAGGCCGTCATGAAGGAGGCCGAGCGGATGGTGAACGACCTCAGCGTGAAGGCGCGCGAGGATGCGGTGGCGGAGAGCACCCGCGAGTTGAAGCTCGCCGAGGAGCGAATGACCAAGATCCGCCTCGCGATGCGCGACCTGCGCAACCGCGAAGGCGTGCTTGACGCCCAGAAGTCGAACGAAATCAATTTGAAGATGATCGCCGAGCTGCGATCTGCGCGGATCAACCTTGCGGTCCAGCTTGCCATCGGCCAACGGGATCTCGGTCCCGAATCACGCCGCATCATCGACATCAAGCAGCAGATCAAGGATCTCGACGAGAACATCGCACGGATCGAGCGGCAATCCGCCAGCCAGGATCCGGAGCAGAAGCGCCTTCTCTCGGACGCGCTGACGCGGTTCGAGGCCCTCGAGAACGATCGCAAGAACGCCGAGAAGTACTATCAGCAGGTGCTGACGGCCTACGAGCGCTCCCGGATGATCGCAGCCCGCCAGATCGAGTTCTTCAGCCCGATCGTGGAGCCGGTGCGGGCCGAATCCTCGACCGAGCCCCGGCGTCTCCTGATGATCAGCCTCGTCACGGCGGGCGCGGCGGTGCTGTTCGCCGCCTCCATGTTCGCGCGGAAGATGATGGCCTGAAGGTTATCGTTTGAGCCACACCGACTGGGCCAGAAAAAGCTCCGGACGTCCGGTCGGAATGATTCTCGACGACGATGATCCAATCCATCCGATCCCATTCTAAAGGACCGGAGCGCAGCGGAAGCCTCCAAGGCGCACTCCAGAAGGGTGTGTGATATCTGGAGCCCCCATCCAGGCCCGCGTCGGGGTCACCTCAGGTGAGGGGTATGGGTTGGACGAAGTGTGCGGGATTGGCCACTCAGTTAGCCCTCCCAAGAACGCCCCGAGAAGTCTGTCAGGGCTGAGCGCAGCCGCGGCCGCTTCTCAATGGTCTCGCTTAGCGAAGAGAGGCGCGGATCTGCCTCCGCACGCGGCGCCATCGCATTTGCTCGCGCATTTGCGACCGAAACCAAGCCGCCTGTTCTTCAATGAAGGCGGCCTCTTCAGGATCGTCCGGGTAGCGACCCATGATATCGTTTGCTAGCCGCTCGATCTCGGCGCGCGGGATCGACGCCGGCAGGATGAAGCCCCAGAGGATCATCAAAGCGATTGCACAGGCAGGGGGCGAGAGCGCGAGCGCGATTAGCAATCAAGCCGTAATCGAGGTTGGCGCTTCGGCCATCGGCATATCCGTAAACAAGGAACCGATTGATCATAATCAGAACCACTGATTCGTTAAGATAGGAATCAGAACTTTCAGTTCCTCTAAACCCGCCGTCCTACCTCCGATGAAGGCTCCGGAGGTGAGGCGTGGATCTCAGACAGGCATTCGGAACCAACGTGCGCCAGCATCGCCGGGCTGTCGGCATGACCCAGGAGCATCTGGCCGAGCGCGTCGAGGTTTCCATCGAGACGATCGGGAAGATCGAGCGCGGTGTTGCGGCACCGTCCTTCGACACGGTCGAGCGGATCGCTTCGGCGCTCCAGATCTCACCGCTCGCCCTGTTCGGCGCGGGCGACGGCGCTTTGCCGAACGGTGACCGGGGCCGATTGATCGCACACATCCAGGCGATCCTCGCCGACATGAACGAGGATCAGATGGCCCGGGCGGCGAAGATGCTCGACGCCTTCATGGGGCGCTAAGCGAACGGCCGCTCGGCTGGTCCTGTCGCGATAGTCGGCAGAGATGTGAAAGCTCCGCCGAGATGGATCCAGGCCCCCCTTTGCCGAGCGCATGCAGCGCCAGCGGAATGCGATCTGGGATCCAGCACAAGACGTCGCGCAGCGTCGATCTGGATCATTCTGAGCCGCTACCGCGGCGCTCTTTGTGCTGAATTCCGGATCAGGTTCCGCTTCGCTGCACCTGTCAGGGACAGGCGCTTCATAAGCCCAAGGCGCCGACAACGCGCGGCGCGCCCGGCCGACCCGCCTCCGAGATGTCGACTGCGGATCTCCGATCAACCCGGAACCGCTTCAGCGGCCGGCGCCCGCCGGCCCGACCGTGCCGCCGGTCCAGCCCTGCGCGCGCCAGCCCTCGGCGCGCTCGTCAAGATCGATCGAGCCCGCCTGAGCGAGGATGCCCAATACGCCGTCGGCCTGTGTCTCGTCGGCCCGGACGGTCACCAGCGTCCCGCCGCGACGCACGCCCTCGGCGTAGGTCTCGGCCTCGCCCTCGCTCAGTCCCGCCCCGGTGAGCCCCCCAATCAGCCCGCCGGCGGCGGCACCAACGCCCGCGGCCGTTACGGTCGCCACAAGCCAGCCCGCCGCCACCACCGGCCCGAGGCCAGGAATGGCGAGGAGCCCGAGGCCGGCGAGCAGGCCCGCACCACCCCCCAGCACCGTTCCGACCGTTGCGCCGGTGCCGGCTGAATCGACCGCCTCGTCCGGTTCGTGTGCCTTATCGATCGGCGACAGCGCGGCAGCCTCGGGGTCGGTCCGGTTCGAAATGATGCTGATGTCGCCATGGGCGATACCGGCGGCCTCGAGCTGATCCACCGCCCGGGCGGCAGCCTCGTAATCGTCGAACAGGGCGGTCAGCGCGCGTGCAGCCATCGGAATCTCCCGGATCGGTGGCGACGCTGCGGGCGGGATACGGCGGAGCCGATGCCGGGCGGGTGCGTTCACCGACCGGTCAAGCGGCAGAGGCGCGCCCGGTTCCCCACTCCGGCCGGTCTCGTCTTAACGGGCCGCTAACCATCCACCCGGCAGATCTTGCCGGGTTCGCTGCGGGGAACGCGTCCAGGCAGGCGGCGACGGGTGGGATCGATGGCGGACACGGCGAGCGCGCCGACACGGATGGGCCCGGCGGCGCTGCTGGGACAGTTCGCGCTGCCGACCCGCGGCGACATGCAGGCCCTGTCGAAGCGCTCGGACCTCATGTTCGCCACCGGCGTGCTGGGGATCCTCGCGGTTCTGATCTTCCCGCTCCCCGCGATGCTGCTCGACCTGCTGCTGGCGGTCTCGATCATCATCTCGGTACTGATCATGATGACCGGGCTGTCGATCGACAACCCGCTGGAATTCACCGTCTTCCCGACGCTGCTGCTCATCGCCACGATGCTGCGGCTCGCGCTGAATCTCGCCTCGACCCGCCTGATTCTCGGCCACGGCCACGAGGGCACGGCGGCGGCCGGCCACGTGATCGAGGCCTTCGGGCATTTCGTGATGGGCGGCAACTTCGTGATCGGGATCATCGTGTTCGCGATCTTGATCATCGTGAACTTCGTGGTGATCACGAAGGGTTCGGGCCGCATCGCCGAAGTCGCTGCGCGCTTCACCCTCGACGCGATGCCCGGCAAGCAGATGGCGATCGACGCCGACCTCTCGGCGGGGCTGATCGACGAGAAGGCCGCCAAAGCCCGGCGCTCGGCGCTCGAAGAGGAATCGTCCTTCTTCGGCGCCATGGACGGCGCCTCGAAATTCGTGCGCGGCGATGCCGTGGCGGCGCTGCTGATCACCTTCATCAACGTGGTCGGCGGCATCATCATCGGCGTGGCGCAGCAGGGCCTGAGCTTCGGCGACGCCGCCAAGAGCTACACGCTGCTCACCATCGGCGACGGCCTGGCGAGCCAGGTGCCGGCCCTGATCGTCTCCACGGCCGCCGGCCTGCTGGTTTCCAAGGCGGGCGTGAAGGGCGCGGCCGACAAGGCCTTGGGCAAGCAGCTCGCCCATTATCCGAAGGCGCTCGGCATGTCGGCGGCGGTGATGCTGCTGATCGCGCTCCTGCCCGGGATGCCGATGCTGCCATTCCTGCTGCTGGGCGGCGGCGCCGGCTATGCCGCGTGGCGGATCAACAAGACCGCCAAGGAGGCACCACCGCTGGATGCGGAGGGTGCGCCGATCGACGCGAAGGCGGTGGCGGCCGCGAAGGAGGAGACCGTCACCGATCTGCTCAAGCTCGACGACCTGAAGCTCGAGATGGGTTACGCGCTGCTCGCCCTCGTGAACGGCGAGGGCCAGGACCGGCTCACCGACCAGATCAAGGCGCTGCGCCGCCAGCTCGCAGCCGAACTGGGCTTCGTGATGCCCTCCGTGCGAATCCTCGACAACGTCCAGCTCGACGCCAACACCTACGTGGTGCGGGTAAAGGAGATCGAGGCCGGCACCGGCCGGATTTTCCCCGGCCAGTTCATGGCGATGGATCCGATGGGCGGGCAGGTCCAGCTACCGGGCCAGCACATGCTGGAGCCGACCTTCGGCCTGCCGGCGACCTGGATCGACGCAGCGCTGCGTGATCAGGCACAACTCAAGGGCTACACGGTCGTGGACGCCGCCACCGTGGTCTCGACGCACCTCACCGAGTTGATCAAGGCACACGTCTCCGAGCTTCTGAACCACGTCGAGGTCTCCAAGCTGCTGCGCGAGCTGTCGAAGGATCACACCGACCTGCTCAAGGAGATCGTGCCGTCGCAGATCTCCACGACCGGCATTCAGCGGGTGCTGCAGTTCCTCCTGGCCGAGCGCGTCTCGATCCGCGATCTCGGGGCGATCGTGGAGGCGGTCGCCGAGGTTGCGGGCGGCGTGAAGAACCCCCGCGACGTGGTCGAGCATGTCCGTGCCCGGCTCGGGCGCCAGATCTGCGCCCAGTATCAGGATCAGAACGGCGCGTTGCCGATCATCACTTTGTCGCCGGCCTGGGAGCAGGCCTTCTTGGAATCGATCGTCGGCGAGCGAGAGGAGCGCTACCTCGCGATGCAGCCCTCGAAGCTCAGCGAATTCGTGACGGCGGTGCGCGACCGCTTCGAGGCGGCGGCGCGGCAGGGCGAGATGCCCGTGCTGGTGACCTCGGCGCAGACCCGGCCGTTCGTGCGTTCGATCATCGAGCGCTTCCGCCGGGAGACCCCGGTGATGAGCCAGGCCGAGATCCACCCGCGCGCACGGCTGCGGACGGTGAGCTCGATCTGAGGGCAACACCGCCGCCGATGACCGAGCACGATGGCCCACTCTACCATGCAGGCGGGGGTCGAGAGCGTTGGAGGCTAGGCGCGCCGCAGCGGTGCGTTTGAGTCGAACCCCGTTCTGGGCGTCCTCATCCCTCAACCTATCCTTGTCCCGCACGGGCTACGATGTTCACACATCGCTGGCCGCGGGGTTCTCTCCTCCCCCTTGCGGGGAGGCTTTGGAGGTGGGGGTCGTGCAGATGGCACCGCTGCACCTCATCCCGAACCACCCCCACCCCTGGCCCCTCCCCGCACGGGCAAGAGGAAAGGCGCTCGGCTCTCAGGGCGATGGCGCCGGAGGGAGATCTGTGAATCGGTAGCCCAGACGAGAGACGGGACCCGTGCCACGTCTCGCGGCGATCACCAGCCCACGCTGCGCAGATCAGCAAGCCACTTCTGGAGCGGAGCTACGTCCGCTTGCCCGCCTCAGATCGCTTTCTGCTTCAGTTCCCGCTCGAGCTCATGGGGATTGAGCCCCGGGACCACGACCGGCGGATCCGGCACCACAGTCGCCTTCGGCCCGTGCGCCGCGGAGCCGATCGCCGCCGCCAGCCTGGACCGCTCGAACGCGATCACCACGACCACGGAGATCAGCGCCGGGATCCAGAAGTAGAAGATCCGGAAGATGATCACCGCCGCGATGATCGCATCCTTCTGCGCCTCGTCGGTGATGTGCATCGCGGTGATGAACACGATCTCGAACACGCCGAGACCGCCCGGGGCGTGCGAGGCGAGCGCGACCGAGAACGACGCCAGGAAGATCGCCAGCACCGGGATGAAACCCGGATTCATCGCGTCGGGAAGCGCGAAGTAGATGATGCCCGCCGCGCCCAGCAGCTCCAGCGGCGCCGCCAGGAGCTGGCGGCCCATGATGCCGGGCCGCGGATATTCCAGCTTGAACGAGCGGATGTGCAGCGGGCGCAGGCGCAGGATCGATCCGATCACGTACAGGCCGACGAAGGCCAGCATGCCAATGCCGACGATCAGTGCGGCCTTCGGATCGGTGAGGAAGCCCGGCAGCTTGCCGTCGAGCCGCGACAGCAGGTGCGGATCGACGACCAGCGTGAAGCCGCCGAGCAGGATCGTGCCCAGGAAGAAGGTGAAGGAGCAGAGCGCCACCAGCACGGCGACCTGCGCCGCGGTCAGGCCCTTGGCGGTGTAGGCCCGATAGCGCACCAGGGCGCCCGAGAAGACCGAAGCACCAATATTGTGCGACAGCGCGTAGGTCGTGAACGAGCAGAGTGAGACGAACAACAACGAGATGTGGCGGACGCCCAAATGTAGCAGTGCGATTCGGTCGTACCAAGCGAGCGCCGCGTAGGCGACCAGCGTCGAGAGCGCCGCGAGTAGGATCCGATGCGGCGGGATCGCCAGGATTGCGGCCCAGATCGCCGACAGCGAGGTCGACTTCAATTCCTGATAGAGAAAATAGCCCGATATCAAGACGGCGGCGAGGCCGATCAGTGGCCAGATGAACTCGCTAATCTTCTTCATGAACACCGACGCCCCGGGGATAACCCCTGATGCGCCGTCACGCGGCGCCCTGCAAGCGGCGTGACGCCACCAAGGGGCCCCCTTGTCAGCTGATCATGACGGTTTCGTGCCACGCACCGGCTCGGGGGCCGATCGCATCAGCCGCGGGCGCGGTTCAGTCCGATCCCGTCCATCGCGGCCTGGTCACGGACCAGTTCTGCGGCCCGCTCGGCAGTACGTTCGCGGTCGTTGAGGATCTCGACCTTCTTCAGCTCCTCGAAGGCCTCGCCGAGCTCGGCTTTGGCCTCTGCGAGCTGGCCCTCCAGGGCCTGGGCGGACTGGCGCATGTTGTCCCGGCGGGTGGCCGCCGCGCGGGCGTAGGTCGGGTAGGCGAAGTGGCCCACATCGGTGATGCCGGCGCGGGCCTCCTCGACGGCGACCTCGCGGTCGAGTTCCACCGCCATGCGCTGGAAGTCGGCCATCATCATCTCGATCTGGGTCACACGCCGGCGCTTCTCATCGACCTGGAAGCGGCGCAGGCGGATCAGCGTGTCACGCGATTTCATCAGGACGCTCACTCCACGCAACGCTCAAGGCCGTGCCGAGGATCGCGCCTGGCCCGTGCCCCTAGGCCCCGCCGACGATCTGACCGAGCCGTGCGTAACCATCGCCGATGGACGTTGCTTCTTCCTTACCCTGCCCAAGAAAAGCCTCAAGATGAGGCATGAGCGCCACGGCCTCGTCGACCTCCTGGGATGAGCCGGCGCGGTAGGCACCGAGCCGGATCAGCTCCTCCATATCGGCATAGGTCGAGAGCACCCGGCGCGCCCGCCGCACCACCGGCAGGTAGGCCGGATCGCAGGATCGCGGCATGGTCCGCGAGACCGAGCGCAGCACGTTGATCGCCGGGTAGCGGCCCCGCTCGGCGATGGCCCGCTCCATCACGATGTGACCATCGAGGATGCCGCGCACCGCATCGGCCACCGGCTCGTTGTGGTCGTCACCCTCGACCAGCACCGTAAAAAGCGCCGAGATCGTCCCCTGCCCCACCCCGGGCCCAGCCCGCTCCAGCAGGCGCGGCAATTCGGAAAAGACGGTCGGTGTGTAGCCCTTGGCGGTGGGCGGCTCGCCGGCCGCGAGGCCGATGTCACGCTGAGCCATGGCGAAGCGCGTGATCGAATCGATCATGCACAGCACCTTGGCGCCCTGATCGCGAAAATGCTCCGCCACCGAGAGGGTCACGTAGGCCGCGTTGCGGCGCATGAGGGCCGGTTCGTCGGAGGTCGCCACCACGACGACCGAGCGCGCGAGGCCGGCGGCACCCAGATCGTCCTGGAGGAACTCCTGCACCTCGCGGCCGCGCTCGCCCACGAGCCCGATCACCGCCACGTCGGCCGCCGTGTAGCGGGCGAGCATCGAGAGCAGCACCGACTTGCCGACGCCGGACCCCGCGAAGATGCCCATCCGCTGGCCGGCGCACATGGTCAGGAAGGTGTTGATGCAGCGGACGCCGAGATCCAGCGGGCCGCCGACCCGGGTCCGGGCATGGGCGGGCGGCGGATCGGCCCGCAGACTATAGATGTCCGGTCCCTGCGGCAGGGGCCCGAGCCCGTCGACCGGTCGCCCCAGGGCGTCGACCACGCGCCCGAGCCAAGCGCCCGAGGGGCGGATCGCCCCCGCGGCCTCGTCGCGCACGAAGGCCGGGCAGCCGCGGCGGACGCCCTCCAGGGACCCGAACGGCATGGCCAGCGCCCGGTCGCCCTGGAAGCCGATGATCTCGCAGGGGACCAGCCCGTGGCCGTTCGCGCCCTCGACGTCGATCCGCCCGCCGAGCCGCATCGCCGCCACGGGGCCGGCGACTTCCACCAACAGGCCCCGGATCGCCACGACCCGGCCGAACGTCTCCAGCACCTCCACGCGCTCCAGCGCGGCCTGCGCCGCTGCGAGGGAGGAGACGGATCTTGCCGAATCCTGTGTCATGAGCCGCGCTCTCAACGCTTCGTTTACCGGGCTCCTTAACACTGCGACCCACGAGCACGCAGCGGTTCGGTCCGGCAGAGGTTCACGGCCAAGCTCGATGAAATCGGGCGCTGTGTCCGGTGAACCACAGCTCGGACCGTAGCGTTTCGTGAGAAGTACTTAGACCGCCGGGGCGGACGCCCCGGTCGCAAGTGAAGCGGAATTACGGTCCCGGACGGGGTCGGGGGAGCCTTCTTTCTCCGGTCACGCTCGCAGATTGGCGAACGTAGCGCTTGCGGTCGGGAATCAGGTTTTGTTAACGATTAATCCATAGCGTCCCACGTCAAGAGCGACGAGGCGCCCGTCCACAGGCCGGTGGCGGGCGAACGACGGGACGTGTCTACGCGCTGATGCGGCCGGCGGGGCTGGGGACCGACGATGCGGGTACTTCTGATCGAGGACGACAGCGCGACTGCGCAGAGCATCGAGTTGATGCTCAAGTCCGAGAACTTCAACACCTACACCACCGATCTCGGTGAGGAGGGTATCGATCTCGGCAAGCTGTACGATTACGACATCATCCTCCTCGATCTGAACCTGCCCGACATGTCGGGCTACGAGGTGCTGCGCAACCTTCGGGTGGCGAAGGTGAAGACGCCGATCCTGATCCTCTCCGGCATGGCCGGCATCGAGGACAAGGTGAAGGGTCTCGGCTTCGGGGCGGACGATTACCTCACCAAGCCGTTCCACAAGGACGAGCTTGTGGCGCGGATCCACGCCATCGTGCGCCGATCGAAGGGCCATGCCCAGTCGGTCATCACCACCGGTGATCTGATCGTGAATCTCGATCAGAAGACCGTCGAGGTCGGCGGCGCCCGGGTGCACCTGACCGGCAAGGAATACCAGATGTTGGAACTCCTCTCGCTGCGGAAGGGCACGACGCTCACCAAGGAGATGTTCCTGAACCATCTCTACGGCGGCATGGACGAGCCGGAGCTGAAGATCATCGACGTCTTCATCTGCAAGCTGCGCAAGAAGCTCGCCAACGCCAGCTCGGGCAAGAACTACATCGAGACCGTCTGGGGCCGCGGTTACGTGCTGCGCGAGCCGATGGACAGCGAAGAGCGCATGGCGGTCTGATCCGCCAAGAGATCCGCTTCCGAAAAACCCCGTGCGGTCCGGCCGCGCGGGGTTTTCGCGTTCTCGATGGGCGCGCGGCTCCGAAACTTCAGCGCGCTTTCGAAAAGACCTGCGCGGCCGGCGCGATCACCACGTAGCTGCCGCACGGCGCGGCCCGGCTGATCACCGCGCTGGCGACGCCCCAGACGTAGAGGCCACGCCGGTCCTGGGCGACCACCGGCCCACCGGAATCGCCGAAGCAGACCCGGGCGCCCCGAGCCTGCGCGATGGTCAACCCGGTGCTACTGGCGGCCAGCGGCGTCAGCGTTGCCGTGCGCAGGCGCCCGACGCTGGTCCCGGACAGGCCGGCACCGGCGATCCGAAGGGTCTTCGGAACCCGCCCGGCATCGGCCGCCAGCGCGATCGGCCGGTGGCCGCGCGCCGGCTCCGTGAGGCGCAGCACCGCCAGATCCAGGGAGAGGTCGGCGAGGCTCACGTCGGGGGCCGCGTTCGGCAGCATCTCCCCCGGATCGGGGCTGTAGCGGGCCGCGACGCGCGCGCCGTAGACAGGCTGCGCCGGCTCGGTGCCGCGGAAGAAGACGACCAGCGCGCCGAGGGGATCACCGTTCACGCAATGCGCCGCCGTCAGCACGAGGTCCGGCGCGATGAGGACGCCGGTGCAGCGGGTGAGCTTCAGCGCCTCCTCGGGCTGCGTGATCGTGCCGATAGCGACGGTGGCCTGCGCCAGGGCGTCCCGCCCGGCCGGCGCGCCGCCCTGGATCGCTGCGGCCGGCCCGGCGAAGCCGAGCCCGAGCGCGAACGCCGATCCGGCGCGGGTGAGGCGCCACCCAAGGGTTCCAAAGATGGTCACGTGCGGATCCCTTTTTCCGGCGAACGGTCCTGCCTGACAGATGCCGCCCGCACGCTCCGGGGCAAGCGGGCGCGAGGACGCGGCCGAAACGTCAGCGCGCCACCGTCCACGTGGTCGTGCCGTCCTTGTTGTCCTTGACGGCCACGCCCATCGCGGTCAGCGCGTCGCGCGCCCGGTCGGAAGCCGCCCAATCCTTGGCAGCCCGGGCCGCGCGTCGTTCGGCGATCAGTGCGTCGATCGCCGCGACATCGACGCCGGAGGCGGCGACCGCATCCTGCTCCCGGTCGCTGCGGGTGCGTGCGAGGAGGCCGAACAGGTTCGCGCCAGCCCGCAGCGCGGCGGACTGCCCCTCCGAGCCGAGCCGGTGCAGCTCGTTGATCGCCGCCGGCGTGTTGAGGTCGTCACACAGGGCCTCGACGACCGCGTCGGGGATATCGCGCGCCACTGGCGCATCCCCGGCGGCGTTGTACCAGCGGTCGAGCACCCGGCTCGATTCCTCGAGCCCGCGCAACGTCCAGTCGATCGGCTGACGGTAGTGCGTCTTCAGCATGGTGAGCCGCACCACCTCGCCGGGCCAGTCCTTCAGCACATCGCGGATGGTGACGAAGTTGCCGAGCGACTTCGACATCTTCTCCCCCTCTACCTGGAGGAAGCCGTTGTGCAGCCAGACGTTGGCCATGACGGGCGTGTCGAAGCAGCAGCGCGATTGCGCCACCTCGTTCTCGTGGTGCGGGAAGATCAGGTCGATCCCGCCCGCGTGGATGTCGAAGGTCTGACCCAGATGCTTGGCCGACATGGCGGAGCACTCGATATGCCAACCCGGACGCCCCGGCTCGGGGATCCCGGCCGGCGACGGCCAGGACGGCTCGCCTGGCTTCGAGGGCTTCCACAGCACGAAGTCGAGGGGCGAGCGTTTGTAGGGCGCGACCTCGACCCGGGCACCGGCCTCCATCTCGTCGAGGGGGCGCTTCGACAGACCGCCGTACTCCGGCATCGACGGCACATCGAACAGGACATGGCCCGCAGCCACGTAGGCGTGGCCGGAGCGGACCAGCGCCTCGATCATCGCCACCATCTCGGCAATGTGATCGGTGGCGCGAGGCTCGATGAAGCGGGGGCGCTCGCCGGCCACGTTCACATTGTCAGGCATCAGTACGCCGAGGTCGCGCACGTCGCGGTGGAACTGCGCCAGCGTCCCATCGGTGAGTTCGCGGATGGTGATGCCGCGCTCGGCCGCCCGGGCGTTGATCTTGTCGTCCACGTCCGTGACGTTGCGCGCGTAGGTCACGTGCGCGGCGCCGTAGAGGTGGCGCAGTATCCGGAACAGCAGGTCGAACACGATGATCGGCCGGGCGTTGCCGATATGGGCGGCGTCGTAGACCGTCGGGCCGCACGCATAGATGCGGACATGCTCCGGATCGATCGGCGCGAAGCTCTCCTTGGCGCCGGTCAGCGTGTTGTAGAGCCGCAACATCAGCGCCATGAATCCCACCCTCCTCCCGGCGCGATCGCCGACGAAAACGAGCCTGCCTTCAGAGGCCTACGGGGCGCACGCGGCCAAGAAGGGCCGAAACGTGGCGCGGCGACCGGTGCCGCCACGGCATCCTGTTGCATCGCCGCGACGGCGCGGCTCGCGCGATGGGGCTAACGCAAAAGCGTGAGGAATTCGAGCAGGCGCTCGCATCGTGCGGGTAAGGCTTCCTTAACCGCGGCGTCGGACCGTCCGGGCAACGAACCTCACGCCGCAGTTCCTGTGCTCAAGGACCCTCGATGCGTCGCTCGGCAAACGGTATCCTCGCCCTAGTCACGGCCTTCGCCACCGCAGGTCTTGCGCATGCCGCGCTGGCCGGCAGCGACGGCGAGACGCCCGTGAAGGCGCCGAGCCACGTCGAGAAGACATTCCTCATCCCGTTGAGCGACGGCTACGGCGTCGGCGACTGCCTGACGACGCCCGGGAGCAGCTGCGGCCAAGTCGTCGCCAACGCGTGGTGCGAGGCTCAGGGTTACGCGGCAGCCAATTCCTACGGGATCGCCGCCGCCGACGAGTATACGGGCGCCATCAGCCAGCCCATCTCGACCCCGCTGGAGCGGCCGATCCGGATCACCTGCCAGGACTGACAGTCGAAGACCGGCCGCGGGGCCTACCCTACTTCATGGCGTCCGCGCATTTCGGTGCCAGCTCCGTGCCCCAGGGGGCGAGCGGTACCGCCGAGCTCGAGTTCTTCGGCGAGCCCTGGATCACCTTGTCGGAATAGACCATGTAGATCAGCGTGTTGCGCCGCGTGTCGCAGCCGCGCACGATCTGCATCGACTTGAAGATCAGCGAGCGGCGCTCGCTGAACACCACCTCGCCCTGGCTCAGCTTGCCCTTGAAGGCGACCGGGCCGGTCTGGCGACAGGCCAACGAGATGTCCGAGACATCCTCGGCCAGACCCAGCGTACCCTTGATCCCGCCCTTCTCGGGCTGCGTGTACCAGCAGGCGACACCCGCCACCGCCGGGTCGTCAATGCCGTAGACGACCAATTTGTCGTTCGGCGTGAGCGGCCGCCAGACCGTCGATTTGTCGAAAATCCGGTCCGGCTCCTGAGCGGCCGCGGGGCCCGCTGCCGCCATCCCCAGCGCCAGAACGCCAACATAGGTGAGACTCCGAAACCACATCACCGGCCAATTCCCCCTCAAGCTTGCCGATGGGATGTAGGGGGGGTGTTGCCGTCCTGCGAGGGGGCGTAGGATCGCGTTGCTTCGGCCCCGAAGCGCGGATGCGCCCCGCCCGGCCTTTTCGGAGCGCAGCGTACCCGGCCAACGCGATGCAGCTTATGCCTCAACGTCCGATCGTCCGTTCGCTCGGCCGCATCCTTTCGATTGCGGTCTTGGCCCTCGGACTGTCCAGCCCCCTCGTTGCGCCGGCTGCCGCGCAGGAGACACCGTCGGCCGCCGAGACGCGGCCGGTTCCGCAGATGCCCTCACCCCAGTGCCGGCGCTATCGGGCCGAGCTGGCGTCGATCCAAAACGGCGGCAGCACGACGCGGGCGCTGAACGACGAGATCGGGCGGCTGGAAGCCTATTACCGCGGCCTCAACTGCTCGGAGAAATTCCTGTTCTTCGATACGCGGCCACCGCAATGCGGTGCCGTGGAGCAGCGGATCCGCGCCCTCAAGGCCACCTACGGCGGCGCGGTGCTCGACGACGACGGAGCGCGCCGGCGCGAACTCCAGAGCCTCGTGGCTTCGACCTGCCCCACGCGGGAGACCTACGCGGCGAGCGGCGAATCCTATGCCCGAGGCGGCCCGCAGATGGTCTGCGTCCGGATCTGCGACGGCGGGTTCTTCCCGCTGCGCAATCTGCCCGAAGGGCGCGGCGGCGCGGACGAGATGTGCCAAGCGCTCTGCCCCGGCGCCGAGGCGCAGGCCTATTCGATGCCCTACGGCGACGATGCGCTGAAGCATGCCGCCACGGTGAAGGGCAGCCGCGCCTATACGAGCCTCGCCAACGCCTTCAAGTTCCGCAAGGAATTCGTGCCGAACTGCTCCTGCAAGCCTGAGGGCAAGACCTGGGCGCAGTCGCTGGTCAAGGCCGAGAGCATGCTGGTCCGGCACAAGGGCGACATCTTCGTGACGCCGATGCAGGCCGAGGCGTTGTCCCGCCCGAAGGTTAGGCTGACGCTGGTCGGCCGCGCCGACCGAACCGCCGCGGAACTGGCTGCCGACGTCGCCGGACGCGCTGTGAAGAGCAACGCGGAGGCGTCTGCCACAGGGCCCGACGCCGGCAGGGGCTGGGTCGACCCTGAAGCGCAGCCGTCCAATCGCGCCAAGCCGGATCACGTCGCCGTGCGCATCATCGCGCCGAATGTGATCGCTGTTCCACAGCGTCTTACCCCTTAGCGCGTACTTGCGGGGAACCAATCGTAGCGTTCCGTGTTCGGCTCGGCCTGACCCGATACGAGGCCTCGATGCGGCTCCTGCGATTGCTTCTCCTGACCGGCACCGTGCTGCCGGCTCTGACCTCCCTCCAACCGGCCGATGCGTCGCCGGGCCGGATCCTGCTGGCGCAGGGCGGTCCGGAGGAGCGTGGGCCCCGCGGCGGTGAGCCCCCGCGCGGTGGCCCAGGTCCGGAGCGCCCGCCGCAGGAACGTCCCGGCCCGCCGCAGGAACGTCCCGGCCCGCCGGCAGGACGCGAGCGGCCGGAGCCGCGTCCGGAGCGAGCAGCTCCGCCGCCGCGCGAGCGTCCCGAGCCGCAAGCCCCGCGTCAGGCCGAGCCCCCGCAACGGGAACGTGCGCCTGAGCGCCGGCCGGAACCGCCGGCCCCTCGTCCGCCAGCCCAGGAGCGGCCGGATGCTCGCCCGGATCGTCAGGAGCAGCGGCAGGACCGCCAGGACCGTCAAGAGCAGCGGTCTCCCAACGCGCGGCCGAACCGTCCGGAGCCGCGTTCGCCGGATGCCCGGCCGAACCGTCAGGAGCGCCAGCCCGACCGGGAGGACCGTCAACCGGATCGGCCCGCACCGGATCGGAACGGCGGTCCCGGCGCCCAGCCCCGGCCCGACAACGACCGGCCAGGGACGCCGCCGCGGCAACAGGGCCCCGATCGTGATCGCCGTGCGCCCGATGCCGATCGCCCGAACCCGCCGCCGGGTGCTCCCGGTCGGCCCGATCAGCGGCCCGACAACCAGCGCGACAACCGCCCGCAGCCGGGTACAGGACCCGGCGCCGAGCCGGGCCGTCCCATGCCGCCCAACACGGCTCCCGGAGCTCCCGGACGGCCGGACCAGCGCCAGGATCTTCAGCGCCAGAATCCACAGCGCCAGGATGTGCAGCCCGGTGACCGGCCGCAACCGAATGCCAATCCCGGTGCCGAGCCGAACCGTTCAGCTCCGCCCAACGTGGCGCCGGGCGTGCCCGGGCGGCCGTTCCAGCGTCAGGACGTCCAGCCCGATGGTCGCGCACAGCCGAATGCCGGCCCTGGCGCAGAACCGGGTCGCCCCGTTCCGCCCAACCAAGCCCCGGGCATCCCCGGGCGTCCATTTCAGCCGCCGGGTCAAGCCGGCGGCCCGGGCCAAGTCGGTGGCCCCGGCGGGCGCGCTGGAAATGGCGTGTTCAGCGCGCCGGGTCAGCCGGGCTACGTGCCGGGCGGCTTCCGCCAAGACGATAACGTCCGAAGCTTCGACCAAGTGGTCCGCGAGCGGCGCGAGTACAACGAGGACGGGCGGACCTACTACCGCGAGCCCGGGCGCATCATCGTGCGCGACCGTGACACCTACCTGATCCGCCACGACGAGAACGAGCGCTTCCGTGCCCTCGATCCGCGCGGCTACCGCTACGTGCAGCAGGGCGCCGATTTCTACAGCTACCTCGATCGGCCGGGCGGGGAGCAGGTCGTGACCGTGACCGCCGATGACGGGCGGATGCTGCGCCGGTACCTGCGTTATCGTGACGGCCGCGAAGTCGTGTTGATCGACAACAGCTACGCGGGCCCGATCCGCCCGATCTATGAGGACGTGGTGGTGCTGCCGCCCCCGGATATCCGGATCCCGCGGGACCGCTACATCGTGGATTACGCGCAGGCCGACGAGGGCGAGGTCTACGAGGCGTTGACGGCACCGCCGGTGGTCCCCGTCGAGCGCCGCTATACCCTCGACCAGATCCGCTACAGCCCGGACCTCCGGGCCCGGATGCGCTCGGTCGATATCAACGCGATCACCTTCGACACCGGCTCGTTCACGGTCACGCCGGAGCAGGCGGCGAAGCTCTCGGTGATCGCGGCCGCGATGAACCGCGCCATCCAGGCCAACCCGCGCGAAGTCTTCCTGATCGAAGGCTTCACCGACGCGGTCGGCTCCGCGATCGACAACCTCTCCCTGTCGGACCGGCGTGCCCAGTCGGTGGCGACCGTGCTCACCGAGCAGTTCCGCGTGCCACCCGAGAACCTGACCACGCAGGGCTACGGCGAGCAGTACCTGAAGGTGAACACGCAGGGCCCGTCGCGGGAAAACCGCCGCGTCGTCGTCCAGCGGATCACGCCGCTGCTTCAGCAGGGCGAGGGGCAGGGACAGGCAGCGCCACCGCCGCCACGCTGAGTGGAGAGGACGTCTCGATCGGGCGGCCGCCGTCGGCCGCCCAGTCCTTCACATGCAACGTCAGTCGGGCGGCCCGAGGCTGAGAAGCCACAGGCGCGCAAGGGCCTGCACATGAGGCTGGACGGCAGCATCGACGTTGCCCCTTCGAACCAGTCGCGCGGCAACCTGTTGATCCTCGGCGTGTTCAGCAGCCTTCCCGCCACCGACAGCCCGCGCCAACAGCTCCGCCACGGAGGCCGCACAACGCTCGTGCTGATCCGCGATTGCCTTAAACGCCAGAGAGCCCGGCGACCTGCCGCCCGGGGCGGATGCGCAGCGGTTGGCCGCGTTCTTCCACAGCATCATCAAGTAGGCGATCGCGTTCCAGGCGCGACGGCCCTACACGCGGGGCGTTGCGAACGCTGATCGCCCCGACAGCCCGATGCGCGGCAGTTGACGACGGCACCTGCGGACATCACCAACGCGCGAAGATCGGCAACGCGGGACGGGCATGGACAGCGAAGCGGACGGGCGGCTGATCCGGTCAGGCACGCCGGTCTTCCGCCGGACGGCGCTGGCATTGGCGGCCGCGGGGTTCTCGACCTTCGCGGTGCTCTACGCGGTGCAGCCCCTGCTGCCGATCTACGCCGCGGATTTTGGCGTGTCCCCGGCCGAGAGCAGCCTCGCCCTGTCGCTGCCCTGCGGCCTGCTGGCCATGGCGCTCTTGGTAGTCAGTCCGCTGTCCGAGATGTGGGGCCGCAAGCCCGTGATGCTGGCCTCACTCCTGGCCTCCGCGCTGCTCACCATCGTGGCCGCCCTGGTCCCCGGCTGGCATGGGTTCCTGATCCTGCGCGCACTCACCGGCCTCACGGCGAGCGGCCTGCCGGCGGTCGCCATGGCCTATTTGGCAGAGGAGATGGACGCGCAGGCGATCGGCCTGTCGATGGGCCTTCTGGTCGGCGGCAATGCGCTGGGCGGCATGTCGGGACGACTCATCAGCGGCGTGATGGCCGATCATGTCGGTTGGCGGATCGGGCTCGCCACGATCGGCGTGCTGGCACTGGCTGCGGCCGTTGCCTTCTGGCGCTGGCTGCCCCCCTCCCGCAGCTTCGTGGCGCGCCGGATGGCGTGGCGCGAGGTGCCGGGCAGCTTCGGCCACCATTTCCGCGATGCCGGCCTGCCATGGCTGTTCGTCGAGGCGTTCCTGCTGATGGGCGGCTTCGTCTGCATCTACAACTACATCGGGTTCCGCCTGCTCGATCCGCCCTTCTCTCTGAGCCAGACGGTGATCGGGCTGATCTTCTCGGTCTACCTCGCCGGCATGGTGAGCAGCCCGGTCGCCGGGGAGCTCGCCAGCCGGTTCGGCCGGCGGCGGGTGTTGTGGCTCGCAACCAGCCTCGGGCTCGCCGGGATCCTGATGACCCTCTTCGACAACGTCGTGCTGATCGTGTTCGGCGTCGTGGTCACGACGGTAGGCTTCTTCGCGGCACATTCGGTCGCGAGCAGCTGGGTCGGTCGGCGCGCGCGGCGCGACCGGGCGCAAGCCTCTTCGGTCTACCTGTGCATGTACTATCTGGGCTCCTCCGTGCTCGGCACGGCGGGCGGCTGGTTCTTCGCCCATTCCGGCTGGACCGGCGTGGTGCTGTTCGTGGGCGGGCTCTACGGGCTGGCGCTGGCCGTGGCCCTGCGGCTGTCTCGATTGGAGCCGCTGGCGTCATGAGCCGATTCGTGTGGTGGCCGCTGCGTGCGTGATGCTGCCGACCGATTCTTTGGCAGACGAGGTCGATTCCTGGCATCGTACCGCGAGGAGATTCCGACATGGCGACCATGACGATCTCGTTGCCCGACGCTTTGAAGGTTTGGGTCGAAGCTCAAGCCGGCGCAAGCCGCTATGCCAATGCCAGCGACTACGTGCGAGATCTGATCCGGCGGGACCAAGAGCGCCTTGGGAAGATCGATGATCTGCAAAGACTCGTCGATGAGGGCTTGGCGAGTGGCGTCAGTGACCGAACGGAAGAGGATACTCGTCGCCTCGGCCGGGAGAGGTTGGCGGTCCTTCGGGGCGAATGAGTTTCCGGACGACACAGCGGGCTGATGAGGATCTCGCAAAAGCCTACGCGGCGGGCGCGATCCGCTTTGGCGAGGCTGCGGTGGAACGGTTCTAGAACGGACTGTTCGCTGCGTTCCGGCTGCTGGCCGCTAACCAGCGGATGGCGCGCGAGCGCCAAGCGTTCGACCCGCCGGTGCGGCTCCATCCCTACGGCGCCCACATGATCGTCTACCTCGAAAACGGAGCGGGCATCCTCGTCATCCGCACCCTGCACGGGCGGCAGGATTGGGAACGCGCGCGCGCGTGAGCATAGCCTCCGCAGCGCTTGCTCAGCTTGCATGATTGCGGATCACGACAGCGCGAGGCATCGTCCCCGCGAGGTCGTACGCACGATGCGTCCGCTCCAGGAGACAAGCCCATGTCCGGGCGCAGCCACGCCAGCCACGTCGTCGACCAGTTCGGCGCGCAGGCCACGGCCTATGTCACCAGCGCAGTCCATGCGGGCGGTGCCGATCTCGATCGGATCGGCGCCGTGATCGGCGCGCTGCCGGGGGCGCGGGCGCTCGATCTTGGCTGCGGCGGCGGTCACGTCGCCTTCGCGGCGGCGGCGGCCGGTGCTGCGGTCACTGCCTATGATCTCTCGGCCGAAATGCTGGCGGCCGTCTCCGCCGAAGCAGCTCGGCGTGGGCTCGACCGGATCGAGACCCACCAGGGGGCGGCCGAGACGCTGCCCTTCGCGGATGCGAGCTTCGACGCGGTGCTCACCCGGTTCAGCGCCCATCATTGGCGTGACGTTCCGGCCGCCCTTGCGGAGGCGAGGCGGGTGGTGAAACCCGATGGCCTGCTCGTCGCCTGCGATGTGGTAGCCCCGGAGGATCCGCTGCTCGACACGCATCTCCAGGCGGTCGAGCTGCTGCGCGATCCGTCCCACGTGCGCGACTACCGGGTCTCGGAATGGCGCGCCATGCTGGAGGCTGCCGGCTTCGCGCCGGGCGCCGTCATGGCGAGCCGCCCGCGCATGGAATTCGCGAGCTGGATCGCCCGTATGCGCACGCCGCCGACCCATGTCGCGGCGATCCGGGCCATCCAGGCTTCGGCTGCCGCCGAGGTCACGGCGCATTTCCGGATCGAGCCGGATGGCAGCTTTCTGCTCGATTCGGTGCTGATCGAAGCACGACCACGCTGAACCGCGGCTCACGGTTCAGCGCAGCGCCTCCGTGCCGATGGCGCTGGTCCACGACGAGGACGGCCATTTCGACGGGCTCGTGACGCCAGCCAACATCCTCGACGCCATCGCGGGCGCGTTCGACTCCGCGCAGGCCGAGCCGGACGCGGTGCGTCGACCCGACGGCTCTGGCCGATTGCGGGCGCGATGCCGGCCGACGAACTGGCCGACCAGCTCGGCGTTCGGCTCCCGGCCTCGTCATCGCCACGCTTCATCGTCTGCCGGAGACTGGCGAGATCTGCCACATCGCCGACTGGCAGTTGGAGGTGGTGGATCTCGACGGACGGCGCGTCGACAAGCCGCTGGCGACCAAGCTGGAAACGGCCGAGGCGGAGTAGCTCAGGCCGCCTCACCCGCCAGCCGCCGCGCCGCCCGGTCCCGCCCGATCAGCGGCAGCAGACCGGCGAGATCAGGCCCATGCTCCAGCCCGGTGAGCGCGAGCCGCAGCGGCATGAACAGGCCCTTGCCCTTTGCCCCGGTTCGCGTCCGGATCTCGGTCGTCCAGGCTTTCCAGGTCTCGGGGCCGAACGGCTCGGGCGGCAGACTGTCCTGCGCAGCCGCGATCACCGCCGGCTCGCTCAGCACCGGCTCGACCGAACCGGCGACGACCCGCCACCACTCGGCCGCCTCCGCGACCCGGTTGAGATTGGCCCGCACCGCCAGCCAGAACGCCTCCGCGCGATCCGCTGGAATTCCAAGGTCCTCCAGCCGATCGGAAACATCCGCGTACGGCATGGCGTGGACGAGGCGTGCGTTGAGACCGTCGAGCTCCGCGGTGTCGAACCGGGCCGGCGCCCGCGAGATCTCGGCGAGGTCGATCAGGCCGGCCAAAGTGTCGAGGTCGGGGACCGCCCGGACGGATTCGGCGGAGCCGGTAAGGACGGCGAGGGAGCGCACCGCGGCGGGCTCGTAGCCGGCCTCGCGCAGGCCGCGCAGCGACAGGTGGCCGAGCCGCTTCGACAGCCCCTCCCCGTCCGCGGTGGTGAGCAGGTTGTGGTGGCCGAAGATCGGAACGGCGGCGCCCAGTGCCTCGAAGATCTGCACCTGCACACCGGTGTTGGTGACGTGGTCCTCGCCGCGGATGACGTGGGTGATTCCCAGGTCGGCGTCGTCCACGACCGAGGGCAGCGTGTAGAGGTAGCTGCCGTCGCCGCGGATCAGCACCGGATCGGACAGCGACGCGCAATCGACATGGGCCGGGCCACGGACGAGGTCGTCCCACGTCACGGTCCGGGCCTCCAAAAGGAAGCGCCAGTGCGGTCGCCGCCCATCGGCTTCCAGGGTGGCACGCTCTTCAGCGGTGAGCTTGAGCGCCGCCCGGTCGTAGATCGGCGGCTGGTTACGGCCGAGCTGGCGCTTGCGGCGACGCTCCAGCTCCTCCTGGGTCTCGTAGCATGGGTAGAGCCGGCCCGCGGCGCGCAGGCGATCGGCGGCGGTATCGTGCTGCGCCTTCCGGTCGCTCTGCCGGGCGAACAGATCGGGCTTGATGCCGAGCCACGCGAGATCCTCATGAATCGCTTGGGCGAAGGCCTCGGTCGAGCGTTCCGCATCGGTGTCGTCGAGGCGCAGCAGGAAGCGTCCGCCGGTCCGGCGGGCGAACAGCGCGTTCAGCAGGGCCGGACGGGCATTGCCGATATGGAGGTAGCCGGTCGGCGAAGGAGCGAAGCGAACGAGAGTCATGGTCCGCTCCATAGCCGATCTTGGGGCCGATGGCGCAGGACTTCATGGTCTTTGCCCGGCGCCCGGCTCATGGCGGCCCACCGGGAAGGCGCTACCCAGGGGCGTGGAAACCGGTCAGAAGGCTGCGCTTGGCGCTGCGCGGGACAAGGCTCGATGGCGACGGACGAGACGGCCGACATCGTGGTGATCGGCGGCGGGATGGTCGGTCTCGCCAGCGCCATCGCGCTGAAGGATCGGGGCCTCGATGTGGTCCTGTGCGATCCCGGCGAGGCCCGCGCCCGAACCTCCTACGGCAATGCCGGCGTGGTCAGCCGTGGGTCGATCCTGCCGATGTCGAGCCCGGCCCTGTGGGGCAAGCTCCCGGCCTATCTGCGCAACGCCGACCGTGGTTTGCGCCTGAACTACGCGCACTTGCCGCGGATCCTTCCCTACACGGCGCATTTCCTGGCGAGCGCCCGCGCCACCCGCTGGCGCCGGGCCGCCGAAGCGCTGCTGCCGCTGACGAGTGCCGCCTACCCGGCCCATGAACGCCTCGCGGCCCGGGCCGGGACGAGCGACCGGCTGCAGCGGACCGGATGGCTGAAGGCCTACCGCACCGAAGCGGCTTTCGCGGGGGCCGCCCTGGAGCGCGAGATCCTGGCCGGGCACGACGTGGTCTTCGACATCCTCGATACGGCGGCCCTGCGCGATCTGGAGCCGGCCGTGGTCCGACCCTACGCCAAGGCGATGCTGCTGACCGAGACCGGCTCGGTTCGCGAGCCCGGTCGCCTGATCGAAGCCTGCGAGGCGCTCTTTTCCGGTCTCGGCGGACGGCGCCTCCGGGGCAGCGTCGCGCGGCTGGCGCCCGATTCCGGCGGATGGCGGATCGATCTGGAGTCCGGTGCGGTCCGGGCCCGCCAGGTGGTTCTCGCGGCCGGCGCCGCCTCGGGAGCGATCGCGCGGCCGCTGGGCTACCGATTCGCGGTGGCGGCCGAGCGCGGCTACCATCGCCACTACGCCCTGCATCCGGAAAGCCCCCCGCTGACCCGGCCGGTGCTCGATACGGGCGCCGGCTCGATCCTCTCGCCGATGAGCGATCACCGGGTGCGCGTGCTGTCGGGCGTGGAACTCAACGCGAGCCACGCCGCGCCGGATCATACCCAGATCGAGGCGGCCTCCCAGGAAGCGGCCGGGACCCTGCGGCTGGGCGGACCCCTCGACAATACGCCGTGGCTCGGCTCCCGTCCCTCGACGCCGGACGGAATGCCCGTGATCGGCCGGGCGCCCCGACACGACGGATTGTTGTTCGCCTTCGGCCACGGCCATATCGGCCTGTCCACCGGCCCGATTACCGGGGAGATCGTCGCCGATCTCGCCACCGGCCGGAGCCCGGCGGTGCCGGTGGCGGCCTTCGCGCCGGAGCGTCTGCTGCGCTGGCCTCGCCTCTTCTAAACTTTAGCGCCAATCGTAGGGGTTGTACGGGTCGAGCGCCGCCTGGATCTTCCGCAGGATCGCGGGCTGGCGTTGGAGGTCGACATCGCGGGCCAACGCCCGGAGGAAGGCGCGGGGCCCGTGTTCGAGATCGCGGGTGAGGCCGTCATAGCGGTCGGACGGCTCGACGTGGGCGGGATTCACGGCAACCCGGTAATCGAGGCCGCAGGTCGGCGGATCGATCCCCAGCCGGTAGCAGATCCGCACCCGGGCGAAGGGCGCCTCCGGGCGATAATCGACGCGGTAGCCGCCGAAGCTGAAGGCTCCGCCAGTGACGCGCTCGGCATAGGCCAGGGTCTGAGCGACGGTGGCGAACCCGGCGGTGCGGCGGTCGCGTACGAGGTCGATGGCCGCGCGCTCGCTGGGGACGACCGATTGGGCGCAGGCGGCAGTGGAGACCAGCGCGGCCAGGAAGGCGGAGACCAGGGCTCTCATCACGGCTTCTTCATGCAGACCGCGACAGGCTGGGCATCCTTGGCGGCCTTCGCGGTCATGTCGAGGCAGCCGACCGTGGCGACGCCGTCCGTAACGGTGACGGACGGCAGCACCGCCATGCCCCGGCAATAGGCGCCGATCAACTCCTCGTCGCGTCGGCAGGCGACATCCAGCCGGATCTGGCTGTTTACGGCCGGACCTGCCGGCCCCGTGGGCCCGGGCGGGCCCCGTTCACCTGTAATTCCACGTTCGCCCGTCGCCCCGTTCAGGCCGGCAGGACCCTGCGGTCCCGGTGGCCCCTGATCGCCCTTCGGCCCGGGCGGGCCGGCCGGTCCCGGCTTCGGCTGATCGCAACCCGCCAGCGTAAGGGCCGCGATCGTGGCGGCCACGATCGCGGTCAGGGGGCGTTTCATGGAGATCTCCGGCCAAGCCTGCACCCGGAAGTGGTGCAGCTCACTCGACCGTCAATCGTGCGTGGGGACGCTCCGAGCCGGCGCGATCGGGCCGGAACCGGTGGGATAAGTTTCGTTCCGGGCCGACCCCAGCAATCGTATTAAGTCTTTGGTAAAAGCTCGATCCTACGAAGATACACGAGACTATTGCTGCGTAATTCACAGCGCATGACGGACATAAAACCAGGGTTTCCCGATCGAGGCAGAACGTTGGGTCGGCATCTGGCACGCCTCCGTGGCGCGGCCGATGGTGCCGCCGCGGTGGAATTCGCTCTGGTGAGCCTGCCCTTCCTCGCCCTCTGCGGCGCGATCTTTCAGGTCCTTCTCCAAATCTGGGCCACACAGAATTTCGACCGGTCCTTGCAGAACGCCGTCCGCTCGATCTTCACGGGTGAATTCCAGCAGGCGAATGCCGGGCAGACCGACGCGACCAAGCTTCTGGCGGCTCTGAAGACCACGATGTGCGGCCCGGCCAACGCCACCATCGTCAACATCTTCAATTGTCAGAACGTCAAGATCGACGTCACGACCTCGAGCACGTTTTCAAGCGCGAGCCCGACGATCCCGGTCAACAGCACGACCGGCACATGGAACACCAAATTCGGCACGAACTACGCTTGCGCCGCGCCGGGGACGATCGTGATCGTCACCGCGGCCGTGCAATTCCCGACCTTCTTCAACCTCATGGGGCTCAACACCCGGCAGTTCACGACCGGCAGCGGTGCCGGATCGAGCCTGCTAATCTCGACCGCGGTGTTCCGCACCGAACCGTACCAGACGAACGGGGCGAGCCCATGCTGAGGCGCCTGCCGCGCAAGGCCAGGCAGTTGCGGCGCGATCGCCGCGGCACGGCTGCCGTCGAGTTCGCCGTCATCCTGCCGGTCCTGCTGGCGATCTGGGCCGGCATGACCGAACTGGCCCATGCCCTCGACGAGTGGCGCAAGCTGACCGTGCTTGCCCGCACGGTCGCCGATCTGACCGCGCAGGGCGATACCAAGAATCCGATCAGTACGCCCCTGATGACCGACATCTTCGCCTCGGCGACAACGGTGATGCGCCCATTCAACACCGCGGATGCGAAGATTGTAGTCAGCGCGATGGGCGTCGGACTTTCGGGCTCGACCCTGATCCCGACCGTCTGCTCCAGCTATGCCACCGGCAACGCCACGCCGCGCAGCACCGGTCTGGCGACCGGCCTCACCGTACCGCCCGGCTATCAGACTCTCGGCATGCGCTACGTCCTTGCCGAGGTCAGCATCCCGTATGCACCGATGATCGGAAGCGCCCTGGTGAAGCTCGCCAAGGGTGTCAGCGGCACCATCACCTTCTCCAGCGTCGTTCCATGGCCAACGCGGGGCGGTAAAACCTATGGGAACAATATCTACACTGAGGTGGTGTTGCCCGGCGCGAACGCAGCGGCGTGCGATAAGTCGGCTCCGTAACGCACCCCACCGCTTCACCCGAGACCGCCGCGGCAACGTGGCGCTCCTGTTCGCTTTCATGAGCGTGCCGATGCTCATGCTCAGCGGTGCGGCCATCGACTACGGTTTCGCGACGCGGCTGGAAACGAAGCTCCAAGCCGCGACGGACGCCACCGCGCTGCTCCTCTGCCAGACGCCCGCGACCGCGACCCCGGCCGACCTGAACGCCCTGGCCCAGACGACGATGATCGGTGCCATGGGGGCGCCCAACCTCGTCGTCGACCCGCTGGCCATCACCAGCAACCCACGCCAGATCACCCTGACGGCGCACAAGCTGTCGACGACCTTCTTCGGCAAGCTGACCGGCACCACGCGCATCAACCCGGGCGCCACGTCTCAATGCGCCACGCCGATCCCGAAGACCTTCGAGATCGCGCTGGTGCTCGACAATACGGGGTCGATGGCCGCGTCGAGCGGCGGCCAGTCGAAGCTGCAGGCGGTGCAGCAGGCCGCGACGAACTTCGTCAACTACGTCTACACCAACTCGTCCTTCAGCAGCGCGACCCGGATCTCCATCGTGCCGTTCGCCGGGGCCGTGGCGGTCAATCCGACGATCTATCGGACCGCGAGCTGGATCGACCAGAACGCGCAGTCCAGCTTCCACTGGACCAACGTGACGAGCGCCAGCCAGTTCGGCTTCGCAAACCGGTTCGACATCTTCACAAAGCTGCAGAGCAGCGGCGTCAGCGGTTGGGGCTGGGGCGGATGCCTGGAATCGCTGCCTTACCCGCTGAACACCCAGGACGCCGCCCCGACCTCCGGCAACAAGGATTCCTATTTCGTCCCGTTGTTCGCCCCCGACGAGCCGGGCGACGCGAGCAGCACCTATAGCAACTTTAACGACAATACAGGCTCATACCGATCGTACAACAGCTACATCGACGACGACAACAGCAGCTTCTTCGGCACCTGCTCGATCAATTCGAGCTTGTCTTACGATACCGCCCTGGCCCGGGCGTGCAAATACGTGAACCCACGCAACGCCACGTCCAGCACCTATCTCGGGATCCCCAGCGGACCGAATTTCGGTTGCACGACGCAGCCGCTTCTGCCGCTCACCAGCAACCAGACCGCGCTCAAGAGCCTCATCGGCAACATGGCGCCGCTGGGCTCGACCAATATCTTCGAGGGCCTCATGTGGGGCTGGCGGACGCTCTCGCCGGTCAGCGTCTTCTCGTCCAGCTATGCTTCCATCAATCCGGCCGCAGCCGCGTCGGCGGCCTACACGACGACCTCGAGTCCGTCGAACGCTACGGCGATCAACAAGATCATGATCCTGATGACCGACGGCACGAACAGCTGGACGGCCAATCCCAACGCGCCGACCGGATCGCTGTATTTCTCGGCCGGCTACTTCCAGAACGCCAACCAGACGAGCGCCAACCCGCGGATGCCGCCGGGGCAGTACCAGAACGTCTCGGACGCCAACAGCGCCCGGAACGCGCTCGACGCATTGACTGCCACGGCCTGCGCCAACGCGAAGGCGGTCAACATCTCGATCTACACGATCGGATTCAGCGTCTCGACCGACCCGATCGATGCGGCAGGCCAGACGCTCCTGAAGAACTGCGCCTCCTCGGCAAGCCAGTTTTTCATCGCCAACACCGCAGACGACCTGATCGCGGCGTTTCAGAAGATCCAGTCGAGCATCGGCGCACTGCGTCTGACGCAGTAAGCCGAGCCAGCGCCTGATCGACCCGTGGGCGAATCAGCGGTCGCCTCCGCAGGATCGGCGACGCCTCGCAATGCCGACGGACGAAGGCTCAATCGTCCCGGTAGACCCGCTCGCGCCGCTCGTGGCGCTCCTGGGCTTCCAGCGACAGGGTCGCGATCGGTCGGGCATCGAGGCGGCGCAGGGAGATCGGCTCGCCGGTCTCCTCGCAGAAGCCGTAGGAGCCGTCCTCCAGCCGGGCGAGCGCGGCGTCGATCTTGCCGGTGAGCTTGCGCTGGCGGTCCCGCGCCCGCAGCTCGATCGACCGGTCGGTCTCCGATGAGGCGCGGTCGGCGAGATCCGGATGATTCTCGTTCTCGCTCTGGAGTGCGACCAGGGTGTCCTGCGCTTCGCGCAGGATATCGGTCTTCCAGCTCAGCAGCTTGCGCCGGAAGTATTCGCGCTGCCGGTCGTTCATGAAGGGCTCGTCGTCGGACGGGACGTAGCCGTCCTCCAGCGTCACCTTCGCCATGCGTCACCCTCGCTGGAATCGAGCCGCCCACCAGGGGATGGCCGGTGCGCGGCGATAACGTGAGGTGCCGTATAGTCGAGGCGGTCTATCGCGACAACGCGCCCGGGACTCGCCATGTGAAGGCGCCCCCCACTGTACCGCCGCGTGCGGCAATCCGGTCACGGTACAGACCTTTTAGTCTGTCATCCGTGTTCGCAAGCGAACAATTGCGTCGGCGATGTCCGTCGTGAGGATGCGGGCGAGCGGCAGCCTGTAATGCGTCTGGTCGAAGAACAGGTCGGGATCCCCGGCCTCGGGGCGCCCATCGCGCCAATCCACCACCGTGCTAGACGGATGCTCCGACAGCGCGGCTCGGACTTCGGCGCGGCAGGCCGCCTCGGCCACCGCCCGAGGGCTGCCAGCCGGCGGTTCCGAGCGTGCGTAGACCGGGGGGAAGACGATCACCACCGGCGTTCGCGCGGGGATCCGCGCGAGTTCGGCCCGCAGCCGGGCGGCGATCGGGAACGGGCCCCCGTGATGCGGCTCCGGCGTGGGGCTGGCGGGCTTCTCGAGGGCTGCCTTCTTGGCCGGGTCGATACCGAACCCCTGGCTGAGGTAATTGCGCTCGTAGTCCCACCAGCCATCGGCCGCGGCCGTCTTGTGCCGTGGATTCAGCAGCCAGCCGAGGCGGTTGATCGTCTCCTGAGCGGCCGGGAAGCGGATGAGGCCATTCAGGTAATCAGGCCAGCCTCCGAGCAGCCAGTAGGGAAAACCGTGCTCACTCGGGAAAGCGGGATCGTCGGCACACCAGAAGGCATCGGCCGAGAGGACGAGAGCTTCGGGCCGGGCGTGGTGCTGCAGATACCAATCGAGCACTGCAAATTGCTCCATCGGGCCAGTCGCCGGCACCGAGAGCTGGACGAACGGGATGCCGGTGAGCCGGGTCAGCGTCGCCGGCTCGATCAGTTGGATGTGAGAATTGCCGATCACCGCACCGGTATAGGCCGGATCGCGCCCGCGCACGGCCGAGGCGGTGCGCGGGCCCTGCGGCCGGACGGCGCCGCGGGACAGCAGGGTCGAGCGGCCGGTATCGTAGGGATCGACCAGCACCGCCAGCGCCAGATAGGCCACGAATACGCCGGCCACCGACAGCAGCAGGAACCGGGCGAAGCCCTGCCAGTCCCGGTCCGCGCTGGGTGGGGTCGCCGCCATGCTCAGAACTGGAAGTAGATGAACTCGTAGTTCGCATCGTCGCCGATCTTCAGCAGGACGAGGACGAACAGGAGCGCGAAGCCGAAGGCGAGGAGGCGCCGCGGCGGTAGCCGGCGGACGGCGGCCCAGGCGGTGGGCCCGATCGTGGCGACCAGGGCGGCGGCCGCGATGGTGCGCCATTTGAAGCCCGAACCCTTTGGGGCCAGCCCGAACAGACCCTTGAACACGATCAGCGCGGCATCGAAACTCGTCGCGCGGAACAGCACCCAGGTCAGCATCACGAACAGGCTGGTTAGCAGCCAGCCGACCGGGGCCGGGATCGCGATCCGGGCGCGGCGCGCCATCACGCCGGCGCCGAGGCCGACTCCGTGCAGGGCGCCCCAGGCCAGGAAGGTCAGACCGGCCCCGTGCCAGAGGCCGCCCAGCGTCATGGTGGCGGCGAGCGCCCCGACCTGCCGCGGCAGCCCGTGCCGGTTCCCGCCCAGGGGGACATAGAGGTAGTCGCGCAGGAACCGCGACAGCGTCATGTGCCAGCGTCGCCAGAAGTCGCGCAGCGAGGTGGCGCGGTAGGGCGCGTCGAAATTCTGCGGCAGGACCAGCCCGAACAGCAGTGCGATGCCGAGCGCCATGTCGGTGTAGCCGGAAAAGTCGAAATAGATCTGGAAAGTGAAGCCCAGCGTCGCCTGCCACGCCTCCGCGACCGTGACGACCTTCCCGGCGGCCGCCGCCTGGAACACGGGATTCACGTAGGCCGCGAGCGGATCGCCGAGGAACACCTTCTTGGCCAACCCCACCGTGAGCAGCATCAGGCCTCGGCTGAAGCGCTCGGCGGCGTCCGGCCGCGCGTAGGGCTCGGCGTCGAACTGGTGCATGATCTCGCTCCAGCGCACGAGCGGGCCGGCGAGAACCTGCGGGAAGAAGGCGATGTAGAGGGCGTATTTCACCAGCCCGAAGGATGGCGCGCGGCCGGCCCGCAGGTCGGCGAGGTACATGATGTGGTGGAAGGTGAAGAACGAGATGCCGAGCGGGAGAGCGAGCCCAAGCCGCGGCGCCTCCAAGCCCGGGATCAGGTTGGCGAGATCGGCCGCGAAATCGAAATACTTGAACACGCCGAGCAGCGCGAGATTGGCCGCGATGGCCGCCGGGATCAACCAGCGCCCGGGCCAGCGGCGATAGGCGCGGGCGACGCACCAGTTCGCCAGGATCGAACCAGCGAGCAGCGGAACGAAGCGGATGTCCCACCAGCCGTAGAACACGAAGGACAGGCCGACGAGGAGCGGCAACCGCCACGCCGGCGCGGCGCGCGCCACCAGCGCGTGCAGGACCAGGGCGGCGGGCAGGAAGGCGAGGAGGAAGACGAAGGAGTTGAACAGCATCGGGCGAGGCGGCGCGGAGGAGCCCGGATGGGCCGCCGTTGTCCTGAGCGGAAGGGCCCGCCTTGTCGGGGATCGTGCGCGGCCCGTCAATCGCCGCTCTCATCCGCTCGTGCCCCCTTGCGGGATCACAAACGGGCTCTTGCGCCGAACCGGTAGCCACTTCGGCAGAGAGCGCCCGAAGCCGTTCAGGAGACCGACAGCAGGTCGGGCAAACCCACAAGGTCGTTCAATTCGGCGTCCGGCGGCCAGTCCGGGTTCAGCGGCTCGCCTGCCCGATCGATCCATACGGACCGGATACCGAGTTCGTGACAGACCTTCAGGTCGGTGAACTGTCCCATGCCGACGTGCACGGTCTGCTCCTTCGTGACCCCCATGATCTCGTAGGCGTGAAGGAAAAGCCGATGATCGGGCTTGTAGGCGCGGGCCTGCTGGGCCGTGACGACGAAGTCGATCGGCACCCCGATCGCCTCGATGGAGCCGGCGATCAGGTCGTCGTCCGTGTTGCTGATGACCGCGAGCCGGTAGCGCGCGCGTAAGCGAGCCAGCGCAGCCGGGACGTCGGGATGCGGCTCGATCCGGCCGAGGATCGAGAACAGCGTTCCCTCGTCCTCGGGCGTCGCCGTATGACCGGCCTCGGCGAGCGCGATCGCGAGGGCGGACCGCAGGACAGACTTGTAGTCGCAGTAGGGCGGGCGTTGCTGGCGCTCGACGGCGGCGCTGCGCAGCCGGTCGGCCAGAGCGGTCGATTGGTCTTCCACTTCCGCCTGCGCGATGCGGCCGGCGAGGATCGCGCGGGCGGCGGACCGGACGGCGTCATGCCACTGAACGAGGGTGCCGTAGCAGTCGAAGGTAATGACGGTCGGCGCGGGTTGCAGTTGCAGCATGATCGGTCTCACCGGGCGGCCCTCAGCGGACTATCCCTGTCCGCAAAGTCCGGTTCCCACCCCCGAGCCAAAGTTGCGGCCGAACTCACGAGCGAACGCATTAGGAACGCACTGACGGCAGTTCGGGTCGCTGAGTTGGGTTGGGAGCAGCCCCTCGCATGGTCCTGCCGATACGATTCTGGCCCTGGCCCAGCTCACCAAACACAAGCGATGTGCTAAGCCGGGGCTGCATCGCCCCGGCCGCCAGGCCGGCAGCGCCATTGAGCGCTACGAGTCACCCTCGGCGCCGCGCCGCCTCGATGGTCAGCCCCAGCCCCACCGAACCGAAGATATCACCCTCCACCACCCGGGCCGACGGCAGGGCCGCCGTCAGCGCGGCGCGCAGATGCGGCAGGCCTGTGGAGCCCCCGGTGAGGAATAAGGCGTCGATCCGCTCCGGCGCCAGCTCGGCCTGGGCGAGGCAGCGGCCGATCCGTGCGGCCACCGAACGGGCGAGGTCGCCCGTCTGGACGGCGAGCGTCCCGCGATCGACCCGGGCCGCGAGCCCGCGCTCCACGAGGCCGAGGTCGAGTTCCGCCGCGCCGCCCTCGGAGGCCGCGATCTTGGCGCCCTCCACCGCACCCGCCAGGGCGTGGCCGCGCTCGCCCTCCACCGCCGCGTGCAGACGCGTCACGAGATCGGGCCGGGCGCAGTCGCGGATCACCTCGTCGATCTCGCGCAGGGTCTTCGCATTGTAGAGCCGGTTGATCGCTGACCACGTGGCGAGGTCGTGATAATAGGCGTTCGGCACCGCGAGGTCGGCGCGGCGCATCGGGCTGCCGAGGCCGAGCAGTGGCATCACGGTCGCGAGGCTGAGCTGCCGGTCGAAATCGGTACCGCCGATCCGCACGCCGTCATTGGCCAGGATGTCGCCGGCCCGGTCCACCAGGCCCCTGCGCTCCGGCGAGAGGCGCACGATCGAGAAATCCGAGGTGCCGCCGCCGATATCGGCCACCAGGGCGATTTCCTCCGACTCGACCTGCCGCTCGTAGTCGAGGGCGGCGGCGATCGGCTCGTACTGGAACGACACCGTGCGGAACCCGACCTCGCGGGCGATCTCCCGGAGGGTGTCCTCGGCGCGGCGGTCGGCCTCCGCGTCGCCGTCCACGAAATGGACCGGGCGGCCGTGGACCACGCTGTCGAGGGTCGCGCCACAGGCCGCCTCGGCCCGCGCCTTCACCTCCGTAAGATACCGCGCGATGATGTCGCGCAGGCGCAGGCGTTGGCGGCCGACCGGGGTAGCCTCGTCCATCAGCGGCGTGCCGAGCACGGATTTGAGGCCCCGCATCAGCCGCCCGGACAGGCCCTCCACGTAGGCCGCCGTGGCGGCGCGGCCGATCACCGGCTCCTCGCCGAGCTCGAAGAAGATCGCGCTCGGGATCGTCCGGTGCGCGCCCTCCAGCGGCAGCAGGATGGGTCCGTCCGGGCCGACATGCCCGAGGGTGGTGTTCGACGTGCCGAAATCGAGGCCGCAGGCCGCCATCGTGTCTTGGATCCGGGTTCTGTCTGGGAGGGGCGTCGCCGTAACAGGGCCGGAGCGTTGCGGTCCAGGCCGGAAACGGCGGGGCTGGTATCGCGGGAAGCGTGGACAGATGCCAGCAGACCGCCCGCAGCCGCCGCCGGCATGCTATGAGGCACCATGCGTTCCGACATCGATCTCGGCCTGACCGGCGAGCGCCCCGCGCTCCTCGACCTCACCGAACTGCTCGCCACGCGGCTCCTGGTGCAGGGCAATTCGGGCTCCGGCAAATCGCATCTGCTGCGGCGCCTGCTGGAGCAGAGCGCAGGCCTCGTGCAGCAGGCGATCATCGATCCCGAGGGTGATTTCGCCAGCCTCGCCGACAGCTACGGCCACGTCGTGGTGGAGGCCGACGGCGACGATGTCGCGCTGCAGCGGATCGCCGCCCGGGTTCGCACCCATCGGGTCTCGGTGGTGCTGTCGCTGGAGAACCTCGACGCCGACGCGCAGATGCGCGCCGCAGCCGCGTTCCTCGGCGGCCTGTTCGATGCGGACCGCGACCATTGGTACCCGATGCTGGTGGCGGTGGATGAAGCGCAGCTCTTCGCGCCCGCGGCGGCCGGCGAGGTCTCCGACGAGGCGCGGCGCCTGTCGCTGGGCGCGATGACCAACCTGATGTGCCGCGGGCGCAAGCGGGGTCTGGCCGGGATCATCGCCACCCAGCGGCTGGCCAAGCTCGCCAAGAACGTCGCGGCGGAAGCCTCGAACTTCCTGATGGGCCGGACCTTCCTCGATATCGATATGGCCCGCGCCGCCGATCTCCTCGGCCTGGAACGCCGCCAAGCCGAGACGTTTCGCGATCTGCCGCGGGGGCATTTCGTGGCCTTGGGCCCGGCCCTTTCGCGGCGCCCGCTCACGATCGCGGTCGGCCCGACCGTCACGGTGAGCCGGAGTTCCTCGCCGGTCCTGGTGCCGCTGCCGGAGGCGACGGAGGATGCCCGAGCGCTCATCCTGACGGCGAGCCCGCAGGAAAGCATGGTGCAGCTCGCACCGCGCCCGAAGCCGCGCCCCGCGCCGACGCCGGACGTGCTCGTCCAGTTGGCGAACTATCGGCCGCCGGCCCCCGCCGAGGAGCCCGACGAGGAACCGATGGACCCGGAGGCGCGCGAAGCGGCGCTCGCCGAGGTGCTGGCCTCGGTCCTGGCGGATGCGGATGCCGCCGCCTGCACGCCCGCAACCCTCTATCAGGACTTCACGGTCCGCTGCCGGATCCGGCGCCTGCGCGGCGACGCGATGGGCCTGCCCGAGTTCAAACGGCGTCTCGCCGTCGCCCGGGCCGAGGCTGGGGGCGCGGTCGCCGACGATTCCGGGTGGACGCGGGCGCAGGAGATCGCAGCCGGCCTGCCGGACGATCTTGCCGGGCTGTTCCTGGTGGTGGCCCGGGCGGCGATCGAGGGCGCGCCCTGCCCCACCGACACGATGCTGGCGGAAGCCTACGGCACCAGCTCGGGCGGCCGAGCCCGGCGGATGCTGGCCTATCTGGAGGAGCGCGGCGCGATCGTCACCCGCAAGGACCTGCGCGGCGCGCCGATCATCGCGGTACCGGATCTTGGCGTGGAAACCGGACCTGGCGAACCGCAATTGCTGCCGACCGGGCCGAAGCGGCGGGCGGGTTAGTCAGACGCCCCGGCGTGTTTCCAGCTTGGCGAGTTCCACCGCCGCCCGCAGCTCGATCTCGGCCATCAGGCCGTCGAGCCGTGGATCGCCCGAGGGACCCGATCGCTCGGCCAAACGGCCCGCGATCGCGCGCAGGTCCTGCGGCGCAACGCGGCCCCCGAGCAGCGCGGCCTTCAACCGGTCGAGGCCGTCGAGCAGATCCTGGCCGCGCTTGGCCGAGCGGCGGCGCCGCTCCTGCGGGGTTTCGCTCTCGGTTTGAAGCAGCAGGACCGCGTCGAGCCCGGCCAGCGACGTGGCAGCCGCCGGAGCGTTAGCGCCCGAGGTCGGGGTCGAAGCCGCGTCGAGGCTGAAGCCGGGGCCGCCTTCGTGACGCCGGGGGGCCGCGATGCCGCCTGCGCTCTGGATCGGCTGGCGAGTCTCGACGCGCATGATCCGGTTCGCGGTGCTCCCGGCGCCCCTGCGCCGCATCGGAAACTCGGCCCACGGGGTTAAGCGTCGGTAAACGAGCCGGCAGAAGCTGCCGGGTAGGCAGGTCCGGTGCCGGTGCCGGACGCCCACCGGGATCGCGGCTGTTTTCAAAAAGATAATGGTTTGAGATGCTTGGCAGCCGGCCGCTGATGGCACGGCGCTGGCAGGAGGACGGCAGGTCCGTTCACCCGTGAAACCCTCGGCATGCGCCCGCGCCCCGCGATCCGTCTCCTGCAAGTCCTGCTCGGCCTCGTCGCCGGTGCGCTGCTGCTCGGCGCCCTGTCGGGTCCGGCGCTTGCCCTGTCGCGGGTCAAGGACCTCGCCTCCATTGAGGGCGTGCGCCAGAACCAGCTCGTTGGTTACGGCATCGTGGTCGGCCTCAACGGCACCGGCGATACGCTCAACAACATCCCGTTCACCAAGCAATCCCTCCAGGCAATGCTGGAGCGGCTCGGCGTCAACACCCGGGGCGCCACGATGCGGACTCAGAACCTCGCCGCCGTCATGGTGACGGCGAGCCTTCCACCGTTCTCCGCACAAGGCACCCGGATCGACGTGACCGTCTCCTCGCTTGGCGATGCCAAGTCGCTTCAGGGCGGTACGCTGCTGGTGACGCCGCTGCTCGGCGCCGACGGCGAGGTCTACGCCCTGGCTCAGGGCTCGGTGGCGATCGCGGGTTTCGCCGCCGAGGGTGCCGCCGCCAAGATCACCCGGGGCGTGCCGACCAATGGCCGCATCTCCAACGGCGCCAATATCGAGCGCGAGATCGCGTTCAAGCTGAACGACGCCAAGGCTCTGCGCCTGTCGCTGCGCAACCCCGACTTCACCACCTCGAAGCGGATCGCGGCGGCGATCAACGATTTCATGGGCGCCGACACGGCCGAGCCCACCGACCCGGCCACCGTGACGATCCAGATCCCGGCCCGATACAACGGCAACATGATCCGCCTGATCACCGAGGTGGAGCAGCTGAAGGTCGAGCCCGATCAGACGGCGCGAGTGATCGTCGACGAGCGGTCCGGCATCATCGTGATGGGCCGCGACGTCCACGTCTCCACGGTGGCGATCGCGCAGGGCAATCTGACCATCACGATCACCGAGCAGCCGCAGGTGAGCCAGCCGGCCCCTCTCTCCAACGGCCGCACCACCGTGGTGCCGCGGACCGGCGTGAAGGTCGATACCGGCGAGGGCAACAAGCTGGCCCTGGTCAAGGAAGGCGTGAGCCTGCGCGAACTGGTCGATGGTCTGAACGCGCTGGGCGTCGGCCCCCGCGACCTGATCTCGATCCTTCAGGCCATCAAGGCGGCCGGCGCCCTGCAGGCCGAAATCGAGCTGATGTGACGACACCGTAAGGGGAGGGTACGATCATGCTGCAAGGTGCCACCATCACGGCGAACGTCGCCGCCAGCCTCGGAACCGCAGCGGATGGCCGCATCGGCCCCGCCAGCAAGGCCAAGGCCTGGAAGACCGCGACCGAGTTCGAGTCGATGTTCCTCGAATCGAGCCTCGACAGGCTGACGCAGTCTCAGGGGACCGACGGCCCGCTGGGCGAGAACGGCACGGGCGGCGGCGTTTACCGTTCGATGCTGACCAAGGAATACGCGGGACAGATCGTGAAGAGCGGCGGCGTCGGCATTGCCGATTCGATCTTCCGTGAAATCATGAAGATGCAGGGAGCAGCGAGCGATGGAGCGACCCATGCACAAGGCTGAGCAATTGCGTGTCGCGGATCGCGTGACCGCGGAGGCGCTGGTCGCGGGCGTGCTCGGCAATATGTCGGCGCTCGAGGCTGTGCTCGCCGAGGAAGCGGACCACGTCCGCGCCGGGCGGTTGCGGGAGGGGATCGCGGCGTCCGAGCCGAAAGCGGCGCTGGCGGCCGCCTACATGCAGAGGCTCGAGGTTGCCAAGGCGAACGCCGTGGCGCTGAAGCGTTTCCATCCCGAGGGCGTCGAGCGCCTGCGCGCAGCGCACCGGCAGTTCACCGCCGCCGTGGAAGCGAACCAGACCGTGCTCGACAGCGCCCGGACTGTGTCGGAAAGTCTGATCAAGTCCCTGGCCGAGGAGATCGGTCGCGCAAAGTTGCCCGCGACCTACGGCCGCCAGGCTCAGGCGCCCTCCCCTTATGGACGCGGCGTGCGCAGCGGACCCCTGGTCCTGTCCCGGAACCTCTAGGATACCGGCGAACGGGGCGGTCAGCGGCGGCCGTTGCCGATCCGCACGTAGGTCCGAACCTCGCCGAGATCCGTGTCGGCGCGATTGTCGATCGCGAGGCGACCCGCGACGAGCGGCGCCGCCGCCGGAGCGTGCCCGGCGCGCAGATCCATCCCGGCGGTCACCCGGCCGGAGATGCGCACGCAGCTGTCGCTGCCCGCCAGGCGCACGAAACCCGGCCCCTTCGACGGACAAGGCACTGGCCCAGGCGCCACAGGCGCCTTTGGCAACTCGGCGGCGTAAGCGGGGGAGCTCAGGAAGATGGCTGCCAGGAGCAAAGCCGGCAGCAGTTTTTCCGGCATCTCAGGCGGCCTGTCGCGTCAACTGCCGGTGCAGCGAATCGATATAGTTTTCAACCTGCGCGATGAACGCATCGCGATCCGGCTCGACGGTGCGCAGCCGTGCAAGATCACGCAGGAGGATGTCGAGGGCGATACCGCGTTCGTCCAGACGGGCGTAGCCAGCGGCGTACAGATCAATCGCCTGCTCCATGAGGACGATGGCGCCGACATCCGGCGTGGGACCAAGCCGGCGGAGACGCTCGACAGGTTCGGACAACGACATGCGAACCTCTCCTCACATCGGCGGCGACGCGAAGACGCATCCGCAACCCATGGTTCACTGCGGGAAAGCGGCGAGACTATGATCGCGGCGGCCGATCGAGATCGGCTTCACCAAAGAGGTGCGCGACGGCACATCGACCGCCGGACTTCCTCAGCTGATGTAATTGACGAGCGAGAGCTTCGAGAGCGTGGCGGTGATCTGGTAGCTCGCCTGAAGCCGGTTCTGGACGTCGAGGAGCTTGGCTACGACTTCCTCGGTCGGGGCCTGCTCGATCCCATCTATGGTATTCTGGACGGTGTTCTGGGTGGCCGCGTTGGTCGTGCCGGCATTGGTCAGGCGCGCGGACGCGAGCGAGAGCTGAGTAACGGTGTCCTGAACGCTGGGGCTCGTATACGCGGAGGTGAGGAGCTGTCCGGCCCGATCGACCACGGCCTGATAGGCCGTGTTGACGTCGCCGCTGGTCGTGGCCGGCAGGGCGTACGCCATCGTGGCGAGGCCGGTCAGCACTTTCTGGATCGAGGCATCGTTGGCCCGTGCGCCGGTGCCGACGCTGGCACTCGCGCTGATCTGGACCGATTGCGTGTCGATCGCCGGGGTGCCGGAATCCTCGCCCTGATACCAGAGGACGGTGCTGTCCTTGGTTCCAGCGACGTAGCTCGGCGTGCCGCTTGGGTCGGCGATGCGCGGGGGATAGACAGGCTTGTTGGCCGAGCCTGTGAAGAAGTTCTGCGCGGCGGTTGCCGTCGAGCTGGCCGCCAGAGTGGTTCCGGCAGCGCCCTTCAGGGCGTTCTGCAAGGCCCCGTTGAGGTTGTCCGCGGTAGCGGCCGGGCTTGCGCCAATCGAGAAAGTCGCCCCCGTTCCCGTAGACGACGTTTCCGTGGTCCCGCCGACTGCGGTGAGCGTCAGCGTCGTCGAGGTACCGTCGTGCATCTGCAGCGTAACCGTGACGCTGTCGCCGACAGCCGGCTGACCGGTCACGTTGAAGCTCACCGAACCTGGCGTGCCGGTTGTTCCGGTGACGGGGGCCGCGCTGATCGCGGTTGTCGACGACGAGGCATTGCCCAGCGTGAAGCCGAAGGTCCCGCGGGTCGCGTCATTCGGCTCCGAGATCTTCACCGGGTTGTTTCCGGCGGAAGAAACCGTCAGCCGACCCATCCCCGATCCGAGATCCGCCGCCACTTGGTCGGCAATGTATCCCTGCAGACCGAGCTTCTTGCTCCCGTCGTTGTTGATCGATCCGTTCAGGATCGTGGTCCCATCCACCACTGGCTGCGTGGTCGCATTGCCGCCGCCGAACAGGTAGTTGCCCGCCGCCGACTGGTTGAGCGTGTCGAGGGCGGTCTGCAGGCCCGACAGTGCAGTCGCGCGACCCGCGACACTGGTGGCCGCGGCGCTCTGGAGGCCGTTGTTGAGGGCGTTCCGGGCGCTCGTCCCGATCGTTGCGACCTGCGTCAGGCTGGTGACCGCGAGGTTCGTGCGCGTCTGGGCGATACCGATACCAGCGGCGTAGCCGGTGAGCGCGCTCAGCGTGGCCTGGGCGGAGAGCGCCGTCGACCGCCCGGAGCCGAGGCCACCATAGGTCGTCGCCACCTTTCCGCTGGAGACCTGATTCGACAGGTCGTTCAGCTGGTTCTTCAGCGCCGTGAGGTGCGAGGCGTTGCGGGCCGTGATGTAGGAGCCGGCCGCGAAGGGCGTGATCGTCGTCATGATCAGATCTGCAGCAGCTGGTTGAGCATGTCGCGGGCTGCGGAGAGCACGCGGGCGTTGGCACCGTAGGCGGTCTGCAGAGCGATCAGGTTCGACATCTCCTGGTCGATGTTGACCCCCGCCGCGGAGGAGAACCGGGCCTGCGCGGTGGAAAGCGCGGTCTGCTGCGTCGCGTCGATCGCATTCGCGTTCGCGGAAGCCGCGCCTTGCGTCGCGATGATGTCCTGCGCGAAGCCCGCCACGGTGGCGGTGTAGGGCGCCGAGACCCCGCCGATCCCGCTCGCCGACGAGAAGGTCATCGCCGTGGAGGTCAGGGCCGAGAACAGGAGCTGTGCGCGTTTACCGGTCGCGGTCGGGTCCGTGGCGCTCGTCGCCGTCAGGAACGCCGTGTTGGCGGAGATATTCTTGTTGATGGTGAGGCGTTGGGCCAGACCCGCGAGCTTCGATCCGCCGTCGAGCGAGCCCGTGTAGAGGCTGTTGCCCGCGCCGTCGACGAACAGCGCGATCTGCGGATAGCCCGATGCGGGATCCGCCGAGGTCGGGACGGTGATGCTCGCCGTCCCGGTGACCTGCGGGGAGGCGGCCGAACTCGTGATGGTGATCGCCGCGCCGATGCCGGACGCCGACAGGGTTGAATCGAGGGAATTCAGCGCCGCGCTGACTTGGTTCGGATCCACCGGGATCCGGATCTTCGCCACGAGGGCGTTGGCGTCTGCGGTCTGGCTCGCCGTGATCGGCGAGGCATCGTTGGACGCGACCAGGATGATGTTCCGGCCCGTGCTGTTCGCGTTGGCGGGGATGATCAGGGTGTTGCCGGCCTGGAGGCCGGTCAGATCGATCGCAGCGGAATTGCCAGCCCCCTGGGTCGCCGTCACCTGCTTGTTGGTGAGCGCGGTGGCGAGCCCGGCCGCAAGATCGTCGAGCTGGCGCTGAGCCTGCGGCAGCGTCTGGTCGCGCAATTCGAATTCGGCCGCGAGGCTGCCGGAGCGCAGCACATTCGGTGCGCCGAGATCGATGATGCCGCCGCCCGGCAGCGTGGCGGTGATGGTCCCGACCGAACGCTGGTTCGGATCGGTCGCGTAGGTCGACGTTGCGTTCAGGGTGCCGCGCCCGTCGAAGCTCAGGGAAGCCGCGGATCCCCGGTCGACCAGCGTCACGCCGGACTGGGTGATGACCGAGATCGTCCCGTCGCGCTGCGGGGTGGTCTTGACGTCCATGTAGCTCGACAGGCTCGTGACCGCCTGATCGCGCTGGTCCTGCAGATCGGCGATCGAGGCGCCGTCGGAGGTGTTCTGGATCTTGGTGTTCAGGTTCGCGATGCTGGTCAACAGCGCGCCCGCCGCGTTCGTATCGGAGCCGAGTTGCGCCTCGATCCCGCTGCGCAGGGACTGCACCGTACCGGCGGCACTGTTGATCTGGCTGGCCAGCGCCGAGGCATTGCCGAGGACCGTCGTGCGCGCCGCCGCGGAGGTTGGGCTTGCGGCCAGCTCCTGCAACGACTCGGTGAAGGTGTTCAGCGTGCCGTCGAGCGACGCCGCGGTGCCCGGTGTGCCGTACAGGGCATCGAGCTGCGTGGTGATTCCGGCCTTGGTGCTGGCGTAGGCAGCCCCCGACGTCTCGAGCCGCAGCTGGTTGAGCGCCGCAGCGTCGAAGCTGCGCGTGATCTGCCCGGCCGCGACCCCGGAATTGTTGGGGCCGGTGGAGACCGTCGAGAGCGTCCGCTTGACGTAGCCCGCGGTCCCTGCGTTGGCGACGTTCTGCGAGACGACGTTGATCGCCGCCTGCGTGGCGGCCAGCCCCGCGGTGGCGGTCGAAAGCGCATTCAGCGACATCTCACACCCTCCGCGGCCCGGCGCTCATCACTCAGCGGATCACGTTGAGCAGATCAGACATCATCGTCTGAGCCGTCGACATGACCCGCGTGTTCGCAGAATAGGCCTGCTGGGTTACGATCATCTTAGAGAATTCGGTCGCAATGTCGGTGTTGGATTGCTCGATGCTCGCCCCTGAAATCGTGCTGCCGTTGAGCCCGGTAAGCGGCGGACCGGAATCGACCGTCTGGAGATAGTTGCCGCTCGTGTCGCCCTTCAGGCCGTCCGGATTGGCGAACTGAGCGATGCCCACCGTGGCGATCGCCGCCACCGACCCGTTGGAAAACGTGCCGTTGACCTTGCCGTCGCTTCCGACATCGACGCTCGTCAAGGTGCCGGCGGAATTGCCGTCCTGGGTCAGCTTGTTCGTCGTGACGGCGCCGCTCGTATCCGAGTACTGCGTCAGGCCGCCGGTTCCGATGTTCATGCTGACGCTTGGAAACGTGTAATCGCCGATGGTGATTGCGCCGAGGGGAACAGGATTGGCGGTCGGCCCCAGCATCTTGCCGGTGGAGTCGAACGTGAAGTCCTGCCCGACATTCTGCCAAGCGCTCGCGGTTGCCGAGACTGTCGGGTCGGATGCGTAGAAGAGATTCCACGCCGCAGGGGTGTTGCTGGCTGGGTCGGCATCCTTCATCTTCGCCCAGCGCGTGCTCAAGGTCAGCGGCGCGCCGGTCGCCGTGTAGGCCGTGACCGAGGGGCCGGAGATGCTCTTGCTGACGAAATCCGGAGCATTCGCCGCAGTGACCGAGGCGCCCGCCGCGCCATTGAAGGTGTCGTCCTTCGTGGCGGCGTAATTGGCGGTCGCGGGCGTCGCCGGCAGGTTGGCGGCGTAAGTGATCGTGGTCGTCGCCTTAGCCGGAAGCGAAACGCTGCTGAGCTGGACGGGGCCCGTGCTGACCACCTGGCCGGTCTTCGGGTCGAGATTCGTGCCGGTGAGGTATCCGCCGGCGCCGTTGACCAGATAACCGTCCTTGTCCTGCGAGAAGTCGCCCCGGCGGGTGTACATGGTCGTGCCGCCCAGCGTCGAAGCTCCGTTCGCATCGCCGGTCTTCTGCACCACCGTGAAGAAACCCGTGCCGCTGATGGCCATGTTGGTCGGCACGGTGGTCGCGATGATGTTGCCGGCCAGCGTGTTGGTGAGTTGCGACTGCGCCAGGACGGAACCGGAGGTCTCACGCTTCGGAGTCGATTCGTTCATCAGGTCGACGAAGCTGGTGTCGACGCGCTTGAACCCGGTCGTCTGCGAATTCGCGATGTTTCCGGAGATGTTGCTGATGGCGTAGGATTGCGCCTGCAATCCGGAGACCGAGGTCTGCAGGGCTGAGAAAAGATCCATGGCGAGCGATCCCGATGCGCGCCGGCACGGCCCGCAGCCCCAAATGGCCGCAACCGCTGTGCCAGGGTTAAGCCCTTGAAAACACTGAGTCTGCTTCGGAGCGACCCGGCAGCCTTGGCAGTCTGGACGACCGGAGCCGGCAAATCCTGCCCAGCCGGCTCGTGATGGCCGGCAGCCCTCGTTTACGACGCGTTATCCGGACCCATGCGAGACTCGCCTTCGGCCAGAATCGGGTGCGGCGCGTCCTACCGGGAAGCGTCGAACCGCTGGGGATTTCAGGTCTCGGGATCATGCGGGCGAAACGGACGAGCCTCGTCCACATCATCTACTTCTCGCGCCTGAACCTGTCGTCGGACGCGGCGAAGCGGTCGGAGCAGATCGGCGATATCGGCCGCATCGCCCAGAAGAAGAACGAGTTCGCGGTCATCACGAGTTTCCTCGTGATCGAGGGCAACTTCGCCTGCCAGGTGATCGAGGGCGAGCGCTCGTCCGTCCACGAGACCTTCGACCGGGTCAGCGCCGACAGCCGCCATCGGGACGTGCAGATCAGCGAATGGCGCGAGATCGCCAAGCGCGAATTCGTCCACTCCTTCAAGAGCGCGCAGCGCACGCCCGGGAACGAGACGCTGTTCGCCAAGGCCAACCTGCTGCCGATGCTCCAGCGCGGCACACCGAAGGCCTCGGCGATCCACGGGCTGTGCCTGTCTCTGCAATCCGACACGATGTCCCGCCAGGGCATCGATCATCTCTTCGTCTGAGCCGCGCGATGTCCGAGAGCGATACGCCCCCGATCCTCATCGTCGATGATCAGGAGAAACTTCTCCGGCTGATCATCATGCTGATGACCCGGATCGGTTTCCCGGACGTCGAGGGCGTCACCAGTGCGCCCGAGGCCCTGGAGCGCCTGCGCCAGCGCCGCTACGCCCTGGTGATCTCAGACCTCGACATGGAGCCGATGGACGGGCTCAGCCTGCTGCGCGAGATCCGCGCCGACGATGCGCTGATGAACACGCCGTTCATGCTGACCGAATCGTCCTTCGACTTCGAGGATATCAACCTCGCTCACCAAGCGGGTGCCGACGCCTTCATCCTCAAGCCGTTCGACATGGCGGTGCTGAAGACGAAGCTGAAGCAGGTGCTCAACCGCAAGCCGCGCAAGCGAGAGGCGCCGATGGCGGCGGAATCGAGTTTGAGTGTGGAATTTCCGATGCTCGGGAAGTTTTAGGACCAGACCCCTTCCCTCCCCCGCAGAGGGGGAGGGAGGGCACGGTTCTGCCCACCCCTCCGCCTCACGCCGCCCGCTTCTGATAATCCTTCACATCAGTGAATCGCACCGCCGGGTAGCGCTCCTCCTCGTAGCGGAGCGAGAACGCCGTGGTCGCCATGAAGACCGGCGCCCCGTCGAGATCCTTCGCCATGGCCGAGCCGTGCGTGTCGATGAACTTGTCGAGTTCGACTTCCGAATCTGATTCGATCCACCGGCAGACCGAGAACCGCGAGGTCTCGTAATCCACCGGCAGGCCGTACTCGGCCTGGAGCCGCTCCTTCAGCACGTCGAGCTGGAGCGCGCCGACCACGCCGACGATCGCCTGGCTGCCGTCCTGCGGCACGAAGACCTGGACGACGCCCTCCTCGCCCATCTGCTGGAGCGCCTCGCGCAGCTTCTTGGCCTTCATGGCGTCGGTGAGCTTGATCCGGCGCAGGATTTCGGGGGCGAAACTCGGGACCCCGCGAAACACGATATCCTCGCCCTCGGTCAGCGTGTCGCCGATCCGGAGCGTGCCGTGGTTCGGGATCCCGACCACGTCGCCCGCATAGGCCTCGTCGGCGATGGCCCGGTCCTGGGCGAAGAAGAATTGCGGCGCCGAGAGCGAGATCGGCTTTCCGGTCCGCACCAGACGGGCCTTCATGCCCCGGTTGAGCTTGCCCGAGCAGACCCGCATGAAAGCGATGCGGTCCCGATGGTTCGGGTCCATGTTCGCCTGGATCTTGAACACGAAGCCGGTCATGCGCGGCTCGGTCGGCTCCACGAGGCGCTTGTCGGCGTCCTGGCCCCGGGGCGGGGGCGCCACCTTGGCCAGCCCGTCGATCAGGTCGCGCACGCCGAAATTGCGCAGCGCCGAGCCGAAGAACACCGGCGTCAGGTGGCCCTCGCGGAACGCGTCGAGATCGAAGGGCTTGAGCCCGCCCTCGGCGAGTTCCACCTCCTCGCGCCACGTCGCCGCCGCGCCGTTCTCGGTGAGCAATTCGTCGAACAGCGGGTCGCCCGGCCCGGAGACCGTCACCATCCCGGCATCCTCGGCGGCGTCGAGCCGGCGCACGCGGTTGCCGCCGAGCTCGTAGGTCCCGGAGAAGTTGCGGCCGGTGCCGATCGGCCACGTCACCGGGGCGACGTCAAGCGCCAGCGTCTTCTCGATCTCGTCCAGCAGCTCGAACGGGTCGCGGGCCTCGCGGTCGAGCTTGTTGATGAAGGTGACGATCGGGATGTCGCGCAGGCGGCAGACCTCGAACAGTTTTCGCGTGCGCGCCTCGATGCCCTTTGCGGCGTCGATCACCATCACGGCCGAGTCGACGGCCGTCAGGGTCCGGTAGGTGTCCTCCGAGAAGTCTTCGTGGCCTGGCGTGTCGAGCAGGTTGAAGACGCAGTCGCCGTACTCGAAGGTCATCACCGAGGTGACCACCGAGATACCGCGCTCCTTCTCGATCCCCATCCAGTCGGAGCGGGTCGAGACCCGGTTGCGCTTGGCCTTCACCTCGCCGGCAAGCTGGATCGCCCCCCCGAACAGCAGCAGCTTCTCGGTCAGCGTCGTCTTGCCCGCGTCCGGGTGCGAGATGATCGCGAAGGTGCGCCGCCGCGCCACCGGATCGGCCGGCTTCGCCTCGGTCTTGGTCTGCATCAGCATGGAGCGAGCGCTCTGGATCGGCGGAACGTGAGGGTGCGCCTCGGGCGCGGTCTCGGGATCGTGTAGCGGCACGCCCCGATATTGGCAAAGACGCGGGGCTCATCGGGACGTCCCTTCAGGGACCGTACACGAGCCCGGCAACAGGCTCCGTAGGCTGGTTCACGACCCGCGAGGCTGCCTTGGTACGCGACGCACCACGCTGTCTCCTGATCGCCGCCCTGCTCGTGTCGTCCGCGGGGCCCGGGCCGCAGGCGGCCGGCTCGCCCGTTCCCTCGGCGGCGGCCGATGTCGCCTTCCTCGACGCGCTGACCTGGGGCGCCACGCCCTCCGCCTTCGCGCAGCTCGAGGCCGAGGGACGCGCGGGCTGGCTGCACGGACAGCTCCATCCGCCCGCAGAGACACGGTTGCCGCCGGAGGCGCAGGCCGCCGTGGACGCGCTGACGCCGCTGGGCAGCCTGTTCGAGCGGGCCCAGGCGCTCGACGCACAGGCGAAAGCCTTCAAGGACATCCAGGACCCCGAAGCCAAGAAGGCCGGGCAGCAGGCGTTCCAGGCCGCACTCAATACGGCGGCCCGGAACGCCGCCTCATCCTGGGTGCTGCGCGCCCTCTACAGCCCGGACCAGCTGCGCGAGCGGCTGACGTGGTTCTGGTTCAACCGGTTCAACGTGCACCAAGGCAAGGCGACGCTCCGCGCCGCCGTGGGCGACTATGTCGACACCGCGATCCGCCCACACGCGCTCGGGCACTTCCGCGACCTGCTGATGGCGAGCCTGCGCCACCCGGCGATGCTGCGCTACCTCGACAATGCCGACAACGCCGCCGGCCACATCAACGAGAACTACGCCCGGGAGATCATGGAGCTGCACACCATGGGTGTCGGCTCCGGCTACTCGCAGGGCGACGTCGAGGCGCTGGCGCGGATCCTGACGGGGGTCGGCATCGACCTGAAACCCGAGGATCCCAAAGTCCGGCCCGATCACGCCGCCGATTTCCGCCGCGACGGGCTGTTCGAGTTCAACCCGAACCGCCACGATTACGGCGACAAGATTTTCCTCGGCACGCGCATCCAGGGCCGCGGCTGGCCGGAGGTCGAGGAGGCGGTGACCCTCATCGTCCACCATCCCGCCACCGCCACGAACGTCTCCCGGTCGCTCGCCACCTACATCCTCGGGCAGGCACCGGACGACGGGCTGGTGGCCCGGCTCGCCGCGATCTTCACCCGGACGGACGGCGACATCGCGGCGGTCATGGAGGCGCTGGTGCGCGAGCCGGCCTTCACGGCCGAGCGCGCCGGCGCCTTCAAGGATCCGGTGCGCTACGTCTTCTCGGCCGTCCGCATGGCCTATGACCAGCGCGTGATCCTCAATCCCGGCCCGGTGCTCGGCTGGCTGAACCGGCTCGGCGAGGGCCTGTTCAACCGCTCGACGCCGGACGGCTACCCGCTCGATTCCGCTTCCTGGAGCGGGCCGGGACAGCTCGCGACCCGCTTCGAGATCGCCCGGCAGATCGGCTCCGGCTCGGCCGGGCTGTTCAAGCCGCCGACCCCTGATCAGCCGGAGCAGCCGGCCTTCCCGGTTCTCGCCAACGGGCTCTACTTCACGGCCCTGTCGGGCAGCCTCTCGGCCTCGACGCGGGCCGCGCTCGCGCAGGCGGTCTCACCCCAGGACTGGAACACCCTCTACCTCGCCTCGCCGGAGTTCATGCGATGAACCGTCGTGATCTGATCCGCGCCTCGGCGGCGCTCGGCCTGTCCACGGTGGCGGGGCGCGTCTGGGCGGCGCCGAAGGCCGATGCCCGCCTCCTCGTGGTGTTCCTGCGCGGCGCCTACGACGCCGCCAACGTGGTGATCCCCACCGGCAGCGATTTCTATTACCGGTCGCGGCCGAATCTCGCCATCGCCAAGCCCGACGCCGCCGATCCCAAGGCCGCCCTGGCGCTCGACGCCGACTGGAGCCTGCATCCGGCGCTCCGTGAAACAATCCTGCCCCTCTACGCCAAGGGACAGGCGGCCTTCGTGCCCTTCGCGGGCACCGACGACCTGACGCGCAGCCATTTCGAGACCCAGGACACGATCGAGATGGGCCAGACCATCGGGGCCGTGCGCGACTACAATTCCGGGTTCATGGCGCGGCTGGCTACGGAGCTGACCCGGGTCCGCCCGATCGCCTTCACCGATCAGATGCCCCTGATCTTCCGGGGCGGCGAGACGGTGCCGAACATCGCCATCAACGGCGTCGGCAAGCCTGGCATCGACGATCGGCAGGCGAAGCTCATCGCCGCCATGTACAGCGGGACCAAGCTCGCCGGAGCCGTCAGCGAGGGCTTTCGCGTGCGCGACGAGGTCTACCGCTCGATCTCCGACCATGCGGCGCAGGCCGACCGCGGCGCGGTCTCGCCGAAGGGGTTCGAGCTGTCGGCCCGGCGCATCGGCCGGCTGATGCGCGACTCGTTCAACCTCGGCTTCGTGGATGTCGGCGGCTGGGACACGCACGTGAATCAGGGCGCCGGGACCGGCTACCTCGCCGATCGGCTGGGCGAGCTGGGGCGGGGCTTGTCCGGCTTCGTCGAGGAGATCGGGCCTGGCTGGTCCGATACCGTGGTGGTGGTCCTATCGGAGTTCGGCCGCACCTTCCGGGAGAACGGCAACCGTGGCACCGACCATGGCCACGGCAGTGCCTACTGGATCCTCGGCGGCGGCGTCCGGGGTGGTCGGATCGCGGGGCCGCAGGTGCGCGCCGACGAGGCCAACCTGTTCCAGAACCGGGACTATCCAGTGCTGACCAACTATCGCGGCCTGCTCGGCGGCCTGTTCCGACGTCTCTACGGCCTCGATCAGGCGAGCCTGCGCCGGATCTTTCCGAGCGCGGACCCGGCGGATCTGGCGCTGCTTTAAGTAGACTTGTGCTGGCGTTCCAACGGCACATGTCAGTCTTCCACCGACAGAGTAGCCAAGCGCAACCGGCCCCCTCTCCCGAGCGGGAGAGGGAACCCGCGCCTCATTCGGCGCCGGTGGCGTCACCGTCGTGGAACGTGAACTCGCTCACACGTCGTCCGAGCAGATCTTTGTGTAGCCACAGGTTTTCGCCGCAGAACCGGGTGCCCTTTTTGCGAGACCTGCTGCAGCGGCCTGGCCTCAGGCCGCCGCAGCCGTCAGCGCACGCAGATCCGCAACCAGCGCGTCCACCCGCTCAGGCTGCGCGTCCCAGGCGAACATGAACCGCGCCCCGCCGCCGATGAACGTGTAGAACCGCCAGCCCCGGGTGCGCAGGGCCTCCATGGTGGCGGGCGGCAGCGTCAGGAACACCGCGTTGGCCTCCACGGGAAACAGCGCCCGCACCCCCGGCAGACCGGCGACCGCCTCGGAGAAGCGCTGGGCGCAGGCATTGCCGTGGGCCGCGTTCCGCAGCCACGCGCCGCTCTCCAGCATCCCGACCCAAGGGGCGGCGAGGAAGCGCATCTTGGAGGCGAGCTGGCCGGCCTGCTTGCAGCGATAGCCGAAATCCTCGGCGAGATTGGGATCGAAGAACACCACCGCCTCGCCGGCATGCATGCCATTCTTGGTGCCGCCGAAGCACAGGACGTCGATGCCCGACCGCCACGTCATATCGGCGGGGCTGCAACCGAGGCTCGCGCAGGCATTGGCGAAGCGCGAACCGTCCATATGCAGGGCAAGCCCCAGCTCCCGGCAGGTGCCAGACAGCGCCCGCAACTCGGCCAGGGTGTAGACCTGCCCGGTCTCGGTGGGCTGGGTGATCGTCACCACCCGGGGCCGGGGGAAGTGAATGTCGCTGCGGTTGGTGGCGAGGCTGCGGATTGCCTCCGGAGTGAGCTTGCCACCCTCGGTCCGGACGGTGAGCAGCTTCGAGCCGTTGGAGAAGAATTCCGGCGCGCCGCACTCGTCGGTTTCGACATGGGCCGAATCGGCGCAGATGACGCTGTGGTAGGATTGGCAGAGCGCGGCAAGCGCGAGGGCGTTGGCGGCCGTGCCGTTGAACGCGAAGAACACCTCGCATTCGGTCTCGAACAGGTGGCGGAAGGCGTCGGCGGCCCTGGCGGTCCAGGCATCCTCGCCATAGGCCGGCGCGTGGCCGCGATTGGCCGCCTCCATGGCCGCCCAGGCCTCAGGGCAGATGCCGGAATAGTTGTCGCTGGCGAATTGCTGCGAGTCGTCCTGTCTCATCCCGGCAACCTAGCACGGCGGTCGCGCAGATCGATCGTGCGAACCGGTTGGAACTGGTGCGCGGTTGGTGTAATAGCCCCGTCAAGGCGTGTGCTCCACGCCGATTCGGAAACCGACGTTCCCGTCCCTCCCGGGTCCATCCCGGCCGAGGGACGTTGTCGGTTTCCAGATCGGCGGCGGGCTGCGCGAGCCCCAAATCCAGGTCCAGAGGATCAAGTCCGTTGCAGGTACTCGTTCGCGACAACAACGTCGATCAGGCGCTCCGCGTCCTCAAGAAGAAGATGCAGCGCGAGGGCATCTTCCGCGAGATGAAGCAGCGCAAGGCTTATGAGAAGCCCTCCGTGCGTAAGGCGCGTGAGAAGGCCGAGGCCGTCCGCCGCGCCCGCAAGCAGGCCCGCAAGACCGCGATCCGCGAGGGCCTGATCGCCGCGCCGAAGCCGAAGCCCCGTTTCCCCGCCGGCAGCCGTCGCCCCGGCTTCCCGTCGCCGTCGGCCACCCAGGGCCAGGGCGGCAACGCCTCGGGTCAGGTTCCGGTGACCCCGGCTCCCGCCGCCTGAACGACGACACCGCGACAAGAGAAAACCCGGCCCGCGCGAGCGGCCGGGTTTTTTCGTTTGGGTCGGCGCGATAGCGTTAGGGATGGCGGTTCAGCTCAGCGACGCGCCCGGCCTCCTCTGCGGGCCGAGACCGGCACGGGTTTCAAGCCTCGGCTGGCTCGACCATCGGCAGGATGAGACGCGTGTCCCGTCTCCCGCGCCGGAGAGGTCTGCTTTCGCAGAAAGCCGGGTGAGGGATGAGAACGTTCAGAACGCGGAACCGCCTGAACGCGCTGCGCCAGGGTGCTTTATTCTGATTATTCTGGACCCTCACCCCAACCCTCTCCCGCACGGGAGAGGGGGCGCGTCGGCGCTATGTCATCATCCGCATGCCGAACCGGTGTAGCCTTCAGCTCTGCAGAAGCAGGAAAAAAGGCCGACTGCGCCTCGCCCGCTCAAGCCGCCTTTGCAGCCATCGTTGCGTGCTCGGCCTGGACCAGCACGTCGAGCGCCCGCCAGGGCTTCTGCATGTAGACCGCCTGATCGGGCAGGCGCGCATCGCGGCTCGCGCCGGAGGTCACGACCACCCGAACGTCCGGCCAGCGGCGGCCCACCGCCTGCGCCAGGGAGACACCGTCCATGGCGCCCGGGAGGCGCACGTCGGCGAAGAGCAGCGCCACCGTGACGTCCGTGCGCTCCAGCACCGAGAGCGCGGCCTCGGCGCTTTCGCAGGCGATCACCCCGAGATCAGTCTCTTCCAGAACCGCGGTGGCAAGGTCGCGGACCGCCGCGTCGTCCTCCACGACGAGGGCCACCGGGTTGGAACACTCGGGCTGTGCGCGATCCATTGATGTCTCCTGAGCTGGGTGCGATGCCCCACACCGGGGTTACGACCTGCGAATGAGGCTTCTGATTCCCCGATTCGGCCATGCTGACCTGTCAACAGCCGGCTCACAAGAGTCCGCGCCGTCTGGGACGGCATGCCCGCCCTGCGATCAGTCCGCTGCACATTCGTGCGATGCGCCCGAATTTGGCGCATTGGCTGTGCGGTTAAGAAACTGTTCACCCGTGTGGACCGACTGTTAACATCCTGTGACGGAACGTCCCCACCCCGCGGCGAAGTTCCATCGGGTTCGCGTGGGCCAGAGCTGAAGGATCGTTGTCCGACATGTGCCGTTTCCTCGCCTACAGCGGTGAGCCGGTCTTCCTCTCCGACCTCGTCTGCGCGCCGACCCACTCGCTGGTGCACCAGTCGCTGCATGCCGATGAGGGGAAAACCGAGACCAACGGCGATGGGTTCGGTATCGGGTGGTATGCGGAGCGGCCGGAGCCCGGCGTCTATCGCGACATCTCGCCGGCGTGGTCGGACGAGAATTTGGTGAATCTCTGCGGGCAGGTGCGGGCGCGAACCTTCTTCGCCCATGTCCGGGCCTCGACCGGCACTGCGACCGCCCGGGCCAATTGCCATCCGTTCGTCCACGGCCGGCACCTGTTCATGCATAACGGTCAGATCGGCGGCTATCACCGGATCAAGCGCCGGCTCGAAGCCATGATCCCCGATGCGCTCTACGACAACCGCCGCGGCAGCACCGATTCCGAGGCGATTTTCCTGCTGGCGCTCGCCAACGGGCTCGAGCAGGATGCCGTGGGCGCCATGGCACGGACCCTGACGATCATCCGCGGATTGATGGACGAGGCCGCAATCTGTGAGCCTGTCCGATTCACCGCGCTGCTCACCGACGGCGAGACGCTGACCGCCTTTCGCTGGGCCTGCGACGGCCGCCCGCCGAGCCTGTACTACCGCGAGGGGCCGGGTGGGATCGTGGTGGTGTCCGAGCCGATCGACGGCTGCCGCGAGGGCTGGCGCATGGTGCCGAAGGGCGCAACGCTCCGCGCCCGCCACGGCAGCGCTACCCTCGTGGAGACGCCCGGGCTGGCCCGCGCCGCGGCCTGAGTGACAACCGGACCAGCCATGCCGCTGCGGGCATTGCCCGGGCGCGCCGAATGGCCACAATCCGCTGGCCGCCGATGCTGCGGCCATGCGGGATTTGATCGATGTATCCGGATACCGAGCTTCACATCGCCGGACGCTGGCGTGCGGGTGTCGAAGGCGAGACCCTCGCGGTCCTGAACCCCGCCACGGGCGAAACGATCGGCCGATGCGCGGTGGCCGGCATGGCGGACCTCGACGAGGCCCTGGCGGCGGCGGCCCGCGCCTTCCCCGTCTGGCGGAAGGTGGCGCCGTTCGAGCGCGGCAAGGTGATGCGCAAGGCCGCTGACCTGCTGCGCGCCCGGGTCGACGACATCGCCCACACCATGACCCTGGAACAGGGCAAGCCGCTGGCTGAATCGCGGATCGAGACGCTTGCGGCGGCCGACATCATCGACTGGTTCGCTGAAGAGGGAAAGCGCGCCTACGGCCGCGTGATTCCCGGCCGGGCCGATGGCGTGCTCCAGGCGGTGATCCGAGAGCCGGTCGGCCCGGTGGCCTGCTTCACGCCGTGGAACTTCCCGATCAACCAGGCGGTGCGCAAGATATCCGCGGCGCTCTGTACGGGCTGCACGGTGATCCTGAAGGGCCCCGAGGACACGCCGGCGAGCTGCGCCGCCCTGGTGCGCGCCTTCCTGGATGCCGGCATCCCCGGGGATGCGCTCGCGCTGGTCTACGGCGACCCGGCCGCGATCTCGTCCTACCTGATCGCGCATCCGGTGATCCGGAAGATCTCGTTCACCGGCTCCACGGTGGTGGGCAAGAAGCTCGCGGCGCTGGCGGGCGAGCACATGAAGCGGGCCACCATGGAGCTTGGCGGCCACGCACCGGCGATCGTGTTCGGCGATGCCGACGTGGACAAGGCGGTCTCGATCCTCGCCCCGGCCAAGTTCCGGAATGCCGGACAGGTCTGCGTTTCGCCGACTCGCTTCCTCGTGCACGATTCCGTGTTCGACCGCTTCGTGGAGGGCTTCACGACCTTCGCCAAGACCCTGAAGGTCGGCGACGGGCTCGATCCCGAGACCAAGATGGGCCCCTTAATCCACGGGCGGCGCCTCGATGATGTCACGGCGCTGACGGTGGACGCCGAGTCGGGCGGCGCCACCCTGCGCGCCGGCGGCAAGCGGATCGGAAACCGGGGCAACTTCTTCGAGCCGACCGTTCTCACCGAGGTCCCGCTCACCACCCGGATCATGAACGAGGAGCCGTTCGGCCCGCTCGCCATCATCAATCGGTTCTCGGACGACGAGGAGGCCCTGACCGAGGCGAACCGGCTGCCCTTCGGTCTGGCGGCCTACGCGTATACCCGCTCGGCCGAGCGGGCGGCCCGGGTGTCGAATAGGGTCGAGAGCGGCATGATCTCGATCAACCATCACGGCCTCGCCCTGCCCGAGACGCCGTTCGGCGGTGTCAAGGATTCCGGCTACGGCAGCGAGGGCGGCCCGGAGGCGCTCGACGCCTACCTCGTGATCAAGTTCGTCACTCAGGCGAATTTCTGACCGGCCACTCAGTAATGTGGGGGCGGCGGCTCGGGGCCGCGTGGGGATGCCCGGGCCGCCGCCTCCTCGACCTGCTCGCGCAGGCCCGCGATCAGGCGGGACAGGCGGTCGATCATACGCCACTGCTCGGTGACGGTGCGGTTCAGATCCTCGATCGTCGCCTCCTGTTCGGTGAGGCGCATTTCGAGACGGTCCATCCGGCTCGGCTCGTCCATCCCTGATCTCCTTCGGCCCGGCATCGGGCCGGCCGCGCGCGGATCGTTTTTGCGCACCTTGCGCCCGGCCCGCCGGAGGAGCCGAACGATCATGCGAATGCCCACCACGATCCCGGATCCCAAATCAGACCGCGCGGCACGCCACCTGATAGGCAGAGGTCCCGCGCGCACCTCTTTGACCCAAGCGCACCGATCCGCCTTCATTCGGAACCCGTCAACGCTTTGAGGGCGTCCGGGCGTCCATACAATCACGCATCGGAAAACGCGCGGCTGTACCGCTTGGTGTGATCCGCTCGATCAGCCTGATTCCCTCACTCATCCGCTGGACGGACGCCATCTTCTCCCACTCGTAAGAAGCTGTTGGAGGCAGGGGTAATTCAGGATGAGGCGTGGGCACCTTTTACGTCACCGCTACGCCTGCCCCGCCCATAAGTTCAGACGATCCAAGGCAGGCTGAGAATTGCCGCAGTCAGGAAAACGCGCTTCGCCTCAAGGTCGTTGGCGTCGGACTCAGACATGTCGATCCGCTCGCTCAAGAACCTTGACCATTTCCTCTCCGCACTCCCTGGATTACGACGCGGTGGATGTGCGCGGAGCGGGAGCCGTGACTTCGCCGATCACAGCATGGCCCTCGACATACACGCCGGTCGTTTGACGGCAGGGCTTGGACGCTCCGCTGGCCCAAAATTTGTCTTGGCCGAGCCCGATCGGCGACTCGTCTGTCTACCACCAGACAAAACCGGCCCTTCGGATCGATGTTCGGACAAATTAGAGCATTTTAAACCGTCTTACCGTAAATAATTAGACAGATGGACTAAATGGATCGGGGCTGACGATGGCAATGTTCGGGTCGCGTTCGGAAATGCCGCTGGCTGCGCTCGACCGGACCATGGGCCGGGTCGAGTTCGATCTGGCCGGCCACGTCACGGACGCCAACGCGATCTTCCTCGATGTCATCGGCTACAGCCTCGCGGAGGTGCGCGGGCGCCACCACAGCCTGTTCGTGTCTGAAGCCGAGCGCACGGGCCCGGGTTACGCCGCGTTCTGGGATCGCCTGCGGGCCGACCAGCCCGAGGTCCGTGAGTTCGCCCGCCTGACCAAGGACGGCCGCATCGTCTGGATCAAGGGGGCCTATACCCCGGTCCTCGACCGCAACGGAAAAACCGTCAAGGTCGTGAAGATCGCCACGGACGTCACGGCGGAGCGGGCGCGCAACGCCATGGACGCGGGCCAGATCGCAGCCATCAATCGCTCGCAGGCGGTGATCCATTTCGCCATCAACGGGACCATCACGGACGCCAACGCGAACTTCCTCGCCACCATGGGCTACACCCTCGATGAGGTTCGTGGCCGTCATCACCGGATGTTCATGCCCACCGCCGACGCGGCGAGCGCGGACTATCAAGCGTTCTGGGCCGCGCTGGCGGCGGGACAATATCAGGCGGGCGAGTTCCGCCGGATCGGCAAGGAGGGTCGGACCGTCTGGATCTTCGGCGCCTACAACCCGATCCTCGACGCGGACGGCAAGCCCTGCGCGGTGGTCAAGTTCGCCACCGACGTGACCCAGCAGGTCGAGGACCGGCATCGCCGGGCCGAGGGCCAGCGCGCCATCGACGGGGACATCGCGGCGATCCGGGATTCAATGAGCCGCGTCGTTCGGCAGGCCGACGAGACCGCCGAGGCGTCGAACCAGACCGCCCGCAACGTTCAGGCGGTCGCAGCCGGCTCGGAAGAGTTCTCCGCCTCCATCGAGGAGCTGAGCCGCCATGCCCTCGGGGCGAAAACCTCGGTCGACCAAGTGGTGATCCGTGCCGAGGAGGCGGGGGCGATCGTGGTCGGGCTGACCGGCGCCGCCGACCGGATCGGCGCCGCCGTGAACCTGATCCGCTCGATCGCCGATCAGACGAACCTCCTGGCCCTCAACGCCACGATCGAGGCCGCCCGCGCGGGCGCCGCCGGCAAGGGCTTCGCGGTCGTGGCCGCCGAGGTGAAGGCGCTCGCCGAGCAGACCGCCCGGGCGACCGGCGAGATCGGCAGCCAGATCGCGGCCGTCCAGGCGGAGACCGCCAAGGCCGTGTCGGCCATCGACGGGATCGGCGTGACCATCGAACAGTTGAGCGCGATCACGCTCAGCGTCTCGTCCGCCGTGACCGAGCAGGCGGCGGTGACCCGCGACTTGACCGAGAACATGCAGTCGGCCGCGCACAGCGTCGATACGGCGCGCGCCGCCATGGCCGACATCGCGGCCTCGGCCGCCCAGGTGGACCGCTCGGTGCGTCAGGTCTCCGAGGCGGCCCGCGCGCTGGCCTGAGCGGACGGCCTCGCCGGGCTCACGCGGCCTGGGCAGCGGCGCCCTCGGCGGCCACGGCCACCCGGTCGCGGCCACCATTCTTGGCGGTATAGAGCGCGGCATCCGCCCGCCGCATCAGCGCGTCGAACCCGATTCCGTCCCGGGTCTGGGCAATGCCGATGCTGACACTGACGCGCAGGTCCGGAAGCTCGGGCACGCGAAGGCCGGCAAAGGCCCGGCGCAGTTCCTCGGCCCGGGCCAGGGCCTCCGCGGCCGAAGCCTCCGGCAGGAAGCAAACGAACTCCTCGCCGCCCAGTCGCCCCAGCAGCGCATGCCGCGGCAGCAAGGACCCGGCCATGGCGCAGAACGCCACCAGGACTGCATCCCCGACCGCGTGGCCGTGGACGTCGTTGACGGCCTTGAACCGGTCGAGATCGAACAGGAGGAGCGCCCCGTCCTCGTCTGCGCCGAGCGCAGCCTCGGCGCCCTCCACGAAGGCGCGGCGGTTGCGCACGCCGGTGAGCGCGTCGGTGGAGGCGGCGATGCGCTGCTCCCGCTCGGCCCGCTCCTTCACGAGCGCCATGACGGTGAAGGCCGAGGCGATCGAGAACAGCATGGTCACGAAGCACAGGATCGCCACCCAGGGCGAAGCCAGCGGGTTCGGCCCGATCAGCGGCGGCGCGAGCAGCGTCGCGGGGATCCGCACGAAGTAGAAGGCCCCGTGCAGGGCCAGGACGGCACCGGCTGCGTACCGGGAGGCGAGCCGCTCCGAGCGGCCGCGCCAGAGCTCCACAGCCGCGGCACCGCAATAGAGGGTGGCGACCGCGGAGGCGTAGACGATGCGCAGCGCGATCGAGGCATAGAAAGCCGGGACGAGACATAGCGCGCACCAGACGAGCGCGCCCGCCAGGGCGAACCCCAGGCTCGGACGACGCTTCTCGAACGCGCGAACGCCGCACCAGATCAGACCGTAGGCGGCCAGCACCACGGCATTGGCCAACCCGATCGAGAGCAGATCCGGGATCTGGCCCCTCAAAGCGAGCCCGGCGCTTCCGGCCGCCCCGACGAGATGCGCCGCGACCCAGAAGGCGAGCGACCGCTCTTCGGGCGCCTGTCGCCATGAGGTCAGGAACAGCGCGCCCACCAGCAAGGCGATCGCAGCACTGACGATCAGCAGGGTGGCGGGATCAAGGTGCACGGCCGACCATCGATCTCCTGCCTGGACGCGGCACATGATGCCGACCGGGCGCGACTGCACACGCGCGCCGACGAATCAGTATATACAGCTATCGTTAGAGATTCATCTACTTCAAAGCGCTATATCGGCGCTGAAATCCGCCGGACCGCGGTAACAGAACGGTTCTCTATTGAACAAAGACGCGGCTGCCGAGCCTCGCTCCTGCCGAGGCGCGGCGAGGTCGGCGATTCGTGGCCCGAGTGCGCGGCTCGGGAGTGCAGGCAGGTTCGGCACGGGCGCGTGCAGCCACGCGGCAGCGTGCCGGACCCGACCGCATCAGGATCGGGTCCGTCTCCGCGTTCAGGCGGCGTGGATCACCGGGACCGCGGGGGCGCCTTCCCACTCGGTGTTGCCGGGGATCGACTCGCCCTTCATCACGATGGTGAGCGGGCGCAGCCGCGCGTAGTCGCCGACCTTGGTGTCGTACAACACCGTCGAGAAGGCGCCGACCGAGACGCCCTTGCCCACGACCACCCGGCCGATCTTCATGATCCGGTCCTCGTAGAGGTGCGTCTGGAGCGCCGAGACCCGGTTGATCGTGGCGTAGTCGCCGATCGTCACGCAGTCGAACTCGGTGATGTCGGTGGTCAGCATGCACACGCCCTGTCCGACCTTCACACCGAACAGGCGCAGCACCCAGGGCAGGAACGGTGTGCCCTGGAGATGCTCCAGCAGTACCTTTCCGGCGAGTCCCCAATAGGCCACCGCGATCGCCTCGGTGCGCATCGCCCACCACGACCACATCGGCTGCATGCCGGGCTTGTAGACGCCCATCAGCAGCCACTTCATCGCGATGACCGCCGAGGACTGGATCAGCGCGATGGCGACGCTCGCCGTGACGAAGCTGATGGCCAGCCCCCACCAATCCTTGTCGAGGATCGCCGGGTAGAAATACCAGTCGATCACCGTGATCGCGAGCGTGATGTAGAGCATCGGCGAGAACGAGGTCGCGAACGCCTCGAATACGCCGCGCCGGACCTTCGGCCACAGCCCCGGCTCGTAGGTCTGGGCGTTGGAGCCGAGATCGACCTTCTGGCGGGCCGGCAGCCGGATCGGCGGCGAGCCGAACCACGTTTCGCCCGGGCTCATGGCCTCGTTGGCCGGCGGCTTCGACTTGATGCCGATCAGCACGTCGTCCGGGATCACCGCGCCCGGCGGAACCACGGCGTCGTTGCCGACGAACACCCGCGCCCCTGTCTTGGTCGGCTCCAGGTGCATCCAGCCGCGCCGGATCTCCTCCTCGCCGTACACCACTTCGTCGGCGACGAAGTTCTTCGCCCCGATATCGGCGAGGTCGTAGCGCCCGCCGAGATTCGTGGAGATCTCGGCGCCGTGGCCCATCCGCGCGCCCATCAGCCGGTACCACGCGCGCATGTAGACGGTGGCGAACAGCGACGAGAGCGTCTCCAGCGTCACCTCGACGGCGAGCGCCAGCGACCATTTCCGCAGATAGAACAGCGAATGAATGGAGTAGGTGCCGGAACTGGTCCGGGGCAGCAGGACCCAGCGGATGCCGGCGATCAGCAGCACCGTGCCGGCGGTCATCAGCATGGCGGTCGGCCACGTGAGGATCGGCAGGTACCAGTGATAATCGACGTCCGTCATGTCGGACAGCGAGTCTGAGATCTGGTCGAAGATGAAGAAGGCCGGGAAGATCGGCAGCAGGCCGACCGCGGGGATCACGGCGAGCAGCAGCGTGTAGGCGGCCATGAAGCCGGCCCGGCGTCGCCAGGAGGCCTCGGCGGGCGCGGGCAGTGCGGCCGGATCCGCCATCCCGACCTTGCGCCCGGGGGACCCGTCCCAGATTTCCGCGGCCCCGACCCGCGAGCCGGTCGGAATCGTGGTGAGGTCGGCGATCTCCGCCTGCGGGCCGATCACGGTGTCGTGGCTGATCACGCAGGAGGTGCCCACCGCCGCGTCGGCGCCGATCGCCACCGGGCCGATGACCAGCTCGTTGCCGACGATCTCGGCGTTAGCAATCACGAGACGCCCGCCCAGTGACGCGCCGTCGCCGATGCTCAGGAGGTCGGGGGCGCCGACTTCGATGTCCGAGATCAGGGTGTCGTGGCCGATCTTCGCGCCCATCAGGCGCAGGTAGATCGCGATGGCCGGCGAGCCCTGGAGCCACTTCACGTGAACGAGGGCCGCCAGCCGCTGCGCCAGCCACCAGCGGAAGTAATACGCCCCCCAGAGCGGATAGCGGCCGGGCTTGGTCCGGCCCAGGATCAACCACTTGCCGGCCACGGCGATCACGGCGGTCACGCCGTTGATCGCCACGTAGACGAGGAGCAACACCCCGAGCTCTGCGAAGAAGCTCAAACCCCCGCCGGTAAGCAGCAGGTAGGTCACGAACATGCCGAGCCACTGCGCGGTGAAAAGCGCGATCACCACGGGCAGCGCGACCAGTTGCGCGAGGCCGCACAGCGCCCGGCGCAGCAGCGGGGGCGGCTCGAAGCTGAGGTCGCGGATTGCAGCCGCTGCGCCCATGCCGCCGGTGCGGGTGATCAGTGCGTCGGCCATCGCCCGCATCGTGCGCAGGGAATAGACGTCCGGCAGGGTGATGCCCGCCAGCGGCGGGTTCTCGCGCACCGCCGAGACGAAGCGGGCGGCCAGTAGCGAATGGCCGCCGAGATCGGCGAAGAAGTCGCCCTCCAGCGGGATGGGCTGGTTGCCGAAGATCTGCTTGGCGGCAGCGACGAGGGCAGCCTCGGTCTCGTTGGCGGGCGGCTCCTGCTCGCCATCGGCCGCCACCACGGTGAGCGGGGCGATCTTCAGAGCCTTGCGATCGACCTTGCCGGAGGTAAGTCGCGGCAGAGTCTCGGTCACCTCGAAATGGCCCGGGACCATGTAGGGCGGCATCTGGCCGGCCAGCGTCTTGCGCAGGGCAGCGGTATCGATGGTCTGTCCACGCTCGGAGATCAGGAAGGCGACCAAACGATCGACGCCGTCATCCTGCCGGAGCACCACGGCGGCCTGGTTGATGTCGGGCACGCTGCGGATCCGCGCCTCGATCTCGCCGAGCTCGACGCGGAAGCCGCGGATCTTCACCTGATCGTCGATCCGGCCGTGGAACACGATCCGCCCGGCGGCATCGAGGGAGACCGCATCGCCCGAGCGGTAGAGCACCGGATCGGTCCCGTCCGACGCGAACGGGTTGGCGATGAATTTTTCAGCCGTCAGCTCGGGCCGCGCGAGGTAGCCGCGGGCGACGCCGGGACCGCCGATCAACAACTCGCCCTGTTGGTCGTAGCCTAGAAGGCCCAGATCCTCGCCCGCCACGTAGACGGAGTAATTCGGGATCGGCCCGCCGATGGTGACCGGCTCGCCGGGCCGCATCTCGGCGGCGGTGGCCACAACCGTCGCCTCGGTCGGCCCATAGGTGTTGAACAGCTGGCGCGTGCCCGTGGCCCAGCGCGCCACCAGCGGCTCCGGCAGGGCTTCGCCGCCCAGCAGCACAAGGCGCACGGTCGGCAGGTCGCCGGAGATCATCGCCAGCAGGGTCGGCACGGTGTCGAGCACCGTGATGCGCTCGGCCTCCAGGATGCCGAGCAGCGATTCCACGTCGCCCATCATCGCGGGGCTTGCCACGAACAGCGTCGCGCCGACGAGGTACGGGACCCAGATCTCCTCCATCGAAAGGTCGAAGGCGACCGAGGCCCCCTGGAACACCACATCGTCGGCGCGCATCCCGTAGAGCGCGTTCCCCGAGCGCAGGAAGTGGCAGATGTTGGCGTGGCTGATGACGATGCCCTTCGGCACGCCGGTCGAGCCGGAGGTGTAGATCAGGTAGGCGGGGTGCTCCGGTGTCAGGCCGAGCGCGCGGAGATCGGGCACTGGCGCATCGGCCGGGGTGGCGGCGTCGAGATCGGCCGGTGTCAGCGCTGGCGCGGCATCGGGCGCGGCCGGCTTGAGCGCCGGCGAGACGAGGAGCGCCTTGGCGGCGGCATCCGTCAGGCACACGCCGACCCGGTCGGCGGGCGCCTCGGCGTCGAAGGGCAGCCAAGCGGCGCCCGACATCGTGATGCCGATCTGCGTCACCAGCAGTTCAGGGCCCCGGGCCATCCAGAGGCCGACCACGTCCCCCGGCCCGATGCCGCGATGGCTTAGCCCGGCGGCAATCCGGCCGGCGCGGGCCGCGACCTCGGCGTAGGTCAAATGTGGATGGACGCCGCCCGCCGCCACGTTCGCCCCGTCCACGAGGCAGGGATGGTCGGGCCGGGACCGGGCCGAGTCCCAAAAAATCTCGGCCAGCACCTCGTCGCGGATCAGGTCGGGCCTTTGCGCGCCCCGCAGGACGGCCGCGCCGGCATCGTGACGTCCGCCGTCCCCGGCAGCCGGTCCGGGCCGGGTCTTCTCGGCGACGTCACTCATCCGCTGCTCCGCTGGCCGGCCGCTGAGGTCGGCGCCTCCCGTGGCAGCCGCCCTATAGCCCACCGATCATGCCGTTATCGAGGCGGCTTTGCACTGCGCCCGCGCACGTGATCAAGCCCAGCGCCAACCACTGCGCTCCAGAATCAACACTTCGCCCTGACGGATGCCGAGCCGGGGCGCGGTGTAGATATCGAGATGCCCGAGCGAAACGAGCGCCGCCCGCGCGACACCGCCATGGGCGACGATGACCGTGTCCCGCTCCAACTCCGTGAGCAGCGGCCCGACACGCTCGACCAAAGCCGCGTAGCTCTCGCCGCCAATACCGGGCGGGCGGTGGTGCCAGCGATCCCGATCGCGGCCTGCGGCGCCGGCCGGATCCCGGCGCCGGATCTCCGCCCAGGTCGAGCCCTCCCAGCTCCCGAAGCTGATCTCGCGCAGCCGCGGATCCGTCCGGTAGGCGTCCGGCGGCAGGCCGAGTTGCGTCCGCAGGATTTCCATGGTCCGCCGGGTCCGCCTGAGCGGGCTGGCCACGAAGTCCGCGTCGGCCAGCCCCGGACCCGCCGCGGCGGCGAGGCGCTCCGCGACGGCGGCGGCTTGGCTCTCCCCATGCGCGTTCAGATCGATGTCGCGGCCACCCTGGAGGCGCCCCTCGGCGTTCCAGTCGGTCTGGCCGTGGCGGATGAAGTAGATGCTGACCAACCGTCTCAATCCCGTCCTGCGCCGGCACTCGGAACGGCTCGGAGCGCCAACCCGTTTTCGCCGACGGTCGGCAACACCCGGAAACAGGTCCTGCCTCATGTCGAAGAAGCACGGCAAGCATCATCGCGGCCAGAAGCACGAGGACGCTGTGACAGACAGCGCCGACCTGCACGGATCGGCCCGACCCTCGACGGCCCGCTGGGCCGGCGCCGTCGCGGACACTGCGCCGACCATGACGGGCGGACATGCTACGGTTTCCGCCCGCGCGGCCCCGGGAATCGTCACGGTCGAGCCGGGTGCGCCCTTCGACCTCCAGTCCGTGGACCCGCGTGCCGATGGCGGCCTCGACAAGGACTGGGCGAAGGACGCGCTGGCGAACGAACGGGCGCGCATCGACGCCCTCCAGGAACGACTTTACGCCGAACGCGCGCGCAGCCTGCTGCTGGTTTTCCAGGCGATCGACACCGGCGGCAAGGACGGGACGATCCGGTCCGTGCTCAAAGGCGTGAACCCGCAGGGCTGCGCCGTCACCTCGTTCAAGGTTCCGTCGAGCGACGAGCGCGATCACGATTTCCTGTGGCGCTATCATGCCCGGACGCCGGCGCGCGGCATGATCGGCGTGTTCAACCGCAGCCACTACGAGGACGTGCTGGTGGTGCGCGTGAAGGGCCTCGTGCCGGATGCGGTCTGGGAGAGCCGCTACGGCCGGATCAACGATTTCGAGCGCCTGCTCGCCGAATCGGGCACGACGATCCTCAAGTTCTTCCTGCACATCTCCAAAGCGGAGCAGAAGAAGCGCCTCGAGGCCCGGATCGCCGATCCGGAGAAGCATTGGAAGTTCGATCCGGCCGATCTGGTTGAGCGCCAATCCTGGGATGCCTATCAGCAGGCCTTCGCGGATGCGCTCACCCGCTGCTCGACGCCCGAGGCCCCGTGGCTGGTGGTGCCGGCCGATCACAAGTGGTTCCGCAACTACGTGATTGCGCGGACCGTCGCGGATACGCTGGAGACGATGGACCCGCGATTCCCGGAGGCCCCAAAGGGCATCGCGGATCTGACGGTCCCGGACTGATACGGGGAAGCACGCATGCTGGTGGTTCGCGACGTCACGGTGTCGGGTTACCGGTCGCTCCGGCAGATCAGATTCCCGGTCGAGGACCTGTCGGTTTTCGTCGGCGGCAACGGTACGGGCAAGACCAACCTCTACAGGGCGCTCGAACTGCTCCAGGCGGCCGCCACAGGCACGCTGACCCGCGACCTCGCCGCGGAGGGCGGGATGGAGTCGGCTCTCTGGGCCGGCCGGCGACGCCGGGGAGAGGCCGCCCGGATCCGCCTAACCGCCACCCTGCGCCATGAAGGGATCGCCCAGGATTTCAGCTACACGGTGGAGATCGGCCTCGTGCAGCAGGCCGGCGGGGCAACCTACGGCGCGGCTTTCCAGCACGAGCCACAGGTGAAGGCCGAGCGCCTGACGCTCCGGACCCGCGGCCGCGCGGCGGTGATCCTCGACCGCGACGGGCGCACCGGTTTCGTTCGCGACGGGGACGGCCGCAAGCGCTCCCTCGGCGAGGACTTGCTCCCGACCGAGACGGCGCTCGGCAGCCTCCTCGGCGCGACGGACCATCCGGAGATCGCCCTGGTCCGCATCGCCCTGACGGCGTGGCGCTTCCACCATGATTTCCGGACGGACGCCGACTCACCTCTGCGCCGACCCTGCCTCGCGGTTACGACGCCGACGCTCGCCTCGGACGGCTCCGACCTCGCGGCCGTCTTCGCTACCCTGGCGCATATCCGGCAGGACACCACCGAGATCGACGCGGCGGTCGATGCCGCATTTCCGGACGCACGTCTGGTGGTGCCGGTGCCCGGCCGCCACGCAAGCTTCGGCCTGCGCGTCCCCGATTTTCCCGCCCGGATCTTCGACCCGCCCGAATTATCGGACGGGACCCTGCGCTATCTGGCAGCGGCCGGCGCGCTGCTCGGCTACCGCCTGCCGCCGTTCATCGCGCTGAACGAACCCGAGACGAGCCTGCATCCCGATCTGATGGATCCGCTGGCACGACTGATCGCCCAGGCGTCGCGGCGCACGCAAGTCTGGCTGGTGACGCATTCCGAGCGGCTGGCGGCCAGAATCGCGGCGCATGGCGGCGCCCAGCCCCATATCGTCGTCAAGCGCGACGGCGAGACCTGGATCGACGGGCTGACGCTGACGGGAGCGTTCGCCGAAGCGGAGGAGGATTGAGCGCGCCGCGCTCTCAATCCTTGTCGAGCGTCAGATCCGGCGCATCCGGGTTCTTCATGCCGACGACGTGGTAGCCGGCATCCACGTGCAGGATCTCGCCGGTCATGCCGGCCGACATGTCGGAGACCAGATAAGCCGCCGTCTCGCCGACCTCGCCGATGGTCACGGTCCGCCGCAGGGGCGAATTGTACTCGTTCCACTTGAGGATGTAGCGGAAGTCGCCGATCCCCGAGGCCGCGAGGGTCTTGATCGGGCCGGCCGAGATCGCGTTGACGCGGATGTTCTTCGGGCCGAGATCGGCCGCGAGGTAGCGCACCGAAGCTTCCAAAGCCGCCTTGGCGACGCCCATGACGTTGTAGTGCGGCATCCACTTCTCGGCGCCGTAATAGGTCAGCGTCACGAGCGAGCCGCCCGGCCGCATGATCTTTTCCGCGCGCTGGGCCACCGCGGTGAACGAGTAGCACGAGACGAGGAGCGACTTGGTGAAGTTGTCCTCCGAGGTCTCGATGTAGCGGCCGGTCAGCTCGTCCTTGTCGGAAAAGGCGATGCAGTGGACCACGAAATCGATGCCCTCGGGAAAGACCCGTGCGGCTTGCTCGAACACGGCATCGATCGTGGACGAGTCGGTGACGTCGCAATGGCCGATGACGTGGGCGTCGAGTTCCTTGGCCAGCGGCTCGACACGCTTGCGCAGGGCGTCCCCCTGATAGGTGAAGGCCAGTTCCGCCCCGTGAGCGCGGGCGCTGCGGGCGATGCCCCAGGCGATCGAGCGGTTGTTGGCGACGCCCAGGACGATGCCCCGCTTGCCCGCCAGAAGGCCCTGCTCGTGTTCCGCCATGATCGATCCCGAAGCCGCGCGGCCCATCACGGAGCCGGGGGGCCTCCTTAGCGGAGGCCGCCGGGCGACGGAAGTCCGGCCCGCCTCACGCAGCCTTTGCGCCGCGACGTGACCGGGCGAATTCCATCAAGGCCGCATCCTCGCCCTCGGGCAGCACGATGGCCGTGGTGGCGAACAGGTCGCCGGCGCTCCCGTCCTTGCGCGGCAGACCCTTGCCGCGCAGGCGGAAGGTGCGGCCCGAACTCGTCATCGACGGGATCCGCATCTCGACGGCGCCGGTCAGCGTCGGCACGCGAATCGTGCCGCCGAGCACGGCATCCTCGAGGGCCACGTCGACGGTGGTGCGGAGGTCCGACCCGTCCACGGTGAAGTGCGGATGCGGCCGGATCCGGATGGTCAGCAGCGCGTCACCCGGCTCGCCGCGCGGTCCCGCACTCTGGCCAAGGCCGCGCAGCCGGATGGTCTGGCCGTCGACCATGCCCCGCGGGATGACCACGTCCACCTCCCGCCCGGTGGGCAGGTAGAGGCGCAGCTTCTCCTCGCTGGCGACCTGCTCGAGCGTCACCGCCAGTTCGGCGGCAACGTCATCGCCCTTGGGCGTTCCGCGCTGGCCGCCGGGGCCGGCGCCGCCTGCGCGAAACGCCTCGCCGAAGATGTGCGAGAAGATGTCCTCGCCCATTCCGCCCGCCATGCCACCGCCCATGCCGCCCTGGCGGCTGCGGGCCATGCCCTCGAAATCGAATCCGCCGCCCCGTCCACCGCCGAACCCTTCGAAACCGGTTGCGCGCGGCTTGCCGTCGGCATCGATCTCGCCGCGGTCGAACTGCTTACGCTTCTCGGCGTCGCCCAGGATCTCGTAGGCCGAGTTCGCCTCGGCGAACCGGTCCTTGGCCTTCACGTCGTTCTTGTTGCGGTCGGGGTGGAAGTCCTTGGCGAGCTTGCGATAGGCCTTCTTGATGTCGGCCTCGCTCGCCCCCTTGGCCACGCCCAGCACGTCGTAGGGATTGCGCATGGAACTCTTGGCTATGCGGTGTGGGAATTCCACCCGGATGTGGGAAGGCTGTTGCATACCTGCAACGTTGCTGGCGGCGAAAGTCTGCGGGTTCGCACGGGACGTCAAGCGGTGCCCCTCGCCGCGGAGGCAGAAGGTGCATAACGTCGCCACCCTGCCGGGTCGAAGGCTGCACGACAGCCGGTCCCGAGGCCGAATCGCGAGGAATTGAGGCCCCGATGCACTACGCCTGCGACCACATCCATCTGCGCAGCCGCGACGCGGTGCGGGCTGCGACGTTCTATGTCGAGACGTTCGGGGCCCGGGAGGTGAAGCGCATCGGCGGCGATCCGGTGCAGCGGGTCGTCCTCGATCTCGGCGGGCTGACCGTGTTCATCGAGCAGGCCCCGGCCGAGACCGCACCGGCCGGGCCGACGCCCTGCCTCGGCCTCGAGCATGTCGGGTTGCGCGTTGACGATCTCGAAGTTGCGATGGCCGATCTCGAAGCGCGCGGCGTTCCGATCCGCACCGGGATCACGGAGCGCGGACCGGGCCTGCGCATCGCCTTCGTGGAGGGTCCGGACGGGGCGCTGATCGAGATTTTGGAGCGCAAGGCGGCCTGAAGCGGGCGCATAAGAGCCCGTACGGAACGGGGAGTTCCTCGTGCCTTCCGAGCCGGCCGGAACGGAATTGTCGCCGACCGTGCTGTGGCGCGATCGGCAGCCTCCCTAGCCGTCCGCCGCTGCCATAGCTGTGCGGCTCGCCGGGCCGTACACCGTCCCCAGCACCGTCTCGCAGCGGATCCGCAGACGGGCGTGGCACTCGCAGGCACTGGCCGAGACGGCGTCACGGTCGAGGACGGTGATCCGCCCGCGCCCGACCCGGATCAGGCCCTGGTCCTGAAGCACCCGCAGGATGCGGGTCAGATAGGTGCGCTGGACCCCGAGCATCGCGGCCAGAAGCTCGTGGGTGACCGGGAGCGTATCGCCCTCGATCCGGTCCTGAATCGTCAGTAGCCAGCGGAGGCAGCGCTGCTCGATCGGGTGGAGCGCGTTGCAGGCCGCGGTCTGCAGCAACTGCGCCACGAAGCAATCGGCATAGCGCATGAACAGATCATGCAACGAAGCGGATCGGCCGGCCGCTTCCTGCAGCCGGTCGGCTTCGAGGCGCAGCACCGAACCGCCGATCTGCACCATCCCCTTGGCGAAGGCCGGTACGCGCCCCCCGCCGACGACCGCGCCCGCGGCCCCATCATGGCCGATGGTTGCGGTCTCGGCGGTCCGCCCGTCCCGGGTGGTCACGACCAGCGCGAGAATCGTATCGCGGCAGGGGAAGATGACGTGCGTGACCGCCGCACCGGCCTCGAAAGCCGTCTCACCGCGGGCGTAGGTGGTGCGCTCCAGATGTGGCGCGATCAGCGCCCGATCCGGGTCCGAGAGCGCATCCAGGAGCAGATTGCCCGTGGGGCCGGAACTTTCGATTGGCATCTGGCTGGGGACAATCTAAGATCCGTAGCTCCCGAAAGAATTCTCTCAGGTGCGCCCAGTCTTGACCGGGCTCCCACGCATAGCCCTCGCTGCCCGACGCTGAACTAACTTATATTGGCAATCACTCAGCGACGTTATTTGTCGGTGCAAAGTCCCTGTTCAGACAGGCGCTTATGCTCCCGAGGATCGCAATCCGTCGTCAGGAACGAAGCCCAATCCGACGGCGTACCGTAGAAAGCGTTACGGTCGACGTCGCCCCGCACGCCCGGGACACGGCCGGTAGACGTGAACTGCCAGAGCATCCATTTGCGATTGACGAACCGCTGCTCCGGCTCCGCCGCGGTGGAGCGCAACCAGTGCGGGTAGTCGGGCAGTTCGCCCTCCAGCACATCCTTGTGGAAGGTGATGTCGGTGTAGATGATCGGGCGCTTGCCGGTATAGCGCTCCATCTCTTCCAGCATCTCGGTGACCATCGCCAGGGCCTGCGCCCGCGGCAGCTTCTTCGGGCAGGTCTGGGAATGGCCGTTCCACTCGACGTCCAGTACCGGCGGGAGGGCGGTGGGATCGTTCGGGACGTTCCGCTTGAACCAGTCCATCTGCTCCCGGGCCGAGCGGCACCAGAACACGAAGTGGTAGGCGCCGCGCGGCACTCCGGCCCGAGCCGCGCCGTCCCAGTTGGTGCGGAACCGCTCGTCGACGTGGTCGCCGCCCTCGGTCGCCTTGATGAAGGCGAACTGCGTGCCGGAGGCCCGGACCGAAGCCCAGTCGACGTTGCCCTGCCACTTGGAGATGTCGATGCCCTGAATCGGGTGGAGCTTGGCCTTGGCCACACCGGGATGGGGCTTGGCATCGCCCTTGGTCGGATAGAAGTCGTTGTTCGACGCGCAGGCCGCCAACCCGGCGAGGATCGCCACCGCGGCGAACCGGCCGGCGAGCCGGCGGACCGCCCTGAGGCGCCCCGTCACGCCGTGCGCGTCGCCGAGGAAGGAAGTGCGCGAGAGCTGAGCAATTCGCGACATCAGTGTTGAGCCCGCCACCGAAGAAGCGCCAAAGACAGGCGTAATCGATGGCCCCAGCGCAGTTAACGGACCTTTGCGATCATTGCGGCGGAATTCCGAGACGCGTTGCATTGCCGTGACATACGCAGGGGATCCAGCGGTGTTGCACAGGATGACGCCCGGCTAAGTGCCGGGTTCACAAAGCGAGTTCGGTCACACCGCCGTGAGCAAGCAAATCTTCACCATAGGGTACGAAGGCCTGGATTCGGAGCAACTCGGCGGCATCCTGCGCGATGCCGGGGTCGGCATGCTGGCAGATGTCCGGGCAGTGGCGAATTCGCGCAAGCGTGGGTTCTCGAAGGGTGTGCTCGCGGCATCGCTGCAGGAGGCCGGCCTAGGCTATGCCCACCTGCGCAGCCTCGGCACTCCGAAATCCGGCCGGCAGGCGGCCCGGGCGGGGGATGCGGCGCTGCTGCGTCGGATCTACTGCGATGAGGTGCTCGACACCGCCGCCGGGCAGACGGCCCTCGACGACCTGTCGGCGATGGCCGAGGCGGCACCGCTCTGCCTGCTGTGCTTCGAACGCGACCCGTCCGTCTGCCACCGGCGCATCCTGTCGGAGCGGCTCACCGCGCGGGGATTTGCGGTGCGGGATCTCTGAAAGGTTGTTTCAGACAGCAGAAGACAGCAATCCGGATCAGACGCGTTGGCGGCCTCGCCTGCACTCTCGAAGGATATGGGTCCACTTTCCTGCACAGTGCTGCAGGGTCACAAAGCGGATGTGAAATCGACGTTGGTCATGAGGTCCGGCTGTCCAAACCTCCCATGCGACCGCCCTTTCACCTTTGCGCTTGCGGATTCACGCATCGGGTCTGGCTATATCGGTTCAGGGTCAAGCGCGGGTCCCCTCTCCCGTGCGGGAGAGGGGGCCTGTCGCGCTCCGCCGCCGGGGTCGGTGACCGCTGGAGATCTGTGAACGTCGTAGCCTCTTTGCGGTCGAGGGAGCGCGCGTGTCGCGGCCGGACTGCGATCTGTGACTATAATAGCTGCCGTAAAGGGAGATCCAAAGCGGTGCGTGCCCGCTCTCACGCCGAGAAGCGCGAATCCACCGAAGACCCGTGCGATGGTTGCAGGCGTGCGCCGATCGCGCCGGCGAGCCTTCGGAGCGGGCGCAGGGCCGCGCCGAGGCGCGATGGCGGGGCGATGCGCCGCGTCCGCCGATCCGAATCGGCCACCGGCTCGACCGGCATGTATAGCGCGTCGAAGAACGGGATCTCCAGGAGCGTCGAACCGGCGGCGTCGGTGATCACCATGGTGGCTGCGAGCAGCCGCGGATCGCCGCCGTGCTGGCGCATCAGGCCCTGCACGACGGTGCGGGCAGCGGCCCGGGCGGCCTCCGTGTCGGCGACCCATTGCACGGCCGAGGCCGGCAGCGAGGATTGCCCGAAACGAATCGTGAAATGAGCGTGGATCATGGGGGTTCCCGGAGAGGGACGAATCTGCGCGTCAGGCCGCCTGCGCGCCTTCGGCGGGCTCGGTGACCTCGGCGGCCGGTTTCGGATCGAAGGCCTCAGCCAGGAGTTCGAGGCGGCGGGCCATGTCGCGCACCTCGTTCAGCGCGATCGACTTCTGGCCTTCCTTGACCGCCCGGGTGATGTCGCTGACCTGCGTGGTGGCGATCCGCTTCAGTTCCTCGGCGAGTTGCTGGCAGGTCATCATCGCATCCGGCTCGGCTGGTCGATCTGAGCGGGGACCCTGCCGCGCCCGCGCTTACCAAGGCGTTTCGCCGGGGCGCGACGCCTGTGGACAAGATGGGGATCACGGCACCGCTCAATCCTGAAGATGGCGGGCCGCGATGATCGAGGCCGCAGTCCGGTTCTCCACGCCGAGCTTGGCGTAAATGCCTTCGAGATGCTTGGTGACGGTCCGGTGGCTCAACCCCAGGATCTCACCGATATCGCGGCTCGATTTGCCGCGCGCGAGCCAGAGGAGCACCTCCGCCTCCCTGCCGGTGATCGGCAGGCGCGCCCGAAGCCGCTCGACCCCCAGGGCGGGCTCCTCCCGCGACAGCCGGAGCAGGACCTCGTCCGGCGTGCGGCCGATGAAGCTCAGGGCGATCGCCGCCCCGTCGCGATCGGTCAACGTCAAGGGCGCGGCCACCCCGTCGAGGCAGCCCCGCAGCCAGTCGCGGGCCCGCAGGGGCAGGACGAAGACGCCCGAGGGATCGGCGACGAGACCGGCGAGCAGCCGCCCGGCCTGCGGCGTCGACCACAGCACGGTCCCGTTCTCCGCAACGGCGAACAGCGTCCGACCCGCGGTGTCGAGGGCCGCCCGGGCGCTCTGCGCGGCGCGGGCGCTCGCCAGATGCACCCGGATCCGGGCCAGGATTTCGTCCGGGGCGATCGGCTTGGTGACGTAGTCGATCCCGCCCGCGCTCAAGCCCTGCACGATGTGCTCGGTCTCGCTCAAACCCGTCATGAAGATCACCGGCACGCCCGCGAGTTGCGGCTTGGCCTTGAGCCGGCGGCAGGTCTCGAACCCGTCGAGACCCGGCATCACGGCATCGAGCAGGATCACGTCGGGGGTGATCTCGTCCACCAGCGCCAGGGCGAGGTCGCCGCCCACCGCGACAAGCACAGTAGCGCCCGACCGTTCGATCGCCTCGGTGAGGAAGCTCAACGTGTCCGGGGAATCGTCGACCACCAGGACAACGTCCCGGTTTGCCCGGCTCGGCGCCTCAGCCATTGCGGGCGAGCCCCTGCAGCACCGACAGGTAGCGGCGCAGGTCGTAGCCCTCCACCAGCCCGCGCATCTGCGCCACGAAGGCCGGGGGTGCCGACGCCTCCGCCTCCATTCGGCTCAAGGTCGCCTCGATGGCCCGGATATGGCCGATCCGCCCGAGGCGCAGCAATTCGCCGATCTGCTCCGGCCCGGGTGACTCCAGGGTCACGATGGGCTCGCGCGGAAGGGCGGCCGCGCCGGTCCATTCCAGCCGCAGCAATTTACCGACGCGCTCCATCACGTCGCGCAGGTCGAAGGGCTTGGCGAAGATCGCATCGTGGGGCGCGTCGTCGCCGCGCACTGGGCTGATCTCGTGGACGTTGGCCGACATCATGGCGATAGGGCAGGCATGGCCTGCGGCCCGCAGGGCCGCGGCGACCGCCCAGCCGCTCATCCCCGGCATGGCGATGTCGAGCAGGATCAGGTCGATCCCCCCGGCCGCGACCGCCGCCAGGCATTCTGGCCCGGAGCCGGCCTCCAGGACTGCGATCCCGTGCGGCTCCAGGATCGCGCGCATCAGGGCGCGGTGCGCACTGTCGTCGTCGGCCACGAGGACGGTTCGGCGGGCGCCCGCATAGGCCTGCTCCGGCGGCTCGGCGGGGGCGGGCAGGATGATCGGCATGGGCTCGGCCACCGAGGCGAGCATCAGCCGCAGCCGCGCCTGTGTGCCGCCGCCGGGCGCCGCCGCGATGGTGATCTCGCCGCCCAGCAGCTGCGCCAGCAGGTTGGCGATGGTCAGCCCCAAACCCGTCCCCGGCGTGCTGCGGGCGGCTGGCGTCGAGCCGCGCTCGAACGGCTCGAAGATCCGCGCCAGATCGGTCTCCGGGATGCCGGGGCCGGTATCGCGGATCGTGAACACGGCGATCTGGCTGCGATAGCTCAGGTCCAGCGAGACCCTGCCGGCCTCGGTGAACTTGATGGCGTTCGACAGGAGGTTGAGCAGCACCTGACGCAGGCGCTTCTCGTCCGTGGCGACGACGGCCGGCAGGATCTCGGGCCGCGCGAAACGGAACTCAAGCCCGGCCTCCCGGGCCTGGAGGCGGACCATGTCGACGAGCTGATCGAGGAAGTCGGCGAGCCGGACCTCGTCGCGGTGGATCTGGAGGCGCCCGGCTTCCATGCGGGAGATGTCGAGGAGGCCGTCGATCAGGCCGGACAGGTGCTGGCCGCTGCGCCGGATCACCCGGATCGCATTGAGCCGATGGGCCGGAATCGCGGGATCGGATTCGAGGAGCTGGGCATAGCCCAGCACGGTGGAGAGCGGCGTGCGCAGCTCATGGCTGATCCCGATGACGTAGCGGCTCTTGGCCTGGTTGGCGGCTTCCGCCCGCTCCTTGGCCTCCTGCAGCTTGGCGTCGGTGACCTTGTGGGCGGCGATCTCGGCTTCGTAGAGGGCGGTCTGGCGCATGGTCTCGGCCTGCGCGACGCCACGGCTTTCCTGCGCGAGCACGAACAGCCACGCCACCACGCCGAGGATCACCACCAGGGTGAAGAACACGCTGGTCAGCGCGGCGCGCAGGAACGCCCGGTGCTCCGGATGCGCGATCGTCGCGCTCGCATGGACGATACCGAGGATCAGGCCGATCACCGCGCAGAGCGTCAGCATCACCGCGAGGTAGCGGCCGAGCGGCGCGCCGATCCAGGCAGCGGTACGGCCGGGCAGGATCCGGGCAACGGCCGCCTGCGCTTGCACCTCCAGCCGGCCATGCGGCTTACACAGGTCGCCGCAGCGGGCATCGAGCGAGCAGCACAGGGAGCAGATCGGCGCGTCATAGGCCGGGCAATGGGCCATGTCCTCGCCCTCGAAGGGCAGTTCGCAGACCCGGCAGACCACTTCCGACGAAGGCCAGTCGGTCTGCGGCGTGCGGGCGAGATACCAGCGACCCGCCGTGGCCCACGCGATCGCCGGGGCGGCGGCGAAGGCCATCGCGAGCGTGAGCAGCGGTGCGAAGGGCTGGAGCGTTTGGCCGAGGAGACCGGTATAGGCGAGCCCGCCGCATGACAGCGCCAGCACCATCGCACCGGTGCCCACGGGGTTCACCGCGTAGAGATGCGCCCGTTTGAATTCGATGCCGGGCGGCGAGAGCCCGAGCGGCTTGTTCACCGCAAGGTCGGCGGCGAGAGCCCCGACCCAGGCCGAGACCACCGCGGCATAGAGCGGCAGCGTGCTCTCGATCGTCTTGTCGATCCCGAGTTCCATCAGCAGCAGCGCGATGGCGACGTTGAAGACCAGCCACACCACCCGCCCAGGATGGCTATGGGTCAGCCGCGAGAAGAAGTTCGACCACGCGATCGAGCCGGCATAGGCGTTGGTCAGGTTGATCTTGAGCTGCGAGACCAGCACGAACAGTCCGGTCAGCAGCAGCGCCGCCCGGCTCCCCTCCCCGGTCAGGTAGCCGAAGGCGATTGCGTACATGCGGGTCGGCTCGGCGGCGTGCTCGGGCGGTACGCCGTGGCCGAGCGCGAGCACCGCCAGCGCGGCGCCCAGCAGGATCTTGAGCATCCCCGGCAGGATCCAGCCGGCACCGCCGGAGAGCACCGCGAGCCACCAGCGACGATCGCGCCGATCCTTCGGTTCGGGGACAAATCGCAAAAAGTCGACCTGCTCGCCGACCTGCGCGAGGAGCGCCAGCAGGACGCCGGTGGCGAGCCCGAACCGGGCGAGATCGAAGCCGACAGCGCCGTCGAGGCCCGGGAAGCGCACGAGTGCGCGCAGCGGCTCCGCCCCCTGCGCGGCCACAAACACGAGCGGCAGCAGGCTGAGGGCGATCCAGAGCGGCTGCGACCAGATCTGGAACCGGCTGATCAGGCGGATCCCGTAGACCACCAGGGGAATCACGGCGCCCGCGCAGAGCAGGTAGCCGATACCGAGGGGCAGCCCGAAGCAGAGCTGCATTGCCAGCGCCATGATCGCCGCCTCGATGGCGAAGAACAGGAACGTGAAGCTCGCGTAGATCAGCGACGTGACGGTCGAGCCGAGATAGCCGAACCCGGCACCGCGGGTCAGCAGATCCATGTCGACGCCGTAGCGTGCGGCGTAGACCGTGATGGGAACAGCCGTGGCGAAGATGATCAGGCCGACGAGCAGCACCGCCGCAAGCGTGTTGGGGAAGCCCGCAGTCAGCGCGAGCGTGCCGCCGATCGCCTCCAGCGCCAGGAAGGAGACCGAGCCCAGCGCCGTCTGCGCCACCTCGAACCCGGTCCAGCGCCGCGCCTTCTTGGCGGTGAAGCGCAGCGCATAATCTTCCAGGGTCTCGTCGGCGACGAAGCGGTTGTAATCCCGACGGATCGGGATGATGCGCTGCACACCGGTCATGGCGCCGCGAACCCGCGCGCGCGCGAACACCCCCGTATTCGGGCGGCACTCATGTCGCTCGCGCCCAAGACCGGCATGACCTCACACTGTTCCGCCGCGATGGTGCAGCGCATGCAAGAGTATCGCCATACGCAAAATCGCGTATAGGCCGCGGCGCAACAGCAGACCTAGCCTGCGCCTGTCGATCCGGGCCGCCTCTGACGGCCCGGACGCCCACAGGGTCAGGCAGATGGCAGACGACACCGATCACGGCTTGCGCTCCCCGCTGCGGCGCAGGCTGCTCATGGGGCTGGCCGGCGCACCGGCGCTGGCGCTGATGCCGCGCACGGCCTGGGCCGCGGCGCCGACCGCGACGGTCAACACCACCGGTCTCGCCGTGACCGACACCGAGGTGACGGTCGGCATCCTGCACTCGATCACCGGCACGATGGCGATCTCCGAGACGGGTGCGCAGGAAGCGGAGAAACTCGCGATCGCCCAGATCAACGAGGCCGGCGGCGTGCTCGGCCGCAAGATCAAGATCATCCAGGAGGACGGTGCCTCCGACTGGCCGACCTTCGCCGAGAAGGCCAAGAAGCTGCTGGTCAACGACCATTGCGCCGCCGTTATGGGCTGCTGGACCTCGGCCTCGCGCAAGGCGGTGCTGCCGGTCTTCGAGCAGTATAACGGCCTGCTCTACTACCCGACCTTCTACGAAGGCCTGGAGCAATCCAAGAACGTCTTCTACACAGGCCAGGAGGCGACGCAGCAGATCCTCGCCGGGCTCGACTGGGTGCACAAGGAGAAGGGCGGCGACAGCTTCTATTTCATCGGCTCGGATTACATCTGGCCGCGCACCTCCAACAAGATCGCCCGCAAGCACGTGGAGAACGTGCTGAAGGGCAAAGTGGTCGGCGAGGAATACTTCCCGCTCGGCCACACCCAGTTCAACTCGGTGATCAACAAGATCAAGCTGACCAAGCCGAAGGTGATCTTCGCCGACGTGGTCGGCGGCTCGAACGTGGCGTTCTACAAGCAGCTCAAGGCGGCCGGCATCGACCTGTCGAAGCAGGTGCTGATGACAATCTCGGTCACCGAGGACGAAATCGACGGCATCGGTGGCGAGAACATCGCCGGGGCCTATGCGTGCATGAAGTATTTCCAGTCGATCGAGAACGAGAACAACAAGGCCTTCGTGGCTGCGTTCAAGAAGATGTGGGGCGAGAAGACCGTCATCGGCGACGTGACGCAGGCGGCCTATCTCGGCCCGTTCCTGTGGAAGATGGCCTGCGAGAAGGCCGGCTCGTTCGACGTCGACAAGGTGGTCGCAGCCTCGCCGGGCATCGAGTTCAAGGGCGCGCCGGAAGGCTACGTCCGGATCGACGAGAACCATCACCTCTGGTCGAAGACCCGGGTCGGCAAGGCCAAGCCGGATGGCCAGTTCGAGATCGTCTACACCAGCCCTGAGCTGATCAAGCCGGACCCGTTTCCGAAGGGGTACCAGTAGTCGAGCGCTCGAGATTGGTCCGCTTTGCTTAGCGGATCAGGCGCGGGTCCCCTTTCCCGTACGGGAGGGGGGTCTGTCGCGACCTTCAGAACTAGCACCGAACAATCCGCTCGGAGGACGCTCGCCCTCCGCCCGAACTTTAGCGGAAGACCGAAACAATGCTCGGCGATTATTCCTTCAGCGATCTCGGCGCCATCTTCGCCATGCAGGGCTTCGCCGGCCTGATCCTGTTTTCCGTCTACCTGCTGATGGCGCTCGGACTCGCGATCATCTTCGGCCAGATGGGCGTGATCAACATGGCCCACGGGGAGTTCATGATCCTCGGCGCCTACGTCACCTATCTGTGCTCGGCCTTCTGCCAGACCTACGTGCCGGTGCTGTTCCCGGTCTACTTCTTCGTCGCGATGGGGCTGGCGTTCCTGGCCTCCGGGGCGCTCGGCATGCTGGTGGAGTGGAGCCTGATCCGGTTCCTCTACAAGCGCCCGCTCGACACGCTGCTCGCAACCTGGGGCCTGTCGTTGATCCTCCAGCAGGCCTACCGGTCGATCTTCGGAGCCCGCGAGGTCGGCGTCGAATTGCCGTCCTGGCTGATCGGCTCGGTGCAGGTCACCGACACGATCGAGATCCCGGTCAACGGCCTGTTCGTGATGGCGATCACCATCCTGATCACCGTCAGCGTCGCCCTGTTGATCTACCGCTCGCGCTTCGGCCAGCAGGTCCGGGCCGTGATGGCCAACCGCGCCATGGCAGGGGCGGTCGGCATCGATACCGAGAAGGTCGACCGCTACACCTTCGGCCTCGGCTGCGGCATCGCGGGTATCGCCGGCTCGGCCTTCACGATGATCGGGTCCACGGGGCCGACCTCGGGCCAGCTCTACATCGTCGATACCTTCCTGATCGTCGTGTTCGGCGGCGCCGCCAGTCTGCTTGGTACCATCGCGTCGGCCTTCTCGATCTCCCAGACCCAGTCGACCCTGGAGTTCTTCCTCTCCGGATCGATGGCCAAGGTGATCACCCTGCTCGCGGTGGTCGGCATCCTGATGTTGAGGCCCCAGGGTCTCTTCACCCTCAAGGTCCGACGCTGAGGATCTTTTTCAAGATGACCAACCCCGTCCAGACCCTGACCAAATCTGTCACCGTGAACGACAACCCGTTCATGAAGCCGGTGGAGTGGCTCAGCCTGCTCCTGCTCGCCGGGGTGATCCTGGTTGTCCTGCCGATCGTCCTCGACAGCTTCCGCCTCAACCTCGTCGGCAAGTACCTGACCTACGCGTTCGTAGCCCTCGGGCTGGTGATCTGCTGGGGCTACGCCGGCATCCTGTCGCTCGGCCAGGGCTGCTTCTTCGGGCTCGGCGGCTACTGCATGGCGATGTATCTGAAGCTCGAAGCTTCGAGCGTCGCGAATACGAAGATCCAGTCGACGCCGGGGATCCCCGATTTCATGGACTGGAACCAGATCACCGCGATCCCGTGGTTCTGGCAACCGTTCAAGAGCCTGCCGCTGACTCTGATCTTGGTCGTCGCGATCCCGGTCCTGTTCGCGATGCTGATCTCCTTCGCGATGTTCAAGCGCCGTGTGGGCGGCACGTACTTCGCGATCATCACGCAAGCCATCGCGGCGATCCTGACGATCCTGATCGTCGGCCAGCAGGGCTATACTGGCGGCATAAACGGTATCACCGACCTGCGCACCCTCCACGGCTGGGACATCCGCACCGATAGCGCGAAGACCATCCTGTACTTCGTCAATGGCGGCCTGCTGATCGGCTGCATCCTGGCGGCCCAATACGTGAAGAAGTCCAAGCTGGGCCGCATCCTCGTCGCCATGCGCGACAAGGAGGATCGGGTCCGCTTCTCCGGTTACTCGGTGGCGGGGTTCAAGGTCTTCGCCTTCTGCTTCGCCGCCGGCTTGGCGGCGATCGGCGGAGCGATGTTCACCCTGCAGGTCGGGTTCATGTCGCCCTCCTTCGTGGGCATCGTGCCTTCGATCGAGATGGTGATTTACGCCGCCGTCGGCGGGCGCCTGTCGCTGTTCGGCGCGGTCTGGGGCACGTTGCTGGTCAACTGGGCCAAGACCAGCTTCTCGGAGAGCTTCCCGGATCTCTGGCTGTTCGGCCTCGGCGCCCTGTTCATCGCGGTGGTTCTGGCCTTCCCGAACGGTCTCGCCGGCATCTGGCGCGAGCACATCGAGCCGCGTCTCACCCGCCGGGTGAAGAGCCTGCGCGCGCCGCCGCCCGCCATCGTCCCGCCCCCAAGTGCGCCCGTTGGCGCCCCGGCCGAGTGAGGATCCCATGAACGCCGCGATCCTCTCCTCCCCCGTGGTCGGCGCCGAGGCTGCCCCGCCCGATCACCTCCTCGCCGTCGAGGCGCTGACGGTCTCGTTCGATGGGTTCAAGGCAGTGAACGACGTGTCGTTCTACGTCGAGCCCGACGAGATCCGGGTGATCATCGGCCCGAACGGCGCCGGCAAGACCACGGTCCTGGACCTGATCTGCGGGCGCACCCGGGCCAGCGCCGGCTCGATCAAGTACAAGGGCCAGGAGCTGACCAAGCTCTCCGAGAGCGCAATCGTTCAGGCGGGGGTCGGCCGCAAGTTCCAGACGCCGTCGATCTACGATGACCTGACGGTTTTCGAGAATCTGGAGATCTCGTTCCCTCGCGGGCGCTCGGTCTTCGGCGCCCTGACGTTCAAGCGCGATGCGGAAGTCCGCGACCGCATCCACGCCATCGCCGAGACGATCTTCCTGAAGGATCAGCTCAAGGAACGGGCCGAGTTCCTGAGCCACGGCCAGAAGCAATGGCTGGAGATCGGCATGCTGCTGATCCAAGACCCGGAACTGCTGATGCTCGACGAGCCGGTGGCCGGGATGAGCGTCGGCGAGCGGATCAAGACCGCCGAACTGCTCAACCAGATCATCAAGGGCCGCTCGGTGCTGGTGATCGAGCACGACATGAAGTTCGTCGAGGACATCGCCCACCGGGTGACCGTCCTGCACCAGGGCAAGGTGCTGTCTGAGGGTTCGATGGAGCGGGTCAAGAACGACCCGAAGGTCATCGAAGTGTATTTGGGACATTGACGATGGCGTCGCTTCAGACCGCGCGCGCGCCCGGCATCCAGGCGCCTCCGCTCGCCACGATCCCATCCGCCACGCCGGCGCTCGCCGTCGAAGACCTGCACGCCGCCTACGGCCAGAGCGAAGTGCTCCACGGGCTCACCTTCTCGGTGGCGCCGGGCGAGATCGTCGCCGTGATGGGCCGCAACGGCATGGGCAAGACCACGCTGATGAAGACCCTGATGGGTCTCGTGCCCGTGAAGTCCGGGTCGATCCAGGTGGAGGGCGCGGACGTGGCCGGGCTCAAGAGCCACGTCCGGGTCGTTAAAGGCCTCGCCTACGTCCCGCAGGGCCGGATGATCTTCTCGACCATGACGGTCCAGGAGAACATCGAGACCGGCCTGACGGTCACCGGCGCCCGCAAGGTGCCGCAGGACCTCTACGACATGTTCCCGGTCCTGTGGGAGATGAAGGGCCGGCGCGGTGGCAACCTCTCGGGCGGGCAGCAGCAGCAGCTCGCCATCGCCCGGGCGCTCGCGAGCCGCCCGAAGGTGCTGCTGCTGGACGAGCCGACCGAGGGCATCCAGCCCTCGATCATCCGCGAGATGGGCCGGACGCTCAAGAATATCCGCGACGCGCGCGGCCTTTCGATCGTCGTGTCCGAGCAGGTCTTGAGCTTCGCCCTCGACGTCGCCGACCGGGTGATCGTCATGGAGAACGGATCCATCGTCCACGAGGCCCCGCGCGACGGGATCGACGAGGCGGCGGTCGCCCGGTTCCTGTCGGTCTAGGGGCACAGCATGGCCGATTATGAGATCATCGAACTGGGCGACTTCGTGCTTCAGTGCGGCAAGACACTGCGCGCGGCCAAGCTCGCCTTCAAGACCATCGGGACACTGAGCCCGGCCAAGGACAACGCCATCGTCTACCCGACGTGGTACTCGGGCCAGCACACCGAGAACGAATGGCTGATCGGCCCCGGCAAGGCGCTCGACCCGGACAAGTATTTCATCATCATCCCGAACATGTTCGGCAACGGGCTTTCGTCCTCACCGAGCAACACGCCGGCTCCGTGGAACGGACCGCGCTTCCCCAATGTCACCGCCTACGACAATGTCCGTGCCCAGCACCGCCTCGTCACCGAGCATTTCGGCATCGAGAAACTGGTCCTCGTCACCGGCTGGTCGATGGGCGCGCTCCAGACCTACCACTGGGCGTCGATGTATCCCGACATGGTGCCGAAGATCCTGCCGTTTCAGGGTTCGGCCAAGTGCTCCCGGCACAACTACGTGTTCCTGGAAGGCGCCAAGGCCGCGCTCCAGGCCGACGCCGCCTGGGCCGAGGGCTGGTACACCAGCCCGCCGACCCGGGGCCTGCGTGCCTTCGGCCGGGTCTACGCGGGCTGGGGCCTGTCGCAGACCTTCTACCGGCTCGAAGCCGACATCACCCACATGGGCTACGCCTCGCTGGAGGATTTCCTGATCGGGTTCTGGGAAGGGCTGTTCTACCAGCGCGACGCCAACAACCTGCTCGCCATGCTGTGGACGTGGCAGCACGGCGACATCAGCGCCAACGACACCTTCAGGGGCGACGTCAAGGCCGCGCTCGGCGCGATCCGCGCCAGGGCGATCCTGATGCCGGCCTCGACCGACCTGTATTTCCCGCCCGAGGACAACGCCATCGAGGCGGCCGCCATGCCGAACGCGGAACTGCGCGTGATCGACACGTGGTGGGGCCACTTCGCGGGCGGGCCCGGCACCAGCCCGGACGACATCAGGGTCCTCGACGACGCGCTGAAAGAGCTGCTCGCGAGCGGGTGAGAGACGCGCATCGGCGCGCGGACGGGGCTTGCCCCGGAGAGTCAGGGAGCTGGAGACACGAGATGCCCGAGACGCTGATCAAGGTCGATCTCACGCAATCGGCCTACGACAACGACAAAGTGCACAACCGCTGGCACCCCGACATCCCGATGGTGGCGTATGTGAAGCCGGGCGCGGACTTCATCGTCGAGACCTACGACTGGACCGGCGGCTTCATCAAGAACAACGATTCCGCCGACGACGTGCGCGACATCGACCTGTCGATCGTCCACTTCCTCTCAGGTCCAATCGGCGTCGAGGGTGCCGAGCCCGGCGATCTGCTGGTGGTCGATCTGCTCGACATCGGCGCCAAGCCCGAGAGCCAGTGGGGCTTCAACGGCTTCTTCTCGAAGAAGAACGGCGGCGGCTTCCTCGACGAGCACTTCCCGCAGGCCCAGAAGTCGATCTGGGACTTCGAGGGCATGTTCACCAAGTCCCGCCACATCCCGGGCGTGCGCTTCCCGGGCCTGATCCATCCCGGCCTGATCGGCTGCCTGCCCGATCCGAAGATGCTGGAGACCTGGAACACCCGCGAGAAGGCGCTCTACGACACGAACCCGGAGCGCGTGCCTGCGCTGGCCACCCTCCCGTTCGGCCCAACCGCCCATATGGGCCGGCTCAAGGGCGAGGCTAAGGACGCAGCCGCAGCAACCGGCGCCCGCACGGTCCCGCCCCGCGAGCACGGCGGCAATTGCGACATCAAGGATCTATCGCGCGGCTCAAAAATCTACTTCCCGGTCTACGTGCCCGGCGCCGGACTCTCGATGGGCGACCTGCATTTCAGCCAGGGCGACGGCGAGATCACCTTCTGCGGCGCCATCGAGATGGCCGGCTGGGTCCATCTCAAGGTCGAGCTGATCAAGGACGGCATGGCGAAGTACGGGATCAAGAACCCGATCTTCAAGCCGTCGCCGATCACACCGAAATTCGACGACCACCTGATCTTCGAGGGGATCTCGGTCGACGAGCACGGCGGCCAGCATTACTTGGACGTGCACATCGCCTACCGGCAGGCCTGCCTCAACGCGATCGAATACCTGAAGAAGTTCGGCTATTCGGGCGCCCAGGCCTACTCGATCCTCGGTACGGCACCGGTGCAGGGCCACATCTCGGGTGTCGTCGACATCCCGAACGCCTGCGCCACGCTCTGGATCCCGACCAAGATTTTCGAGTTCGACATCAATCCCGGCGCCGACGGACCGACGAAGTTCCTCGACGGCTCGATCCAGATGCCGCTCTCGCCGGATCTGTGACTTGCTCCCTCTCCCGTGCGGGTGAGGGTTGGGGTGAGGGACGAGAACGCGCCCGAGACGTCGCACCCCTCACCCTGTCCCTCTCCCTCCGGGAGAGGGGACTTGAGGCTCCTGAAAACCCGCGCGCAATTCCGTCACCGGAGGCTCCGATGCCTGTCTACGACTACGCCTGCGAGGCCTGCGGCCCCTTCACGGTGATGCGGCCGATGGCGGAGTTCCGCGATCCGCATGCCTGCCCGGATTGCGGGGGCGCAAGCCAGCGGGCCTTCCTGACCGCGCCGCGCATCGCCGGCATGGACGCGGGGCTGCGGGCCGCCCACGCCACCAACGAGCGCAGCCGCCACGCGCCCAAGCGCTCGGGCAGCCACGGGGCCGGCTGCGGCTGTTGCTCGCCGAAGAAGGCAGCCGCTGCGCCCGCGGCTGCGAAGAGCTTTCCGAGCGCGCGGCCCTGGATGATCAGCCATTGAGCCGCGCTCGACCAGGGGACGATCAAGGTCAGAAGGACCCAACGCCATGATGCACGGAGACATCTCGTCCAGCCAGGACAGCGTCGGCGTCGCCGTCGTGAACTACAAGATGCCGCGCCTGCACACCCGCGCGGAGGTGCTGGAGAACGCCAAGGCGATCGGTAAGATGATCATCGGGATGAAGACCGGCCTGCCCGGCCTCGACCTCGTGATCTTCCCCGAATACTCGACCCACGGCATCATGTACGACGCCGCCGAGATGTACGAGACCGCCTCGACGGTCCCGGGCGCGGAGACCGAGGTGTTCGCCGCCGCCTGCCGGGAGGCCAAGGTCTGGGGCGTGTTCTCGCTGACCGGCGAGCGCCACGAGGAGCACCCCAACAAGGCGCCCTACAACACCCTGATCCTGATGAACGATCAGGGCGAGATCGTCCAGAAGTACCGCAAGATCATGCCCTGGACCCCGATCGAGGGCTGGTATCCGGGCGACCGCACCTACGTGTCGGACGGGCCGAAGGGGCTGAAGATCAGCCTGATCATCTGCGACGACGGCAATTACCCCGAGATCTGGCGCGACTGCGCCATGCGGGGCGCCGAGCTGATCATCCGCTGCCAGGGCTACATGTATCCGGCCAAGGAACAGCAGATCGTTATCTCGAAGGCGATGGCGTTTGCCAACAACGTCTACGTGGCGGTCTCGAATGCTGCCGGCTTCGACGGCGTCTACACGTATTTCGGCCACTCGGCGATCATCGGCTTCGACGGCCGCACGCTCGGCGAGTGCGGCGAGGAGGAGATGGGCATCCAGTACGCCGCCCTATCGAAGTTCCTGATCCGAGATTTCCGCGCCCACGGCCAGTCGGAGAACCACCTCTTCAAGCTCCTGCACCGCGGCTACACCGGCATGATCAACTCGAAGGAGAACCGGCACGGGATGTCGGAATGCCCGTACGAGTTCTACCGTCGCTGGATCGAGGATCCCGACGGAACCCGCGACGCCGTAAGGGCCATTACCCGTCAGAGCGTCGGCACCGAGGAATGCCCGATCGAGGGCATCCCGTTCGTCGGCAAGGGTGAAGGTGCGCCCGATCCAGTGCGCTGAAGCTGCCTCCAGCTCCACTGGCGCGCGCAGGCCGTTCGACCAGGAGAACCATGGACACGACTCCCCTCGACCCCACTGCCTTCCGCGCCCCCGCGGTGCTGCTTTCGGGCGCGGTCGATTACGACATGTACAAGGACTTCCGCCGCCAACTCGGCGCGGCGGGGGACCGCGAGATCGTCGTCATCGAATTGACGACGCTTGGTGGCGATCCGGAGGTCGCCCGGATGATGGGCGAGGACATCCGCTTCAACAGCGCCATGGACCCGAACCGGCGGTTCGTGTTCCTCGGCAAGGCGGCGATCTATTCGGCCGGCACCACGTTCATGAGCTTCTTCGCCCGGCCGAACCGCTACCTGACCTGCGGCACGCGGCTGATGATCCATGAGCGCAAGATGGACAAGCAGCTCCACGTCCAGGGGCCGCTCACGACCTGCATCGCCTCCGTGAAGGCGACGCTCAACGAGATCCTGTGCTCGATCGAGATCCAGAACGAGGGGTTTTCGAACCTTATCCAGGGCTCGGATGTGACCCTGGAGGAGGTGCTCGAGAAGGCGCCGTCGAACTGGTACTTGGAGGCCGAGGAGGCCAAACGGCGAGGCTTGATCGAGGGCGTGATCTAAGCCCCGTTATCGCTGCGCGGTGACGTGAGGGCCGCGGAGAGCGGAACTCACGCCACCGGGTAATCGGCGCCGAGGCTCTTCTCCCGCCACGCCTCGATCTCGGCGAGACGCTGCTTCAGCCGGGTCGTCACCGCGTCGTACCCCCAGGCACCGAGCACGAGGTGGCGTGGCGGATCCTCCATCTCGGTCACCTGGATCATCGCCTCGCCGGCGCGCACCGGGTCGCCGGCCTGGGTGCCGCTCTTCTCCGCCGTGGCCGTGAGGCGGGCACCGGCCGTCGTGGCGTAGTCGGGAATCGCATTCGGCGTCTGGATCAGCGAGCGTCCGGCCCAATCCGTGCGGAACGGCCCCGGCTCGATGCAGGTTACGCGGATCCCAAGCGGCCCGGCCTCGGCCGCCAGGGAATCCGAGAACCCTTCGACGGCGTGCTTGCTGGCGGCGTAGTAGCCAGAGGCGGGGAAACCCACGAAGCCCGCCACCGACGTGATGTTGAGGATATGGCCGGATGCCTGCCCCCGCATCACCGGCAGCACCGCCCGGGTCAGCGCAAACAGGCCGAACACGTTGGCGTCGAACTGGGCGCGGATCTTGTCGTCCTCACCCTCCTCGATCGAAGATTGATAGCCGTAGCCCGCATTGTTCACGAGCACATCGATCCGCCCGAACCTGTCTTGCGCGGCGCGCACGGACTTGGCGATCTGGTCCGCCCCGGTCACGTCGAGCGACAGGGGCAGGACGCGATCCTCGGCCCCCTGGGCGAGATCGGCGACCTTGGCGCGGTCGCGCGCCGTGACCACCGCGCGCCAGCCCCGTGCGATGACCAATTTGGCGAGCTCTCGGCCGAAGCCGGTCGAGCAACCGGTGATGAACCAGACCGGATCGGTGTTGTGCGTCATGGCGTATCCCGTCAGGGCGTTGCGGCCGGCTCCGTCAGGCGATCGACCGAGAGCAGGTAGGCGATCAACGCCGTCTGCTCATCGGGCGAGACACCCGCGCCGGCATCCGCCCAGAAGGCGTGCCCCTTTCCGGTAACCCGGGCAATGCGTGCCGTATCCGAGGCCGCGTTCGCGGCCACGACCTTGGCGCGGAGATCCCGGTCGACGAGCGCCCGCAGGCTGTTGGCGGGATCCGGCGCCACGCCCTTGTAGAGTGTGCCCGGGACGCCGAGCTGGCGCTCCGTGTCGGTCCCGACCGCGACACCGGAATCGTGCAGGTACGGCGCCGTCCAGGCGAGGCCGACGAGGTTCGGGACCTTGTAGCCACCCTCCGTTCCGCCCTGCCCCCAAGCGAGTTGAACCTGCGCCATGGCATCGCCCGCGAGCGGCACCGGCACGATCGCCGGCGTATCGGTCAGCGGGAACGGCGTGCCGACGGCGAACATCGTCGGCGGCGACAGGCGCGCCTCCATCTTCGCGCCGGCGCGGGCCCGGGTCGGTTCCGTGCCGATCTCGGCCTCCGGGATGACCCGGTGGTTGGTCAGCGCCGGGCCGGAATGGCAGGCGCCGCAGCCCGCCTTCTCGAACACGGCCCGGCCGGCCCGGACCTTGTCGGCATCCTGACCGCCGGCCGGCGGATGCAGCAGGTTCTGAAAGGCCGACATCGCGTTGTTGGCGTGGTTCACCGGCTCACCGGCCACCGAGGTGAACAGGCCGTTGTCGGTGACGTAGTTGGTCGCCGGATAGGTCGGCAGCACCGCGTAGCTGTTCAGGCCCGGCGAGGCCGGCGTCGGGTCGACGTTCTGCAGCACCGCGGACGGGCTCCGACTGCCGTCCGGCTTGTAGCGGAACGCCTCGGTGGCCGACCCGCGCAGAACGATGCCGAGATAGGTCTCGGGATCCATACCGAACAGCCAGGGCGCGGCCGCCGCGAGTTGGGTCGTGTCGGAATTGGCCGCATGCACGTTGTTGTTGAGCGACGATAGGCCCGAGAAGGGGCCGATCGCCTCGCGCCCGCTCCAGCTGTAGGGCTCGCCGTAGGCCGAAAAGCTCGACGGGATCGAGGTCGGGTTGGTGACCCGATCCGCCGACGAGTCGAAGCTGCCGGGCGGCCAACTCGCGACCTGCACCTTGGTCGCCGCCTCCACGGCCGCCGCGTCCGGCAGCGCCGGACCTGTCGTGGTCGAGCCCGTGTGCTGCGGGTCGGCCGTCGGCCGGGCATCGGCCTCCGGCACGCTGGCGTGCATGAAGTAGGCTGACGAGTTCTTGGCCAGTGCCATCAGCAGCCCGGCGTTAAGATCGATGTTCGGGGCGCCCTCCACCACCTTGCCGGTCCCGGGATCGACCGCGGCGTGGCAGAGCGCGCAGGTGATGCCCATGCGCAGGTGGCCGCGATCGTAGAACGTCTTGATCCCGATGATGAAAGCGCCGCCCTTCGGCACGTCGAGCCCGGTCGGGACCAGTTCGCCCGCCTTATAGACGCGGTCGCCGACGCGCATGTCACTGGCCATGGCGACCTGGAGATTGGTGGTGCCCTGCCCGCCAAGCTTTGCCACAGCGAGGGCGACCTGCGTCGGCGTCAGACCGCCGTCCAGCATGCCCATGACGTCGGTCAGGAAGACCTCGTTCCCGAACGTCTCCTGATAGAAGGCCTGCCGCCCGCGCTCGACCATGGCGGGATCGATCGCAACCGCAGTCCCACCCCGCGCCAATTCCGTACGGCCACTCGCCGTGGCGTTGAGGCGATCCGCCTCCGCCCGCGAAACCCGGCGTCCGAGGATGTCGAAGGCGGTCTGGATCGGGTAGCGGTCGGCGTTGAGCAGGTCCGCCCGGTCTGGCAGCGGCGCGTAGCTGAATCGCCCGAGGCTCGCGGTGGCGCCGACCGCAACGGCCACGACGCCGGTACCGATCAGAAAGCGGCGTGGCCAACCCATGATGTGTCAGAATCCTTCCGGATCCGCCGGCGCAAGCGCGGCGGTCGGGCATAAACACGCCGATACGGCCAGGGTTCACGGCCGCCGGCAGGACCGGGTGTCGCGTCAGTAGCCCCGGCTCTTATCGATGCCCTGCGGCGGCTGCCCGGTCCGCCGGAAATCGCGCAGGTTCGCCGCCACCGTCGCCCCCGCGGAGGGCAGATCGGTCGGGCCGGAGACATGTGGCAGCACGGTCACGCCTGGATGGGACCAGAGGGTGTCTTCGGCGGGCAAGGGTTCGGTTTCGAAGACGTCGAGCACCGCGTGCGCGAGGTGGCCGCTGTCCAGCGCAGCGATCAGGTCTGCCGTCACGACGATCGGGCCGCGGGCGAAGTTGATCAGTGCCGCGCCGGGCTTCAGCGCCGCCAGACGCTCGGCGTTGACGAGGCCGCGCGTCTCCGTCGTCAGCGGCACGAGGCAGACGAGGATGTCGCATCGGGCCAGCATCGCCGGGAGCGCCTCAAGCCCGTGCTCCGCCTCGAGGCCGGGGACGGATTTCGGGCTGCGGCTCCATCCGACCACGCGAAAGCCTGCGCCGAGGAGCCTGTCCGCGGCCGCGACCCCGAGAGCGCCGAGTCCCAGCACGCCGACCGTCGTGTCGGCGGGTTTCCGATAGGGGTGGGGCCGCCAGATACCCGCACGCTGCTGGCGTGCGTAGGTGGGCATGTCCCTCTGAAGGTAGTAGGTCCAGGCCAGCACTGCCTCCGCCATGGTGCGGGCCATCTCGCGATCGACCAGCCGCACGATCGGCAACGGCCGGTCGAAGGCCCCGACCAGCCGCTCGACGCCGGCCCAGAGGCTTTGCACCCAGACGAGGTTCGGCAGCGCCGCGACCTCCGCGGGATCGGGATTGGCCACGATGGCGACCTGGGCTGCCGCGCGCTCCGCATCGTCCATCAGGCGGAACGGGACGATCCGCTCCTCGGGCATCGCGGTCGAAAGCACCGCGAGATGATCCGCCTCCTGCGTCCGGCCCTTGCACCCGATGAGGGCGATCGCCTCTGCCATTCCCGACTCCGCTCGAATCCAGCCGCAAGGGCTGCGACGCACCAAGCAGGCGCTGTGCCCGAGCCGACGCGGTTCGCCAAACCCGCGGCGGGTTCAGCGCGCTTCGATCAGCGCTGGATAGACGAGGCGGACGCGGCGGCGGCTTAACGGAATCGGCGTCTCAATGCGGCCGCGGATGCTGCCGGTCGTGCTCGGCACCGCCGATTCGGTCGGACGCAGCCGCCACCGGTCGGCAACCGGCATCGGGACGCGAGGCTTCGGCCGTTCGAGATGCGCGTCGGCGCCCTTCGACGGGACGGTCGCGAGGCCCGCCAGGGTCATCAGGCTGAGCAGCGCGAGGCGACCGAGGCGGCGACGGGGGGAGGCAGAACGGAATGACATGAGGGGGCACCGCGTTGATGCCTCCTCTCTGCGCGGATCAAATGAAAACGGGTTCGAACCGAATCGATTCCCAACCCGTTCCCAACACCTGTCTGGTGTTTCGGTAAATGCGGGCTGGTCAGGCACGGTAAACGGCCCGTTCGGGAGGACATGCGCACATGACGAGCAAGGTCGAGGGGACCTCCGGAATGCCCGAACGGGCGCAGATCGGCCAAGTGATCGATACCGACATTTCGGCGCGCCTCGATCGGCTGCCCTGGGGCCGATTCCACGTCCTCGTCATTGTGGCGCTTGGGATCACCTGGGTGCTCGACGGGCTTGAGGTGACACTGGCCGGCTCCTTGGTGGGCGCCCTGCGCCAACCGCCGATGTCGTTCTCCGAATTCGACGTGGGGCTCGCCGCCTCCTGCTACCTCGTGGGCGCGGTCACGGGCGCGATCGGCTTCGGCTGGCTCACCGATCGGATCGGGCGCAAGAAGCTGTTCTTCATCACGCTCGCCCTCTACCTCGTCGCCACAGCGGCGACCGGCCTGTCGTGGAATGTCTGGAGCTTCTGCATCTTCCGGTTCTTCACCGGCGCGGGGATCGGCGGCGAGTACACCGCGATCAACTCGACCATCCAGGAACTGGTCCCGGCCCGGGTCCGGGGCTGGACCAACCTCGTGATCAACGGCTCGTTCTGGATCGGCGCGGCGATCGGCTCGTTCATGTCGATCGTGCTGCTGAAGCCCGAGGTGATCGACCCGGCCTGGGGCTGGCGGGTGGCCTTCTTCACGGGCGGCGCCATCGGCCTCGTGATCCTGCTGCTGCGGACCTGGATCCCCGAGAGCCCGCGCTGGCTCGCCACGCACGGCTACGCCGCGGAGGCCGACCGGGTCGTCACCGGCATCGAGAAGCGCTTCACCGACGAGGGCGTGACCCTGCCGCCGGTGGACGAGAGCAAGCGCATGAAGGTCCGCACCCGCGACCGCACCCCGCTCTCGGAAGTCTTCAAGGCGCTGTTCGTCACAAACCGGAAGGCGACCATGGTCGGCCTCGCGCTGATGATCGCGCAGGCTTTCTTCTACAACGCGCTGTTCTTCACCTATGCGCTGGTGCTGGAGCGGTTCTATCAGGTGCCGGGCAACAGCGTCGGCTGGTACCTGCTGCCCTTCGCGCTCGGCTCGTTCCTCGGCCCGCTGCTCCTCGGGCGGCTGTTCGACACGATCGGCCGGCGCCAGATGATCGCCTTCACGTACGGTATCTCGGCGGTGCTGCTCGCCGGTGTCGGCGTGCTGTTCCGCCTCGACGTGCTCGGGCCGGTCGGTCAGACCGGTGCCTGGATGGTGGTGTTCTTCTTCGCCTCCGCGGCGGCGAGTTCGGCCTATCTCACCGTCTCGGAAACCTTCCCGCTGGAGATCCGGGCGCTCGCCATCGCGGCTTTCTACGCGGTTGGCACCGGCATCGGCGGCGTCTCGGGGCCGTTGCTGTTCGGCACGCTGGTCGAGACCGGCTCGCGGGACTGGGTCCTGTTCGGCTACGGGCTGGGCGCCGTGCTGATGCTGATCGCCGCCGTGGTCGGCGGGATCTGGGGCACGGCGGCAGAAGGCAAGTCGCTGGAGGATGTATCGAGGCCGTTGGCGGCTGCGTAAGGCCGGGGGCGAAGTCCCTGGTCTCTAGTGCGGCTGGAGGCAGAGGGGGGCTGTTACGCCCCCTTCCGCCACACCTGCCCGTGGTAGACGAATGTTCCGCTCTCGTTGGCCAAAGCGGCGAGGCCCTGGAAGGCTGGGTCCTGTACGGTGATGACGCTGGTGGGGATCTTGCGCATCATCCCGGTGAAGGGGGCCTTCCGCTCGAAGGCTTCGCGAAACCCGCTCTCCTGCAGCACCCGGACGATCCGGGGCGCGATGCCGCCGCCGATATAGACGCCGCTGGTGGCCAGGAAGGTCAGTGCGAGGTCGCCGCAGACGCGGCCGAGCAGCCGGCCGAACAGCTCCAGCGTCTCGGCGGCGTGGGGGTCGGATGCGTCGAGCCCCGTCTCGGTCACGGCTGCGGGCTCGATCTTCTCGTGCGGCCGACCGGTGCGGACATGCGCCACCGCCGCGTGCAGCCGTGCGAGGCCGGGGCCGGACAGGATGGCTTCCACGGTGATCCGATCCTCGACCCGCTCCAGCGCGTGCCAGACCTTCTCCTCGAACGCGTCGCCCGGCCCGAAATCGGTGTGGCCGGCCTCGGTGGAGACGATCGCGAGTTGCGTCGAGTACGGCACCAAGGCCGCGGCGCCGAACCCCGTGCCCGGTCCCAGCACGACCCGCGCACCGCCGGAGATCGGTGGGCAGGGCCCGACCGGCGTGAGATCGTGCGGCGCGATGCCGGCGGCACCGGCCGCCACCGGCACGTAATCGTTGACCACCACGGCGGTGGACAAACCGAAATCCTCGGCGATGCGCTGACCGGCGATCTTCCAATGCGCGTTCGTCAGCTGAATTTCAGGCCCGTCGACCCGCCCGGCAATCGCCAGGATCGTCGAGCGCGGCGGCTTGCGATCGCCGGCCTTGGCGAGGGACGCCCGGATGGCGCTCGACGGATCGGGATGGTCCGCGGTCGCCTCGTGCGAGAGGAGCCGGGGCTGTTCCCCCTGCGCCTCGATCAGGCCGAACCGGGCATTCGTGCCGCCGATGTCGCCGACCAGGACCGGAAACTCGAACATCGCAAGGTGCCTCTGCTCGCTGAACCTTCGCGTTAGAGCCGTGCCCGATCGCGGTGCAATCGAGCGCGGCTCTAAGCCTTTGTCGTGACGCGCGCTCTGGCGCCGAACCGGGGTCCACTTCGGCGGAGAGCGCTCTCGTTCATTCGCCGCACATCCCCGATTGGGCAAGCCCCACCGACGACGGAATCGCCCTATCGGGGTGCCATCGCCGTCATCCGATCCCGGCCGATCGGGCCGAGATGCGTATCGCCGAACCCGCAAGCGTATTTGAGGCCGTATCCGAGCGTCCGATCAAGCCCGATATGGGCAAGCCAGATCAGGGCCAGCCCGGCGACGTGAGGCTGAGCGAGCACCAAAGCCACGCACAGGCCGATCAGGGGCGGCGTCACCGTATGCACCGCGTTGTACGCGATGGCGCCCGGGCCGGGGCCGGCGGCGTAGCCCAGCATGCTGAGATCGGGGACGAACAGAAAGGCGGCGAACATCCACCAGGACTGCCCGAGCCAGGCATAGGCGCCCACCGAACAGGCGAGCAGGCACGCCGCCTCGATCCGCAGGATTAGCCGGGGACCGCCGCCCACGAAGCCGTCGGCCATGCCGATCCTCCCCAGGCGCCGCCCGGCTCAGGCCGGCGGCAGCGCCGCCGGATCGATCGTACCGCCCGCGGCCCAGTCTTGCAGCAGGGCCCGGATCGCGGCCGGATCGGGCAGGCGATGGCGCGCGACGGTCTCGCCGTCACCGACCCGGACGGCGATACCGCCATCCGCGTTGACCGACGCGAAGGCGATCTCGTCCGTCCGGTCGTCGCCAAAAAAGACCGGAACCCGCCCGCGATAAGGGGGCTGTTCCATGATGGCGCGGATCGCATGGGCCTTGGTGGCCTGCGCCGGGACGATCTCACCGACCGCCTTGCCGAGCTGCAGCCGATACTCCGCGCCGAGCGCTTCGGCGGCCGCCTTGACCAGCGCCTCGGCGCGCGCCGCATCACCGGCGCCCGCGAGCCGCCAATGCACCGCCACGGAGGCGCCCTTGTCCTCGATCAGGACGTTCGGCAACGCGGCGCTCTCGGCTTCGAGTCGCGCGACCTGCCGGCGCAGATCCGGATGATCCTCCGCCCGGCTGCCGCTGAGGGCGCCACCGAGCCTGCGCTCGACGCCGTGCAGCCCGGCGGCATCGAGGCGCGCGGGCGCCAGGAAGCCATCGATCACCGCGACCGGCCGGCCGGTCACGATCGCCAGTGCGCCCCCGAGGCGTTCGCGCAGCCGCTGCAGCGTCTCCACGAGGCCGGGCTCCACCACGACCGCATCCGGGCGCGGCGCGATCTCGGCCAGCGTGCCGTCGAAGTCGAGGAAGAGGGCGATGTCCATCGCGGGTGATCCTGGGCTTGAATGTCGGCCCTGGGCTAGCATGGGCCGGCCTCCCGACAAACGGCCACGTGAGCGCCCTATATCGCCCGCGCATGCTCTGCACGGGGATCCACATGATCAGGCCGCCGACTCATCCGACACCGGATCCGATCAAGCCGGGCGAGGAGAGCGTCTGGGATTACCCGCGCCCGCCACGGCTGGAGCCGGTGCGGCAGCGGCTGCGCGTGGTGTTGGGCGGTGCCGTGATCGCCGAGACCGAGGCTGGCTTCCGGGTGCTGGAGACGTCTCATCCGCCGACCTACTACCTGCCGCCGGGCGATATCGCCGGTGGTACGCTCGTGAGCCCACGGCGCGCCGGCATCTGCGAGTGGAAGGGCCAAGCGCGGCTGTTCGACGTACAGGGCGGCGGCAGGACGGTCCCCGGAGCCGCCTGGACCTATCCGGATCCGACCCCGGACTTCCGCGCGATCGCCGGCTACGTCGCGTTCTACGCAGGGCCGATGGATGCCTGCTTCGTCGGCGGCGATCCGGTCACGCCGCAGCCCGGCAGCTTCTACGGCGGCTGGATCACCCCTGGCATCGTCGGTCCGTTCAAGGGGCCGCCGGGGACGATGGGCTGGTGATTTTCGTCGTCCGTCCCCTTACGCTTTCCGCCTGAATCGTCGTGGAGACGCCATGAGCGCGCTGACCGAAACCGACCCGAAGGCTGCTGGCTTCGATCCGACGGGTCTCGCCCGGATCGAGCCCTGGATGGACCGCCTCGTGGCGGAGGGACGGCTCGCCGGCCTGTCGGTCACCGTGACGCGCCGGGGGCGGCCCGCCTTCGCGCGGGCCTGCGGCCAGGCCGACCTCGTTCGCGGGACGCCGTTCACCCTCGACACGGTGGCGCGGATCTACTCGATGACCAAGCCGCTGACCTCGGTGGCGGTCATGCAGCTCTACGAGCAGGGCCTGTTCCAGCTCGACGATCCGATCGCGCGCGTCCTGCCGGAATTCTCGGAGATGCGCGTCGCGGTCGGCGGCAACCGCGCGAAGATCGAGACCGAACCGGCGCGCCGGCCGATCACCGTGCGGGATCTCCTCACCCATACGGCCGGCCTGACCTACGGCTTCATGGAGGCGACCCTGGTCGACGCGCAGTATCGCGAGCACGGGATCGACTTCCTGGCGCGGGAGGGCACGCTCGCCGAGATGACTGCCCGGGTGGCGAAGCTGCCGCTCCTCGCCCAGCCCGGCAGCGCCTGGAACTACAGCGTCGCCACCGACGTGCTCGGCCAATACGTGGCGGTGGTCAGCGGTCGGCCCTTCGCCGACTATCTCCGCGAGTTCGTGATCAAGCCGCTCGGCATGGTCGATACCGATTTCCACGTTTCGCCCGCGCTGATGCCGCGCTTCTGCGCCACCTACGCGTACGATCGGGAACGCCGGCTGCGTCTGTTCGACGATTCCGTGGAAACGGCGTTCGCGCACCCACCGGCCATCGCCTCGGGCGGGGGCGGTCTGGTTTCGACGAGCGCCGATTACCAGCGCTTCTGCCGGATGATCCTCAACCGCGGCACCCTCGACGGTCAGCGGCTGCTCGGCCGCAAGAGTGTCGCGCTGATGCTGGCGAACCATCTGCCGGGCGATCTCGCCGCGATGGGCACCCCGCGCTTCGCCGAGACCTCCTATACCGGGATCGGCTTCGGCCTCGGCTTCTCGGTGATGCTCGATCCGGCTCGCGCCCAGATCCTCGGCAGCGCCGGCGAGGTCGCCTGGGGCGGGCTGGCCTCGACGGCGTTCTGGATCGACCCCGCCGAGGATCTGTCGGTCGTGCTCATGACGCAGCTGGTGCCGTCCTCGGCGCTGCCGATCCGGCGCGAACTGCGCGTCCTGACCTACGCGGCCCTTGCCGCGTGAGGCCGGCTCACTCCTGAGCCGGCGCCCCAGCCGCGGGCTTCGGGGCTGCAGGCTTTGCGCCCGCCTTCGCGGTCGGCTTCGCGCCGGCGGCGGAGGTCGCGTATTCCGGGTCGCTGTGCGGGCCGTTCGGACCGTTGGTCGGCCCGGGGAGCTGACCCGGCACGAGATCGGTCACCTTGGTCCAGGTCTGCGACTTGCACAGGAAGGCGATCAGGCAGCCGCGGACCGTCAGCTCACCCGGCGCATCCGTCCAGATGGTGACGTCGTACGACTTGCCGTCCTCCGAATTGTAGATCTTGCCCTCGTAATGGGCGTCGGCGTTCGGCTTCAAGCCCAGGATCAGCTGGTGGCCGAGCGAGGGCCGCGCCTGCTTCTTCGGATCTGGGTTCTTGAAGTCGATCCGCGGCTCGCCCTTGTCGTTGAGCGGAACCTTCAGCCAGACCACGTAGCCGCACAGGCGGTCCGCCGCCGTCCCGCACTTCTCCAGGCGAACGCGGGCGCGCCCGTCCTCGGTGAGATACGTGCCGCTCGGATCGGCCGGGGTCGCGGCCTGCGCAGAGCCTGCGAGCGCGGACAGCGCCAGGATCGCGAGCGGCGCAACCCGGCGACCGATCGATGAAAACCGCATTCCCGAACTCCTCTATACCGCGGGCCGCCGTCAGATCCGGACCGCTTGCGTGAGGGAAGGCTCTCCCCTCACGTCATCGCGCGCGCACCGGGCCGAACGCCGGATGGCATGCGCCTCTGACCCGCCCTGTCCCGCGCGAAGTTGTCCGCATCATGACAGGACAGCCCAAGGCTGAAGGCGCCGAGCGAGATGTCGCTTCTACGCGCGCGTCGGCGGCGTGTCGCGGGCCGGGCCGAGCGGCCGCTGCATGAGCGTGACATCGAGCCAGCGCCCGTGCTTGTACCCGACCGCCTCCAACGTGCCGACCGGCCTGAACCCGTGGCGCGCATGCAGGGCCGTTGAGGCAGTCGAGCCGCTCTCGGCGATGATCGCGACGATGGCCCGGCAATCGATGCGTTCGCATTCGGCGATGAGGGCTTCGAGCAGGGAGCGGCCAATTCCGCCGCCCCGGGCCGTCCGCGCCACGTAGATCGAATCCTCGACGGTGGACCGGTAGGCCGCGCGCTGGTGATAGGGGCCGGCATAGGCATAGCCGGCGACCGCCCCGTCCCGGACGGCGACCAGATAGGGATAGCCGCCGTCGCGCAGGACGGTGAAGCGCCGGGTCATCTCGTCGAGCGTGGGCGGATCCGTCTCGAAACTGGCCGTGCTGGTGGTGACGGCGTCGCCGTAGATTGCCGTGATGCTCGGCAGATCAGCTTCAGTGGCAGGGCGTATCGCGTCGGTCATACGGAATCAGCCTGGTCCGAAAGCGTACCGGCAAGGCGAAGGGTTGCACATGACATTTGCAAGACTTGCGCCGTTGGCGACGCACAAATCAATCGCACTTCGCTTTCCCACCGCGTCGTTTGCCCCAGAACCTTGCTGTCAAGTACCGTAGCGCGTGCCGATACCGGTCGGATGCGGCAAAGGCGGATCGCGTCCGGTTCGCGGCTCGGATGCGCCGCGAACCGTAGGACTTCGGGCTTAGCCCTGCTTGGCCTTCTTGTTGGCGTTGTGGTGGCCGATGGCGCAGCCCGCAGCGGCGCCCATCTTGCCGTGTCCGGCCACATGCCCGGCGACGCCGCCGACCACCGCGCCCTTGAGGCAGCCCTTCGCCTCGGCCGGCGCGCCAGCGAGCACGGCGCCGATGGTCAGGGCAGAAATCAGTGCGATCCGATGGGTCATCGAGGTTTCTCCTAAACGTCGATGTTGCAACGGCGCAGCGGGCAGGCCCGTTCCGTCCTCGACCGCGCGGCACGCCCCCGCCCCACGGGCGCCGGGATCAGCGTGCGAGCCCTGCCACAAGCCGGACGAGATCCGCCTGCCGGGTCGCACCGGTCTTGGCGAAGATCGCCTTCAGCTGCGAGCGGGCGGTCGCCGCCGCGATGGCGAACCGGGACGCCGCCTCCGCGAGGGACTCACCCCCGGACAGGGCCTGCGCCAGGCGCGCCTCCGCGGGGGTCAGCCGATAGGCGCCTTGAAGGATTGCCGAGGCCGGGACCGGCATCGTCCCGGCCTCGCGGCACAGGAGCAGCGTCCGGCCCCCCGCGAACAGGCCCCGGCTCGGCCCGACCAGCGGCAAGACGTGGATCACGACCGGCTCCGCATCCCGGCGCGCCACCACGACGGCCGAGATCGGCGCCCGCCCGCACGGACGTGTCAGAGCCTCCAGCTGCCGCGCCGGCTCCGGATCCTCGGCGACGAGGCGTCCACAGGCGAGTTTCAGATCGCGGCCGAGCAGCGCCGTGAACGCCGCATTCCAGCACAACGCCTTCCCCTCGGAATCGAGGACCAAAGCGGCGCGCTCGATCACGTCGAAGGCCTGGTTCAGGCCGGCGAGCCGCGCCTTCTCGACCATCAGGGTCAACAGGCCCGCCCGTCGCAGAAGCGGCGACAGGGTCGCCAGCCGCTGCTGCTCATGCGCCTCATAGGGCCCCTGCGCCACCGTCCGCTGCAGCGACAGGCACCAGAGCCGACCTTTCACCTCGAACCCGACGCCCGCGAACCAGCGCAGGCCGCAGGAGCCGAGCAGATCCTGATAGTAGGGTAACCGCGCGATCTCGTCGGGGGAGGTGAAATCCAGATCGACCGTGACGCCGCGCGTTCGCAGCGTCGGCAGGCCGCGCAGGCGATGATCCTCCCGATGCCAGCCCTCATCGAAATAGCGGCGCGCGGGCTCGGCCAGCGATTGGGTGCACAGCGCGTCGAGTCCCGTCCGGTCCGTGCGCAGGAGCAGCGCTCCGGCGCTGCCGGAGCTGCGCGCGGCCCGCTCGATCAGGTCGGGCCAGCGGCTCGCATCGAGGACCGCTTCCTCGAGATCCTCCTGGAATCTCGACTCCAGATCGTCCCGCAATCGGGGGACGTAATCGCGTTCCAGGCCAGACATTTGACCGGCCTCCAGGGACACTTATTCTACGAGCCCGACGCTCCAGATACAAATGTACACACTCAAAATCTGATATCCATCAAAATTTATATACTATCCCCTCGATCGCAACGTTATTACAGTATCGGATTGAACGGATACCGATATTAGGCAACGCGAAGGAAAGAAAATGCGCGGCTTTCCCCCTTGATTGCTGCCCGATCGCCGTTGGGGATTTCGATACCGGATTGGACCGGCGAATTGGCGCATCACGGGGCGGACGTCGGACGTGGCGGCGACGCAACGGCAGTATGGCCAAGCCATCCGAAAACCCCATCACCCTCATCCGAGAGTGCGGGCGAGATCCTCACGGAATGCGTGCAAAGTCGGTCACATCAATGCGCCGCCGCGCTCTCCTCCCCCTTGTGGGGAGGAGTTGGAGTTGGGGGGGCGCAGGAGGCACCGGACGGCTCGATCCTGCACCACCCCCACCCCTGCCCCGCCCCACAAGTGGGAGGGAAAAGGGCTTGAATTTGAGCGTATTACCCGTCGGCGCGCGCCGAGCTGTTGGCCATTTCGCCAGAGGGCGCGCGGCGCGGCCCGTGCGCCGACGCTGGCCTACTCGGCGGGGTGCAGGCCGCCGACGAAGCCGTTCGTCGGAGCCTCTTCGGTGATCGGCTCCTGAATCAGCGTCCAGTACCCGAGCGCCGCCACCAGGGCGATCACCGCGCCGGTGATGAAGGCCATGGAAAAGTGGCCCGTCCCGCCCACGATGAACCCGGTCACCATCGGCGCCAGGGCGCCGCCGATGTAGCCGCCGAAATTCTGCATCGCGCCCAGCGAGGCGGTGCAGCTCGCCGGCGCGGCCACCGAGGCCATCGCCCAGGCGGCCGACGAGCTCATGTAGACGAGGAACAGCGAGGCCGAGATGCTGGCGATGGCCAGCGTGTCGCTCGGGGTCAGGGCTGCCACCACGGTGAAGAACGCCGTCGCCACCAGGGACGCGGCCATCGGGATCTTGCGGCTGCGGATCGGATCGACGCCGCGGCGCACCAGCATGTCCACGACGCGGCCGCCCAGGATGCCGCCCATGACGCCGAACGCGAACGGAATCGAGCCGATGAGCCCGGTCTTCTGCAGGGTGAAGTGGCGCTCGATCTCCAGGTAGCTCGGCAGCCACGCGGTGTAGAGCCACGTCATGTAGATGCAGCCGAAATAGCCGACAATCATCCCCCAGCTGGTGCGGAAGCCGAACAGCCGCCGCCACGCGCTCCAGGTGACGGAGCGGCTCGCGTTCGGCGCGTCGCCCTCCTCCAGGAAGGCGCGCTCGGCCGGCGTCAGGTTCGACTCGCGCGGGTTGCGGAAAACCGCATAGACGAGAGCGGCGAGCATGAGCCCCGCCCCGCCCATGATCACGAACATCGCGCGCCAGCCGAAGCTGACCATCAGGAAGGTCAGCAGCGGCAGGGCCAGGAAGGTGCCGAGCGAGGAGGCACAGTTCCAGATCCCCGTGGCGGTGCCGCGCTGGCGAATGTTGAACCAGTCGCGGGAGACCCGGGCGCAGGTCGGGAAATGCGGCGCCTCGCCGATGCCGAGCACGATGCGCGCGCTTACGAACTGCCAGAACGAGGTGACGGCGCCGCCCAGCATCTGGCCCAGCGACCAGCAGGTCAGGCCGAGGGTGAGCGTCAGGCGCGGGCCGAGCCGGTCCGCCAGGGCACCGGCCGGGAGTTGCGCGAAGGCGTAGGCCCACAGGAAGGACGAGAGAAGCAGGCCCATGTCGGGGATCGACAGGCCGAGATCCGCCCGGATCAGCGGATTGGCGACCGCCAGCGTCGCACGGTCGACGTAGTTGACGACCCCGGCCGTCACAAGCAGCGCGAGCGAGACGGTCTGGATGCGCTTGACGCGCGGTGAAGCGGCCAGGGCCATGGCGTTTCTCCCGAATGACGGGCCCGTTCGGGGCTCCGGGGCCGTCCGGTCATTTGCGACTCAATGACGGCCCACACGCATTCTGCATCGAACGCCGCCGGACGGAAGAGCCGTCACCCCTCGCCTCGGGGAGCCTGTCGTCGTAGACCGTCCTCCTCCGTCACCGTCCGAGACAGCTCCGCGTGCGCCTGACCCAGATCACCCATCACGACCTCGACGGCTACGGCGCCTCGACGGTGGCGGCCGCCTGCGCCACGGTTGAGCGCGTCATCCATGTGCCGCGCTACAGCGATGTCGGCCCGGTTCTGGAGGACGAGGTCAAGCGCCTCGGCCGGGCGGCCGAGGGCGAGACCCTGCTGATGACCGACCTCGGCCTGGAGGAGCAGACCATCGCGGGCCTCAAGAAGTTCGCCGCGCTGAACCGGCGCCGCGAGGAGGGTCGCAAGCACCGCCTCGTCGTCCTCGACCATCACGCCTCGTCCCTCGACCAGTTGCGCCGTCTCGGGCTGGACACGTCCGCCGACGCGGGACGGCCGGGCCTCAACCGGGTCGACATGGAGGATCCGGAGATCGCGATTCTGATCGAGGAGGACATCTGCGCCACGCGGATGACCTTCGAGCATCGGGCCCTGTTCGCGACCCATGAGCCCCAGACCGACCTGACCAGCCTGCTCGCTGCGATCGACGCCGTCGATATCTGGCGCAAGGACAGTCCCGCCTTCCGGGGCGGTTTGGCGCTCGACGAAATGTTCTGGGAGGCGGTGTCGAGCTTCGTGCCGGTGGGGCATCCCTGGCACGACCGGTTCGTGTCCGACATCCTGCTCGCTGCGGCCGAGACCCTGCGGACGGGGGCGAGCCCGGCCGAGCTCGAACAGCGCGCCACCGCGATCCGCACCGGCGTGGTCGAGGCCCTGTTGCGCGACGCGCCGGACGACGATCCCGCACTCACCACACGCATGCGCCTCGCCCGGGCACTCGCCCGTTCGGACGCGCTGTTCCGCCCGTTGAAGGACGGTACGCTCCTGTCCTTCGCCCTCGATTCCGGGACCTTCCAGCGGGTCTCCGACCTGATCATGGATGCCGGCCGGGCGACGCGCGTGGTCAACGTCCAGCGGATGGGCACGCTGTCGTTCCGCTCCAACAACGGCACGGCGCTCGATGGCGCCCGCCTGTTCCGCGGCGGCGGCCACCGGGACGCCGCGGGCGGCCGGCTTCAGAACGGCTCGGCTTTCTCGATGGCGGATGCCATCGCGCAGGTGGAGCCGGTGCTGAATCCGGAGAAGCCCGCGGGCTCGGATAGCCCGTTCGCGGCGCTGAAGAATTGGAAAGGCTGATGTCGGCGGCGTTGGCCGCCCATTCGGAGGAGCGCTTGCTGCTCCCGTCATGAGGGTGGGCGGAACGCCGTAGAGAAGGGACGCTTCGCAATCGGCTCACGCCGCGTGAGGCTGTTCCAACACAGCCCCGGGCGCCACCTGCTTGCTGGCGTTGAGGATCTCGACGCCGACGATGCGGCCGTCCGCATCCAGATCTACAATGAAACCGGGACGGATTTCCTCACTCTCGACCACGCACGTCTCGGCGAGGCGAATATACAGCGCGTCAACGACGGGGTCGTACTCGGATTTCATCGCGTCTTCCTCCAGTCGCGCGTACGACCTCGATCAAGCAAAGCCGTAACGATCAAGGCTTCCGCGCCGTCCTGAAGCGGCTCGTATACCACGCGCAGCACACGATCGTCGCGTTCGGGCACGCGACCGAAGGCGCGGAGACGCCCGGGGTAATCGGGATCCACTTCGACGAGTTCCGGATCCGCCAAAACCCGCTCGACCCAAAGCGGTTCGATCGCACGCAGCCGCATGCGTCCGAGCGCATGATCGCTCCAGTGTACACGAACCATTTCCACGGCCGTCCCCCTCGCACCGCGAACGCGGTTTCTTGGCCCTCCAACATTCTCCTGTCGCGCGCCAATCCGAACGTATCCACAGCCCTCGCCGAGCGTGGCCACTGTCCGGCACAAGAGACACCATCGCCCATGCACCTTAACCGTGCGAGCCTCCGCGTCCTGATCATCCTCGCGGTTGCGCAAATCATCGGCTGGGGCAGCGTCGGCCTCACTGCGGTCGTCGCCCCCCAGGTCGCAGCCGATCTCGGGATGGACCTGCCCTCGGTCTTCGCCGGAAACTCAATTTTCTACGCCACCATGGGCATGTCCGCGCCGATCCTCGGGCGTGCCTTCGTCCGGTACGGAGCCAGAACCGTCATGACGGCCGGACGCGCGCTGGCGGGTCCGGGCTTCGTCGGGCTGGCCCTGGCCGGCGGTCCGGTCTCGTATTGCGCGGCCTGGATCGTCCTCGGCGTGGCCGGCAGCGCGACGCTGACCAACGCGGCCAACATCCTGCTGAATGAGATCGCCGGGCCCGGCGCCCGGCGGGCCATCGCGGCTTTGATGCTGGCGACCGGCCTGTCGAGCAGCCTGTTCTGGCCAACCACGGCCTTCCTGACCGGTCTCGGCGGCTGGCGCGGCACCTGTTTCGTCTACGCGGCGGCGATGTGGTTTGTCTGCCTGCCCCTGTATCGGTGGGGCCTGCCACCGCGCGCGGAGCCCGCCGCCGGGATCGAGCCGCTACCGGCTACCCGAGCCGCAACCGCGGATAAGCACATTCTGGCTGATCGCCTGCGGGATCACCCTGAACGCGTTCGTTACCTTCGGTCTTAGCGCCACGCTGATCGAGTTGCTCGTCGCCGAGGGCTTGAGCCGGCCTGATGCCGTCGGCTACGGCTCGATGCTGGGTATCGTCCAAGTCGGTGCGCGGGGCATCGACTTCCTGGGCGGCGGCCGATGGGACGGGTTGATCAGCGGCGTGTTCGCCGGCGTTCTCGTGGTGACGGCGCTGCTTCTGCTCGCTGCAGGCAGCGGGACCGCAGGCGCGGTCATGGTTTTCATCCTGATCTACGGTCTCGGCAGCGGCATTCTGGCGGTCGTACATGCGACCCTGCCGCTCGCTTTCTACGACAAGTCCGCCTATGCGCGCGCCGCCAAGGGCATCGCGCTTCCCCTGAACCTCGTGACGGCGGTCGCCCCGCCGTTCCTGGCGACGGTCCTGACGACGTTCGGCTGCGAGGCCGTCCTCCTGCTGGCGGCTGGATGCGTGCCGACCGCAACGGCGACGTTCCTGGCGCTGACGCGCCGCCGCCCCGGCGGGGGCCAAGCTGGCCCTCAGAGCTTGAAGTCCTCGCCGAGATACAGCCGCCGCGCCTCGGGGTTCGCCACGATCTCCTCGGGCGTGCCCTCGGTGAGGATGCGGCCGGAATGGGCGATGTAGGCGCGGTCGATCAGGCCCAGCGTCTCGCGGACGTTGTGGTCGGTGATCAGCACGCCGATGCCGCGCTGCTTCAGGTGCTTCACCAGATCCTGGATATCGCCCACAGCGATCGGGTCGATGCCGGCGAAGGGCTCATCCAGCAGCATGAAGGTCGGCGAGGAGGCGAGCGCCCGGGCGATCTCGCAGCGCCGCCGTTCGCCACCCGAGAGCGCGATCGAGGGCGACTTGCGCAGGCGGGCGATGTCGAACTCCTCCAGCAGGGAATCGAGCTTGCGCGCCCGCTCCTTGCGGTCGGGCTCGGCCACCTCCAGCACGGCGCGGATGTTGTCCTCGACGCTCAGGCCCCGGAAGATCGAGGCCTCCTGCGGCAGGTAGCCGATGCCGAGCCGCGCCCGCTGGTACATCGGCAGATGGGTGATCGGCAGGCCGTCCAGGGTGATGTCGCCGCGATCGGCCGCCACGAGCCCGGTGATCATGTAGAAGATCGTGGTCTTGCCGGCGCCGTTCGGTCCGAGCAGCCCGACCGCCTCGCCGGTGCGGACGGTGAGCCCCGCCTCGTGCACCACGGTTCGGGCACCGTAGCTCTTGCGCAGGCCGCGCACGCAGAGGATGCCGGGGCCGCCGTCATCCACCGCGGACCGGTCCGCGGGCCCGGCGTCCTCCGGCTGGCGCGCCCGTCGACCGAACAGGCGCCCGAGCCAGCCGGCACGGGTCGCCGGCTCCTGCGGACCGGCCTGGAACGCCACGGCGCCGCTCAATCGACCTGCGCCTTCGGCTTGGGCGGCGGCTGCGCGCAGCCCTTCGCCTTGCCGTCCTTGCCGTCGGCCTTCTCGCCCGGCACGAACAGAGCCGAGACCCGACCGCCCGCGACCGGGTCCATGTTGGCCCGGCCGCTATTCATGTCGTAGACCAGCCGCTGGCCGCGGGTGACGTTCTGGCACTGGCTCAGCACGACGTTGCCGGTCAGCACGATGCGCTTGGCATCCTGATCGAACACCGCGTGGTCGCCGGTGGCGACCTGATCCTTCTGCACCACCGTCACCGGGCCGGCGCAGTCGACCTTCTGGATGCCGTTCTCGGCCGGGTTCCGCGGGGCTGCCGCCTCGGCGCCCTCGTCCTTGCCCGCACCCTTGGCGTCCATGCCGGACGTATCCTTCCCGGGAGTATCCTTTCCACGCTTGTACGTGACCGTCATGGTCGAGCACCGGATCGTGCTATCGCCCTGAACGGCCACGACGTTGCCGGCGAAGACCGCCTTGTTCTCCCGGTCGAACACGTCGAGCCGATCGGCGTCGATCTTGATCGGATCCTTGCCGCTGCCGCCGATATTGCCGAACGGCGAATCCTTGCGCGCCGCCGGCTTCTCGGCCAGCGCCGGACCGCCCAGGACCAGCCCGGACGCCAGGACGGCGAAGAGAATGCGGAGCACGCTCACCGGGCATCCTCCGCCGGCCGCGCATCCGAGGTCTGGATGCGCAGCGGGGCCTTGTCGGCCTGATCCTCGTTCACGATGACCACGTGGACGTTGCCGACGAACGAGATCCGCTTGCCGCTCTCGACCACGTCGAGGGCGTCAGCGTTCACGGTGGCGCGCGAACTCGACACGGTCACCGGCTCCTGCGACGTGATCGCGCCGGTCTTGAACGTCACGGCGGCCGAGCGCAGCCGCGCCTCCTCGCCCTTGTCGGTCCAGATCCGGATGTCGTCCTTGAGATCCAGGGCCTCGCGGGCGCTGTCGAACATGCCGGAGGCAGCCGACAGGCGGGCGATGCCGCCCTGGTCGTCGGTGGCGATGTGGCCGCGCATGTGCTGCAGTTCGATCAGGCTCGGCTTGCGCACATCCTGCAGGGCGGCGTCCGCCGTCACCTCGTAGCCGCGGGTGCCCTGGCGGAACCCCGCGAGCCGCGGATTCTCCATGCGGACCTTCGAGCCGGCAAGCGTCACGGCGCCGACCGAGACGCCGGGCAGGTGAGCCGCGAAAGGATTGAACAGGTAGGCCAACAGCAGCGCAACCGCGCCGCCGGCGGCCACCGGGATCAGGCGACGCATCGTGCGCACGCGGCCGCTGTGGCGGTACGCCCGGGCGTGAGCCCGGGTTCGCGCCGCCGCGACCGCCTGTCTGGTGCCGGCTTCAGCCTCGACCGGGTTCATGCAGCGTCCGTGAGGCGCGGCGGTCCGCGCGCGAAAGGGATCGGATCAGACGCCTGCGGCCCCCACCGCGCCCGCGCCAGCGACCGGGCAATGCTCCCGGCCAGTGGCGAAGTTATGGCTTGACCATTTCCGTTTGATCAACCGAACTTATCAATGGCCTTGCGGCATGTGCGTAGACACACGCCGCAAGGCCCGCGCTTTGTTCCGCCCCACCCTACGCGGTGTGCGCTGCCGCGAGCGCCGCCGCCACCGTGCGGGCGAAGGCCGCCGGATCGCGCGGGCTGTCACCATCCTGGATGCGGGCGAGGTCGAGCAGCGTGCCGGCCGCCTGCGGCACCTCCGATTCGGGCGCGGCAGCGAGCGCACGAATCAGCGGGTGGCGCGGATTGATCTCCAGCACCGGTTGACCGGCGCCGGCGCGTCCCGCCCGGCGCATCAGGCGCTGCATCTGCAGATCGGGCCCACCGGTGCCGGCCGAGAGCACCACCGCCGAATCGACCAGTCGGTCGGTGGTGCGCACATCCGAGACCTCGGTGCCGAGCGCCGTCTTCACGGCAGCCACGAACGTCTCGATGCCCTCGGGCGCCTCTGGCTGCTCACCTTCAAGGGCGAACTTCGACAGGTCGAGCCCACCCTTGGTGATCGAGCGGAGCGGCTTCTCTTCGAACGTACCGAGCTGGTCCGGCCAGAAGGCGTCGACGTGATCCGAGAGGAGCAGCACCTCGAGGCCGCGGGCCTTGAAGCCCTCAAGCTGGGGCGACGATTTCAGCGCCTCGGCATCGTCGGCGACGAGGTAGTAGATCGCCTCCTGCCCGTCCTTCATCCGGGACACGTAGTCGGCCAGCGAGGTCCAGCCCTCCACCGCCGAGGAGCGGAAGCGCAGCAGCGGGGCGATCTCGCCCCGGCGCTCGAAGTCCTCGTAGATGCCCTCCTTCAGGACGGGGCCGAAATTCTCCCAGAACGGCTGGTAGCCCTCGGCATCCTTGGCCCGGTTGGTGAGTTCGGACACGACGCGGCCGGTCACCGCCCGCCGGATCCGGGCCAGCGCCGGGGTCGATTGGAGCATCTCGCGCGAGACGTTGAGCGGCAGGTCCTCGGTATCGACCACGCCCTGGACGAAGCGCAGCCACGGCGGCAGCAATTCGGCCTCGTCGGTGATGAACATCCGCCGCACATGCAGGCGGACCTTGCTCTGCCGCTCGTTCTCGAGCGCCTGGAACGGTTTGGAACCCGGGATGAACAGCAGCGCGGAGAAGTCGAGCTGCCCCTCGGCGCGCCAGTGCAGCGTCGCCCAGGGCTTGTCGAAGTTCATGCCCAGCGAGCGGTAGAACTCCTCGTACTGCTCCTCGGTCACCTCGGACTTGGCCTTGCGCCAGAGGGCGGTGCCCTGGTTGGCCGATTCGTCCTTGCCGTCGCGCACGATCGCGATCGGCACGGTGATGAAGTCGGCCCATTTCCGCACGAGGTGGTCGAGCCGGTAGGGCTCCAGATACTCGTCGGCATCCGCCTTGAGGTGCAGGACGATATCGGTGCCGGGCTCAGAGCGCGTGGCCGGCTCCAGCGTGTAATTGCCCTGCCCTTCCGAGGCCCAGGTCCAGGCCTCGTCGCTGCCGGCGCGGCGCGACGTGACCGTGACCCGGTCGGCCACCATGAAGGCCGAGTAGAAGCCGACGCCGAACTGGCCGATCAGGCTCGGCCGGTCCTCGGCCTTGGCTGCTTCGAGCGTCTGCGAGAAGGCTCGCGTGCCGGAGCGCGCGATGGTGCCGAGGTTGGCGGCGAGATCCTCCTTGGTCATGCCGATGCCGGCATCCGAGACCGTCAAGGTCCGCGCCTCCTTGTCGGGCGCGATCCGGACCTTTGCGTCCGGCGGCAGGGCGCTTGCCGCCGAGGTCAGGGCCTCGAACCGCCGCCGGTCCATGGCGTCGGCGGCGTTGGCCACGAGTTCGCGCAGGAAGATCTCGCGGTCGGAGTAGAGCGCGTGCACGACGAGGTCGAGGAGGCGTCCCACCTCCGCCCCGAATTCATGCCGCTCGATCGTCTCGCTCACGGGTGATGCCTCCGCTGTAGGGAAAATGCGCGGTGGCGATATGCTTGCGAACGCGGCCGTTTTCAATGTGAAAGACGGTCGGCTTCGGCCTTCGACGCGCCGCGTCCGATCAGATCTCGATCTCGGTCCCCACCTCCACGATCTGCCGGGTCGGCAATCCGAAATGGGCACCGGTGCGCTCGGCGTTGCGCTTCATGAACGCGAACAGGCCCTCCCGCCACGGCGCCATGCCGGGATGAGTCGGCGACGGGATCACCACCTCGTGGCCGACGAAGTAGGTCATGTCCTCCAGATATTCCGGCGGCAGCAAGCCACTCGCCACGGCGCAGTGCAGCCCCTCCGGGATCGAGGCGGTCTGCATGAAGCCGTAGCGCAGAACCACGCGCTCCATGCCGGGCGTGTATTTCGAGATCGCCTTGCGGATCCCCTGCGCCACCAGGGTCACCTGCGCCCGCTCGCTCGCGGGAATGACCGGCTCCTCCTCGTAGATCACGGTGATCAGCAGGATCCGCTCGTGCAGGCACCGGCTGCGCTCGATCAGCCGGCCGAGCGCCATCGGGATGCCCTCGGTGGCGGCGGTGAGGAAGGCGGCGGTCCCGGGCAGCGTCACCGGCGGGTGCGAGCCGAGGCGGGACAGGAACGTCGCCTCCGACATGCGCATGGTCTGCCGGACATCTTCGAGGACGTGGTTGCCCTTCATCCACGTCAGCATCAGGAAAGCGACCGCCCCGGCGAGCAGCAACGGAAACCAGCCACCCTCGAACAGCTTCACGCTGTTGGCCGCGAAGAAGACGAGGTCGATGGCGAGGAAGAAGCCGTTCACCGCGAAGACCAGAATGGGATTATAGCCCCAGCGCAGCGCGATCAAGGCCGCGAGCAGCGTGGTGATGCCCATCAGCGCCGAGACCGCGATGCCGTAGGCCCCGGCCAGCGCGTCCGATGAGCCGAACACCACGACCGCGGTGAGCGTCGCGATGGCGAGCAGCCAGTTCACCGCCGGCACGTAGATCTGGCCACGCTCGTCCTGATCGGTGTGGACCACCCGCATCATCGGCATGAAGCCGAGCTGGATCGATTGCTGGGTCAGCGAATAGACGCCCGAGATCACGGCCTGCGAGGCGATCACCGTCGCCATGGTGGCCAGCGCCACCAGCGGATAATGCGCCCAATCCGGCGCCAACAAGTAGAATGGGTTCTCGATCGCACCCGGGTCCGCGATGAGCAGGGCGCCCTGCCCGCAATAGTGGATCAGCAGGGCGGGTAGGACGAGCGCGAACCACGCGATGCGGATCGCCGGGGCGCCGAAATGGCCGAGATCGGCATACATCGCCTCGCCGCCCGTCACCGCGAGGAACGCCGCGCCGAGCATCAGGAAGCTGACGTGCCAGCCCGCGTGGATCAGGAAGTCGACGGCCCGCCAGGGATTGGCCGCCGCGAGGATCTGGGGTGCGTGCAGGATGCTCGGAATCGCGAGCAGCACCAGCACCACGAACCAGACCAGCATGACCGGCCCGAACACCCGGCCGATGGCGGCCACGCCCTTGTGCTGGACCATGAACAGCCCAACCAGTATCACGAGCGTGATCGGCACCACGTAGGGCCCGAGCGAGGGCGCATCGACCTTCAAGCCCTCGACGGCCGAGAGCACCGAGATCGCCGGCGTGATCGCCCCGTCACCGTAGAGCAGCGCCGCCCCGACCAGCCCGACCACGAGGAGCAACGCCTTCCACGAGCCCGGCCGCGCTTGGCGTGCGCCGAGCAGCGCCAGCATGGCGACGATGCCACCCTCGCCCCGGTTGTCGGCCCGCAGGATCAGCACCGCGTATTTCAGCGAGACGATCAGGATCAGCGACCACAGGATCAGCGACACCGCGCCGGTGGCCGCCGCCGGCACCGAGGCGCCGCCGCTTGTGGCGGCCTTCACGGCCTCCTTGAACGCGTAGAGCGGGCTCGTGCCGATATCGCCGTAGACGACGCCGAGGGCGCCGAGCATCAGCGCCGTGCCGGGGCCGTGCCGGACCGCGCCGGGCTTGCGCGGCACGCGCGCGGCCGGCAGATCGACCGCTGGGGCTGCCGCAGGGTTCAAGGCTTGGCTCACGGGCGGGTCCCGGCGATGGCGTCGCTATTGGCGAAACCATAGCGCGTCGGCTCTGCGGCGATAGACTCCGATCAACTGAGAGGCGATCGGAGCCAAAACTTGTCACCCGAACGTGATGACAGTGGCGTGTCCGCCCGACGAGGCCCAGGAGAACAGCGGCTCAGGCCGCGTCCAGGCCCAGATCGATGATCGCCGCCGAGTGGGTGATCCAGCCGCAGGAGATCAAGTCGACACCGGAGGCCGCCACCGCTCCAACGGTGTCGCGCGTGATCCGGCCCGAGGCCTCGGAGAGCGCCCGCCCGTCGATCATCGCCACCGCGCGGGCGAGCTGATCGGGGCTCATGTTGTCGAGGAGCACCGCGTCGATACCGACCGAGAGCGCTTCCGCCAGCTGCTCCAGGCTGTCGACCTCGCACTCGATCTTCACGAGGTGGCCGGCCCGGGAGCGGGCGCGCTGGATCGCCGGGACGATACCGCCCGCCACCGCCACGTGGTTGTCCTTAATGAGCACCGCGTCGTCGAGGCCGAATCGGTGGTTGGAGCCGCCGCCGGCGCGCACCGCGTGCTTCTCCAGGGCGCGCAGGCCCGGCGTGGTCTTGCGCGTGCAGACGATAGAGGCCTTGCCGTGCGGGCGCGCCGCCTCAACGAGACCGTGGGTGGCCGTGGCCACACCCGACATCCGACAGAGCAGGTTGAGGGCGACGCGTTCGGCCGTCAGGATCGCCCGGGCCGGACCTTCGAGGCGCAGCACCACGTCGCCGGGCACCACGCGAGCGCCATCGCCGCGCTCGACCGTGACGATCACGGCCGGATCCACCAGCGCGAACGCGATGGCGGCGGCGTCGGTGCCCGAAATGACGCCGTCCTGCCGGGACGCGATCACCCCGCGCATCCGCTCGCCCGGGGGCACGATGGCATCGGTGGTGATGTCGCCCGCGCGGCCCAGATCCTCGAGGAGGGCGGCGCGAACCACCGGCTCCACGAGGAGGCGCGGCAGGGGCAAGATCTCATCGGAGAGGACCGACTGAATCATGACGTCAGTGCCTCCTCGGCGGACGGGATCGTGCGGGGCGCGGCGGTCAACTCGGCCAGCGTGGTCTCGGTGTGGGCAGCCGGGGCGAGGTGGGGGAAATCGCCGCGCCAATGGGCGCCGCGGCTCTCCTGGCGCGCCAGCGCGCCGCGGGCGATGAGCAGCGCCACCAGGGCGGCGTCGCAGCCTTCCGCCGTCGGCTCGAGGATGGCGACGGCCTCGGCGAGCCCGGCGGCATCGCGCACGACCCCGACCTTGCTCTCCATCAGCCCCCGCAGTGCCGGCAGGTCGCTGACAGTCCGCAGGGTCACGGCCTCGGGCACGATGGCAGCGGGGGGTGGCGCGTCGAGCCCATCGGCGATGAAGCGTGCGTAGGCCAAGCCCTCCAGCAGGGAATTGCTGGCGAGCCGGTTGGCGCCGTGCAGCCCCGTCGAGGACACCTCGCCACAGGCATAGAGGCCCGGAACCGAGGTGGCACCATAGGCATCCACCTTCACGCCGCCCATGTGGTAGTGCGCGGCCGGGCGGACCGGAATGGGCTGCACCGCCGGGTCGATGCCGGCGGCGGCGCTGAGGCCTGCCACGGTCGGGAAGCGTGTCGGCATCGAAGCGCCGAGCGCCCCACGGGCATCGAGATAGACCGTGCGGCCCCGTTGCAGCGCCTGGAAGATGCCGCGCGCGACCACGTCACGAGGCGCGAGATCGCCACCCGCGATACCGGCCATCACGGGAGCGCCCGTCTCGTCGATCAACCGGGCGCCCTCCCCGCGCAGGGCCTCGGTGGCGAGCGGCATCGGATCGGCGCCGGCCGCGATGGCGGTGGGGTGGAACTGCACGAACTCCATGTCGCGCATCACCGCGCCGGCGCGGGCGGCGAGCGCCAGACCGCGGCCGACGGCCCCCGTCGGATTCGTCGTCGCCGCGTAGAGCGCGCCGACTCCACCGGTGGCAAGCACCACCGCGCGGGCCGGGATGCGGAACAGAGCGCCGTCGCGCTCGGCGACGATACCGGCCACGGCCCCGTTCGTATCCCGCAACAGGTCGCAGGCACGCGCCTCGATGACCTCCACGGACGGCGCGGACAGCACGGCCCGCACCAACCCTTCGAGCACGCGGGCCCCGGTGGCGTCGCCGCCGGAGCGGACGATGCGACGACGGCCATGCGCCGCCTCCAGCCCGAGGGCGAGCGCGGCATCCCCGGTCCGGTCGAACGGAACGCCGAGGCGTACCAGCCACTCGATCAGCGCCGGCCCTTCCTGCGCGACCCGGAGCGCGACCTCGGGCTCGGTGAGCCCGGCGCCTGCAGCTTCCGTGTCGGCGGCGTGGAGCGCCGCCGCGTCGTCGGCGCCGACTGCGGCGGCGATGCCGCCCTGGGCCCAGCCGGTGGCCGTGCCGAAGCCGAGCGCCAAGGCGGTGATCAGCGTCACCGGGCGGGGCGCGAGGCGTAGCGCGACGCTGAGGCCCGCGACGCCGCCGCCGACCACGATCACGCGGTCGGCATTGTTGGGGGAGATGGCGTTCATCGCGTGCGCACCTCGAGCATGCGCTCGACTGCGGCGCGGGCACGGTCGGCCAAAGCCGGATCGACCGTGACCTCGTGGGTCATCGTCTCGAGCGCGCGGCGGATGTTCGACAGGCTCATCCGCTTCATGTGCGGGCACATGTTGCAGGGCTTGATGAACTCGATATCGGGGTTCGCCGCCGCGATGTTGTCGGCCATCGAGCACTCGGTCACAAGAACCACCTGGCTCGGTCGCTTCTGCAACACGAAGTCCATCATCATCGCGGTCGAGCCGGAGAAATCGGACTCGGCCACCACATCAGGCGGGCATTCGGGGTGGGCGATGACGGTGACGCCGGGATAGCTGTCGCGAACGTCGCGGATATCGGCCGGGGTGAAGCGCTCGTGCACCTCGCAGTGACCGGCCCAGGTCAGGATCTCGACCTCCGGCACCTCGGCCTGGACGTTCTGCGCCAGGAACTCGTCCGGGATCATCAGAACCCGGGGAGCGTTCAGCGACCGCACAACTGCGACAGCGTTGCCGGAGGTGCAGCACAGGTCCGATTCGGCCTTCACGGCCGCCGACGTGTTCACGTAGGTCACGATCGGAACGCCCGGGTACTTGGCGCGCAGGCCACGCACGTCGGCGGCGGTGATCGAATCGGCCAGCGAGCAGCCCGCGCCCATGTCGGGGATCAGAACGGTCTTGCTCGGGTTCAGGAGCTTGGCGGTCTCGGCCATGAAGTGGACGCCCGCCAGGACGATCACGTCGGCATCGACGGTCACGGCCTCGCGGGCGAGCGCGAGGCTGTCGCCCACGATGTCGGCCACCGTGTGGAAGATCTCCGGCGCTTGGTAGTTGTGCGCCAGAATCACGGCGTTGCGCTCCCGCTTCAGGCGCAGGATCGCCTCGATGTCCGGGGCGAGCGCCGGCCACTCGATCGCCGGGACGTGCCGGCTGACGCGCGCGTAGAGGTCGGGCAGCGGCAGGCCCTGGATGGGCGTGCGCGAGACGGGTGCAACGGTCGCCGCCATGGCGTCCTCCATTATGCTCAGTTTGAGCATTGTGCCGCCTAACTTATGGGGGCGGAGGACGCCTGTCTAGATATGCTAGCTCTGAGCATAAATCTTTTGCGGCGCGGTGTCATGGTGCGCCGCGGAAGGCGATCGACTCAGCAGAAGGTCGCCGGATCGGGCCCGATGCGGCCGTCGGGCCGGTCGCGGGCGGCGATCTGATCCATCTCCTGGGTGGAGAGTTCGAAGTCGAACAGCGCGATGTTCTCGATGATGCGCTCGGGCCGCGCCGTCTTCGGGATCGCGACGCAGCCGATCTGCACCTGCCAGCGCAGGACCACCTGGGCGGCGGTCTTTGAGTGCGCCTTCGCGATCGCGAGAATGATCGGGTCGTTCAGCTCCTTGCCCTGGCCGAGCGGACTCCAGGATTCAGTCACGATCCCGTGACGGGCGTCCTCAGTTCGCGGCGCCTTGCGCTGGAAATGCGGGTGCAGCTCGATTTGATTCACCGCCGGGGTGACGCCAGTCTCAGCGACGAGCGTGGCGAGGTGCTCGGGCGTGAAGTTCGAGACGCCGATCGACTTCGCGCGGCCCTCCTTCTGAAGCTCGATCAGGGTCTTCCAGGTCTCGACGAACAGGCGCCGCTGCGGGCACGGCCAGTGGATCAGGTAAAGATCGACATAGGGCAGACCGAGGCGTTTCAGGCTCTCGTCGAAAGCCCGCCGCGCTTCGTCGCGGCCCTGGCGATCGTTCCAGAGCTTGGTGGTGAGGACGATCTCGTCGCGCGGAACCTGTGTGTCGCGGACAGCGCGGCCGACGCCGGCCTCGTTGCCGTAGGCCGCCGCGGTATCGATCAGGCGGTAGCCGGCCTTGAGCGCCTTGCCGACAAGGTCGGGCGCCTGCGCATCGGAGAGCTGCCAGCAGCCGTAGCCGATCTGCGGGATGCGGCGCCCGTCATTGAGGACAAGGGTCGGGACGGTCTCGGCCATGCTGGGATCTCGCGGATGAGTCTCGATCTGGCCAAATGATGGTGGCGTGAGACGTTCCGAAGCAACCTCGTCCCGGCGCGCAGTGAAGCGATGGGGGACGGCGGATCCGTGCCATCCGATCGGGTTCTGAGAAGCCGCCTGCCCGCGTTGAACGGGCGCAGTCTGGACCGGATCTAATCCGTCGAGCGCGGCGTTGGCACGCTGGATACCAGGCTGCGCCGCGCTGTGACGCGCTGCGCCCGGGCGGGATAGCAGCATGACCGACGAGACCCCGAAGGCGCCGTTCACACTGACGCGGCGCGCCCTTGTGGAGGGCTGCGCCGCGGCCGGGGCGCTCGGCGCCCTGGGCTTCCGTCCGGCAACCGCCCTCGCCGCGCCGGGCGACCCTGTGCCCCAGACCATGCCGGTGCGGCTGACCGTCAACGGCCAGCCGCACGACCTCGTCCTCGATACGCGCACCACCCTGCTCGACGCGCTGCGCGAGCATCTGGCGCTCACCGGCACGAAGAAAGGCTGCGACCACGGCCAGTGCGGCGCCTGCACGGTGCTGGTCGACGGACGACGCATCAATTCCTGCCTGACGCTCGCGGCGATGCACGAGGGCGATCAGGTCACCACGATCGAGGGGTTGGCGACAGGCGATCAGCTGCACCCGATGCAGGCCGCGTTCTTGGAGCATGACGGTTTCCAGTGTGGCTACTGCACGCCGGGCCAGATCTGCTCCTCGGTCGGCATGCTCAGCGAGGCCAAGGCCGGCTGGCCGAGCCACGTCACCGAGGACATCGCCGCGACCCCGACGCTCAGCGACGCCGAGATCCGCGAGCGGATGAGCGGCAATCTCTGCCGCTGCAGCGCCTACCCGAACATCGTCGCGGCGATCCGCGACACCGCCGCCAGCAACCTCTGAGGGGCCGGACATGAAGGCCTTCACGTACGAGCGTCCCACGACTGTGCAGGACGCCGCCAAGCTCGCGGCCGAGCGGCCGAACGCCAAGTTCATTGCGGGCGGTACCAACCTCCTCGACCTGATGAAGCTCCAGATCGAGACCCCGGCGACCCTGATCGACGTCAACCGGCTGCCTCTCGGCACGGTAGAGGCCACACAGGATGGCGGGTTGCGCATCGGCGCCCTGGTGCGCAACTCCGACCTCGCGGCCGACCCGCGGGTCCGGAAGGACTACGCGGTTCTCGCCAAGGCGCTTCTGGCCGGCGCCTCGGGGCAGCTGCGCAACAAGGCGACCACCGCCGGCAACCTGCTCCAGCGGACCCGCTGCTACTACTTCTACGACACGGCGATGCCCTGCAATAAGCGCGAGCCCGGCTCCGGGTGCTCGGCGATCGGCGGGTTCAACCGGATCATGGCGATCGTCGGCGCAAGTGAGGCCTGCATCGCCACCAACCCGTCCGACATGGCGGTCGCCATGCGGGCGCTGGACGCCACCGTCGAGACGATGAACCCTGACGGTGCGGCGCGCAGCATCCCGATCGCCGACTTCCACAAGCTCCCGGGCGACACCCCGCAGATCGAGACCGAGCTGCGCAAGGGCGAGATCATCACCGCCGTGACGCTGCCGAAGCCGGTGGCTGGCCTGCACATCTACCGGAAGGTCCGCGATCGGGCGTCCTACGCCTTCGCCACCGTCTCGGTAGCCGCCGTGATCTCAGGGGCCGAAGGCGGCAAGCCGCAGGCCGCGCGCCTCGCCTTCGGCGGGCTGGCGCACAAGCCCTGGCGGGTGGCCGAGGCCGAGACGGCTCTGGTGCAGACCGGTTCGGCGGACGCCGCCGCCGACGCGGTGCTCAAAGGCGCCCGCGGCTACGGCAGCAACGACTTCAAGATCCCGCTGACCCGTCGGACCCTGCGCGCCGTCGTGGCGCAGGCGACCCGCGCTTAAATCCCGGCAAGGACCGTTCCCATGGAGATGAATCAGCCGATCGGCCAGACGCCGCTCGACGACCGTCCCGACGGCCTCGTCGGCAAGCCGCTCAGCCGGGTCGAAGGCAAGCTCAAGGTCATGGGCCACGTGCCCTACGCGTACGAAACCCGGGCGCTTAAGAACCCCGCCTATGGCTACATCGTGCCGGCGACGATCGCGTCCGGCACGATCCGGTCGATCGACGCCGACGCCGCGCGCAAGGCGCCGGGCACGATCCTGGTCCTGACCCATGAGAACGTGCCCGAGCAGGGCGAGAAGAAAGAGCAGGTCTGGCCGCAGCTCCAGGGCACGGCGGTGAAGTTCTACGGGCAGCCGGTCGCCTTCGTGGTGGCAGAGACCTTCGAGCAGGCCCGCGCCGCGGCGATGATGGTCAAGGTGCGGTACGACGTGGCCAAACCCAAGGGGCTGCTGAAGGACAGCTTAGCTTCGGCCTACGAGCCGAAGCCGGGCAACTCGCCGCCCGATTCCAAGCTCGGCGATTTCGACGCGGCCTTCGCGGCCGCGCCCGTGAAGCTCGATGTGGAATACGTCACGCCGAACCAGATCCACGCGCAGATGGAGCCCCATGCCACCGTCGCGTCGTGGGAGGGCGATGGCGTGGTGCTCTACACCGCCAACCAGATGCCGAATCGCGGCCAAAAGGCACTGGGCTCGGTGCTGAAGCTGCCGCCCGAGAAGGTGCGGATCGTCAGCCCCTATATCGGCGGCGGATTCGGCGCGAAGCTGCAGGTCCAGCCGGAGGCGACGCTGGCGATCCTGGCCTCGAAGGTCGTGCAGCGCCCTGTGAAGGTTGCACTGACCCGCCAGCAGGAATTTCACGTCGCCACCCACCGAACCGACACGATCCAACGCATTCGGCTGGGTGCCGATAAGGATGGGCGCCTCTCGGCGATCGGCCACGAATCGTGGTCCGACACCGCTGAAGGCGACGGCTTCTTCGAGACCTCGGCCAACGTCACCCGGTCGCTCTACGCGGCGCAGAACCGGGTCACGCGCCACCGGCTTGTGAACCTCAACATGCCGATCGCCTCCTCGATGCGCGCGCCTGGCGAGGCCGTCGGCCAGCTTGCCTTCGAATGCGCCATGGATGAGCTGGCCGAGCAGCTGAAGATCGATCCGGTCGAGCTGCGGGTGCGCAACGAGCCGGCCGAGGATCCCGAGAAGAAGGTGCCGTTCTCGACCCGGCAGCTCGTGCCCTGCATGCGCGAGGGTGCCCGCCTGTTCGGTTGGGACAAGCGGCAAGCGACAGGCAGCCGGCGCGAGGGCAACTGGCTCGTCGGCATGGGCATGTCGGCCGCCGCCCGTCTCAACCCGCTGATGCCGTCCGCCGCCAAGGTCCGGCTCGGGTCGGACGGCGTGCTGGTCGTGCAGATGGCGATGACCGATCCCGGCACCGGCACCTACACGATCCTCACCCAGATCGCCGGCGAAATGCTGGGCCTGCCGCCCGAGCGCGTGCGAGTCGAGATCGGCGACACGAATTTCCCGATGGCTTCTGGGTCAGGCGGTTCGTTCGGCGCAGCCTCGGCGGGCTCCGCGCTCTACGTCGCCTGCGACAACCTCCGCCAGGCTCTGCTCAAGGCCGGCGACCTCAATGCCGACGGGGCGACGTTCCGGGACGGGGCCGTCACGTCGGGCAACCGCACCGAGGCGCTGACCGACCTCGCCGGATCGGGGCTCGAAGCGTCCGGCGAGATCAAGCCGGGCGAGATGAAGGAGAAATTCTCGCAGTATTCCTACGGCGCGCATTTCGCCGAGGTGGGTGTCGACGTCGATACCGGTGAGATCCGGCTGCGACGGATGCTCGGCGTGTTCACCGGCGGACGCATCCTCAACGCCAAGACGGCCCGCAGCCAGGCGATCGGCGGCATGACCTTCGGGGTCGGCGCAGCCTTGATGGAAGATGCGGTGGTCGATCCACGCTACAGCTACTTCGTCAACCACGACCTCGCCGAGTACCATGTGCCGGTCCACGCCGACATTCCGGAGATCGACGCGGTGTTCCTGCCGGAGCTCGACGACAAGACCAACCCGCTGAAGAGCAAAGGTCTCGGCGAGCTCGGCATCTGCGGTGCCGGGGCCTCGCTCGCGAATGCGATCTACAATGCGACCGGGATCCGCGTGCGCGAGTACCCGCTGACGCTCGACAAGATGCTCAAGGGCTTCGAGGAGCAGGAGGGCCAGGCCCAGCGGCGGACGTGAGGCGCTTTACTGCGGGACCACAGGGTAGTGGTCCCGTGGGCTGTATAGCGGTGGACAATGGGGATGATCGTCTCCGAGACTTGACATGTTCCAGTTTTGTTCCAGCATGGACGCCCGCCACTCATGCGAGTCGGCGGGCGTCCGCTTTTCCGTGCCTCGGCCCGGGAGAAGCGGCCGTCGGCTAAGCTTCGGTAACCATACCGTGGCCAAGGTCGTGCGGTGTGATCCTGGTGCGCCCGCCGCGGCGCTTGATACGGAGTCGTCCACCGATGGCCCTGCCCAATGCGCTCACGGCCAAGCTCGAAACGGTCCAGGCCGAGTACCGCGTCGCCCCGCACAACATCGATGCGGAGCAGGCGCTGCTGGGCGCGATCCTGGTGAACAACGACGCCTATTATCGGGTGTCGGACTTCCTGCTGCCTGAGCATTTCATGGAGGATGCCCACCAGCAGATCTACACGGTGGCGGCCTCGCTGATTCGGGCCGGCAAGCTCGCCACGCCCATCACCATGAAGACCTACCTGGGCGATGCCGATTTCGGCGGCCAGACGGTGATGCAATACCTCGCCCGGCTCGCCGCCGACGCCACCACGGTGATCAACGCGGGCGATTACGGCCGCGCGATCTACGATCTCGCGATCCGCCGGCGCCTGATCACGATCGGCGAGGATCTGGTCAACGGCGCCTACGAGGCCCCGGTCGAGCAGGCGCCGCGGGAGCAGATCGAGGAGACCGAGCGGCGGCTCTACGAACTCGCTGAGGCCGGACGCTACGATGGCGGCTTCCAGAAATTCTCGGACGCGCTGACCGCCGCGGTCGACATGGCCGCCAAAGCCTATCAGCGCGACGGCAAGCTCTCGGGCATCGCCACGGGCCTGTCCGACCTCGACGCCAAGATGGGCGGCCTGCAGCCGTCCGATCTGATCATCCTCGCGGGCCGTCCGGCGATGGGCAAGACCTCGCTGGTGACCAACATCGCCTTCAACATCGCCAAGGCCTATCGCGGCGAGAAGCAGCCGGACGGCACGACCAAGACCGTGAACGGCGGCATCGTGGGCTTCTTCTCGCTCGAAATGTCGGCTGAGCAGCTGGCGACCCGTATCATCGCCGAGCAATCGGGCGTGCCTTCCTACAAGATCCGCCGCGGCGACATCCGGCCCGAGGACTTCTACAAGATCACCGATGCCGCCCGGGACATGCAGACGATCCCGTTCTACATCGACCAGAGCGGCGGCATCTCGATCGCCCAGCTTTCCGCGCGCGCCCGGCGCCTGAAGCGGCAGAAGGGCCTCGACTTGCTGATCGTGGATTATCTGCAGCTGCTCTCGGGCTCCGGCAAGCGCAGCGACAACCGCGTGCAGGAGATGACCGAGATCACCACCGGCATGAAGGCGCTGGCCAAGGAGCTGGCGGTGCCGGTGATCGGCCTGTCGCAGCTCTCCCGTCAGGTCGAGAACCGCGACGACAAGCGTCCCCAGCTCTCGGACCTGCGTGAATCGGGCTCGATCGAGCAGGACGCCGACGTGGTGATGTTCGTGTTCCGCGAGGAATATTACGTCGGCAACAAGAAGCCCCGCGAAGGCACGGAGGAGTTCTTCGCCTGGGAAGCAGAGATGCAGCGCGTCCACGGCAAGGCCGAGGTGATCCTCGGCAAGCAGCGTCACGGCCCGACCGGTACGGTGGAATTGCAGTTCGACGCCAACATTACCCGGTTCTCGAACCTTGCGCAGACGGATCGGATCCCCGAACAGATGTAAGCGCCCCCAAGGCGGCACCGAACGCCCCAACGCGAACCATCGCCGAATCCGCTCGTTGAGCGAGGACGATTGTCCCGCCGCGGCAGGAGCGACGATGAGCGAGCCGACCCCTCCGAAGATGCCCTACTGGCACGTCTACACCGACGCGGAAGGGGTGAGCCGCCAGGAGCTGTTCCACCTCGAACGGTTCAAGTTCGAGGGCATCAACCCCGAAACCGCGCCGCAGTGGAACGACAAGATGGATCCGGCCCCCTCGGTCGTGACCTTCACGGTCCTGCCGGTGGGCTGGGTCGGTGAATGGCATGAGAACCCGCGCCCGCAATGGATCGCGATCCTCTCCGGCCGCTGGTTCGTGGAGACCATGGATGGCCACCGGGTCGAGATGGGCCCGGGCGAGCTGATGATGGGCGAGGATCAGAACACGAAGGCGCGCGATGGCCGGAAGGGTCACCTGTCCGGCACGGTCGGCGACGAACCCTGCACGATGATCGTAACCGGCCTTCAGGTCGAGCCGACGGTAAATCAACCGGGTCGCTTCAAGTAGGGCCGCGCCATGGATGGGTTCGAGTTCACGCAGCCACGCTTCAAAGCCTACGTTCTGCCCAATGCGCCCCTGGAGAAACTCGCCGACGGTTTTCGCTGGACCGAGGGGCCGGTCTTCTTCGGCGACCGGGACGAATTGCTCTTCTCCGATCTGCCCAACAACCGGGTGATGCGTTGGGCCGACTCGGCGGGCCTCAGCGTCTACCGCGAGGCCGGCGACTTCGAGAACGGCCATGCCCGCGACCGGCAGGGCCGACTGTTGTCCTGCTCGCATCGCGGCCGGCGCATCCATCGGACCGAGCTCGACGGCAGCGTCACCGGCCTTGTCGAGCGCTACCAGGGGCGGCGCCTGAACTCGCCCAACGACATCGTCTGCAAGTCGGACGGGACGATCTGGTTCTCCGATCCGCCCTACGGCATCCAGACCGACTACGAGGGCGGCAAGCAGGAATCCGAGCTGCCTGCCGCACTCTATCGGTTCGACCCGCGGGACGGCTCGCTGCGGGTGGCGGCGGATGATTTCCAGGGGCCGAACGGTCTGTGTTTCTCCCCCGACGAGCGCCGGCTCTACATCGTGGAGACGGGGCTGCAATTCGCGCCCGACCCGGTGCAGCACGTGCGCGCCTTCGACGTGGATGACGATGGCGGCTTGTCCGGGGGCGACGAGCTCTTCAAGATCGCGCCGGGCAATGCCGACGGGATCCGCTGCGACGAGCACGGCAATATTTGGTCGAGCGCCGGTGACGGGGTCCATTGCATCGATCCCGGCGGCGCGCTGGTCGGCAAGATCCTGGTTCCCTCGACGGTGGCCAATCTCGCCTTCGGCGGCCGCAACAACAGCCGGCTGTTCCTATGCGCCTCGCAAGCGCTCTACGCGATCTACGTCAATGTCCGCGGAGCATCGCTTCTGTGACCGGCGTGGGCGCGATCGTCGGATTCGGCCGTACCGTCGCGGACCTTGCGGCCACGGAGGCGTTCTATCGGGACGCGCTCGGATTCGCGCGGGTCGCCCCGCCGGAGCCTGTGCCGGTCGCCCAGGCGGAAGCGATGGGTCTCACAGATCACGGGCCGACGCAGCTGCGCATGCGGCTCGGGGCGCAGAGCGTGACCTTCCTCACGGTCGATCCGCCCGGCGCGCCCTACCCGGCCGATGCCGCGGCGACCGACCCGTTCTTCCAGCACTTCGCGATCCCCGTCCGCAACATGGATGCCGCGATGGCACAGCTCGCCCAGGTCGGCCCAACGCCGATCAGCCGCGACGGCGCTCAGCGCCTGCCGGCCTCCTCGGGGGACGTGGCCGCCTACAAGTTCCGAGACCCGGACGGGCATCCGCTGGAGCTGATTGAGTTCCCGGACGGGCCGCCGGCCGCGCGCTGGCGGGACGCGCCTGGCCTGTTCCTGGGCATCGACCATTCGGCGATTACCATCACCGACCTCGACGCCGCCCTCGCCTTTCTGACCGGGCCGCTGGGCCTCACGGTAGCGCAGCGCGGGCTGAACCAGGGCCCGGAGCAGGCGCGCCTCGACGGCGTGGACGATCCGAAGGTCGACGTGATTGCGCTGGAGCCGCCGGAACCGGCGCCGCACGTGGAGCTGCTGCATTACCGCGCGCCAGCCACGCAGCGGCAGAACTTGTACGGCCCCGCCGACCGCGCCGCGACCCATACCGTTTTCTCGACGGCCGACCAGAAAGGCCTCGTGCGACGCCTGGGCGAGGCCGGACTGTCGCCACGGGCTTCCGCGGACGGCGCAGCAATCTATTGCGCCGGACCGGACGGACACGGCTTCCTGTTCTTGCCGGCCTGATGCCTCGCCTCCGGCAAAGCTTCATGTGGGCTTGACGCGCCGCCCCTCCGGCGTCCAATCCGGCCGCCCCGGAGGTGAGACCGATGCCGTTCCTCGCCCTGCCCTTTCCGGCCATCGATCCGGTGGCGCTCGCGATCGGGCCGATCACAATCAAATGGTACGCCCTCGCCTACATCGCCGGCTTGATCGGCGGCTGGTATTACGCGCGCCGCCTCGTCATGGGGGACAGCCTCTGGGGCGTGGTGAAACGCCCGCAGGTGGTCGATATCGACGATCTCGTCGTCTGGGTGGCGCTCGGCGTCGTGCTGGGCGGGCGGATCGGCTACGTGCTGTTCTACAACCTGCCGATGTACATCGCCGATCCGTGGGAGATCCTGGCGATCCGCAACGGCGGCATGTCGTTCCACGGCGGGTTCATCGGGGCAATCCTTGCCTTCCTGCTGTTCGCCCGATCCAAGGGTCTGAACGGCTACACGCTGCTGGATATCGGCGCCGTGGTCGTCCCGATCGGCCTGTTCTTCGGCCGGATCGCCAATTTCGTGAACGGCGAGCTCTGGGGCCGCGTCGCGCCCGACTTCCCCTACGCAATCGTGTTTCCAAGCGGCGGGCCGCTCCCGCGCCATCCGAGCCAGCTCTACGAGGCGGCCACCGAGGGCCTGCTGCTGTTCATCGTGATGGCGATCAGCGTCCGCCGGTTCGGCTTTCGCAAGCCCGGGCTGCTCGGCGGCATCTTCGTCCTGGGCTACGCCCTGGCCCGGACGATCTGCGAATTCTTCCGCGAGCCGGACCGGCAGCTCGGCTTCCTGTTCGGTGACCATCTCGGGCCCATGGGGGGCGGCGTGACCATGGGCATGCTGCTCTGCGTGCCGATGATGATCGTCGGCCTCACCTACATCGTGCTGGCGGCAACCGGCCGGACGCGCCCGCGTCACCCGGTCGAGGCGCCGGTCGCCGAGGAGGCGCGCAAGGCGCCCGTCGGGGCGTGACGCCGCTGGCGGCGGAGATCGCAGCGCTGATCCGCCAGAACGGTCCGATCGGCATCGACCGCTACATGGCGCTCTGCCTGGGCCACCCGGTCCATGGCTATTACCGCACCCGCGATCCCCTGGGCGCGCGGGGCGACTTCACGACGGCGCCCGAGATCAGCCAGATGTTCGGCGAGTTGATCGGGGCCTGGACCGCCTACGTCCACGGATTGATGGGTCGGCCGGATCCCCTGGCTCTGATCGAACTCGGCCCCGGCCGCGGCACGCTGATGGCGGATGCCCTACGCACGCTCCGGGCCGCCGCGCCGGGCTTGCGCGTCGCGTCCCACCTCGTCGAGACCAGCCCGGTGCTGCGGGCGGTGCAGGAACGAACCCTCGCCAGCACGGGCGCGCATTGGCACGACGGCCTCGAGTCCCTCCCTGCAGGACCCGCGATCATCCTGGCCAACGAGTTCTTCGACTGCCTGCCGGTCCTCCAGTTCGTGCGGGGGCCAGCGGGGTGGCACGCGCGTCAGGTCGGCCTCGACGCGCAGGGCGGCTTCACCTTCGGGCTCGCGCCGGAGCCAACTCCGGGCCTCGACGCCGATGGGCCGGAGGGCGCGCTGCTCAGCGTGCCGAGCGCGGGCCTCGCCGTCATCCGCGCGCTGGCGCAGCGGTTTCGCACGGCGGGCGGCGCGTTGCTGATGCTCGATTACGGCCATGTCCGCCCCGGCTTCGGCGACACGCTCCAGGCGATGACCCGACACGGCTTTACCGATCCGTTGGCGGCGCCCGGCGAGGCCGATCTGACGCACCATGTCGATTTCGCCGCCCTGTCCAAAGCGGCCGTAAGTGCCGGCGCCCGGGCCCATGGACCGGTCGATCAGGGCGAGTTCCTGCTGAGCCTCGGCCTGCGTCAACGCGCGGAGCGGCTCAAGGCCCGCGCCACGGCAAGCCAGGCCGCGCAGATCGACGCGGCGGTCGCGCGGCTGACGGATCCCGGACGGACCGGGATGGGCAGCCTGTTCAAGGTTCTGGCGGTGAGCGGCCCGGATCTGGGGCCGCTCCCGGGTTTTCCGGATCCGTGACGTCGGAGGCGTTCAACCGAACGAACCGAAACCGGAATCGGTCTGGTTTGCCGGCCGCGGGCTCGGCGGAGCCGGCGGGTTCGGATCGTTCGGGTCGAAAGCGGCAGGCTCGCGCGTGACGGAATGCGCGGGCGGGTTCGGGCTGCGGGGCGCTTCGGCCACCGGCTTGGACGTGTCCTTCAGGGCTTCGGACTCGATCCCGTGCGTCATTGCGATCCTTCTCAGCATGAGGCCGGTGCCGGCCTCATATTGCATTGCAGCAAGAATCTGACGTCTGAGCGACATCGTCAAGGGGCCGCCCGTGCGCTATCGGAGCGCCACCCCGGAGCCGGTCCGGACGCTCGTCCGGACTCATGGAGGATCGACCGTGACCGCAGGCCTGTTGATCGAAGCGCCGGAACTCTCCGCGTGCGCAGGCATCCGCCATGCCTTCTTCACCCGCCGCGGCGGCGTATCGGAGGGCAACTATACCTCCTTGAACGGAGGTCTCGGCTCTCAGGACGCGCCGGAGCACGTGATCGAGAACCGGGCGCGGATGTGCGCGCAGCTCGGGCTGCCGGCCGACCGGCTCGTGAGTCTGTACCAAGTTCACTCGGCCGAGGCCGTCACCGTCGAGGCGCCCTTCGCGCCGACCGAACGGCCCCGGGCGGACGCCATGGTGACGCGTATGGAGGGGCTGGCGCTCGGCATCGCCACCGCCGATTGTGGCCCGATCCTGTTCGCTGATCCCGCAGAGGGGGTGGTCGGAGCTGCCCATGCCGGCTGGAAGGGCGCGCTGACCGGGGTGATCGAAGCGACGGTGACCGCCATGGAGGCCCTGGGCGCCCGGCGGCATCGGATCGTCGCGGTGCTCGGACCGACGATCAGCCAGCGCTCCTATGAGGTTGGCCCGGATTTCATCGCACGCTTCCGGAACGAGGCCCCGGGAATGGACCGCTTCCTCGGCACCGGCGCCCGCGCGGATCATGCCCAGTTCGACCTGCCGGGCTTCATCCTGGCCCGGCTCGCCGAGGCCGAGGTGGCCGAGGCCGCAGCCCTGAACCTCTGCACCTACGCGGACGCCGAACGCTTCTACAGCTATCGCCGGGCGACGCATCGGGGCGAGCCGGATTACGGACGCCTGATCTCCGCCATCACGCTCGCACCCTAAAATACGCCGGTTCGGGAGCTTGGCCGGAACCGGAAAGGGGGTGCGACAATTTGTCGATCGACCGGCTCAAGAAAAAGCGTAGCCGTAACTGAACCTTGGCAATTCAAGTGCGTTGTGGGGTCAAGGTGCCGGGGAAAAACGGCGGGTTGCCATAAGGGGCCGCGTGAGCGGTCGGCGACACCGCAGAGCGCAAAGCAACCCTGGAACCGCTGGAACGCAACCCGATCCATGTCTTGCGTCCGTCCGCTCTCGGCCGGTGCGGGACGACCAGTGAGGACCAGATGATCAAGAAGCTTCTTCTCGCGAGCGCCGCCACGGCTCTCCTGACCGGCGCCGCCTCGGCCGCCGACTTGCCGCGCCGCGCCGCGCCGCCGCCCGTGTTCACCCCCGTGCCGGTGTTCACCTGGACCGGCGCTTACTTCGGTATCAACGCCGGCTACGCCTTCGACGCCTCCAGCCGCTCCACCGGCAACAGCTTCGGCGTGCCCTTCCCCTACGCCACCCCCGGCACCGTTGCGACCTTCCGCAACAACAGCCAGGACGGCTTCTCCGGCGGCGCCCAGGTCGGCTACAACTACCAGTTCACCCCGGGCAACGGCGTGGTCGTCGGCATCGAGGCCGACGCCCAGTACCTCGACTTCGGCCGCAGCCGGAACAGCTCGTTCATCTCCGGCGGCGCCCTGGCCCCCGGCTACTACGTCACCGACCCGCGCGGCCTGTCGAGCCTCGACTACTTCGGCACCGTGCGCGGCCGCCTCGGCTACGCCTTCGACCGCACCCTCGTGTATGGCACCGGCGGCTTCGCCTACGGCTCGGGCAGCGCTGACCGTTCGTTCGGCGGCTACGCCGGCAACGACAGCTTCCGCACCGGCTACGCGGTCGGCGGCGGCATCGAGTACGCGCTCCCCACCGACTCGTTCCTGAACTTCTTCCGCTCCTCGGCCGTGACGCTCAAGGTCGAAGGCCTGTACGTCAACCTCGACCGCAACACCCGCAACCAGGGCGCGTTCGTCATCAACGCCGCCAACAACTTCCCGGTCGTTACAAGCGGCGTCGGCCGCCGCTCCGACGAGTTCGCCGTCGTCCGCGCCGGCCTGAACTACAAGTTCGGCTCGTACTAAGACCGAGCATCGGCGCGGTCTCGACCGCGCCGGTCCTTCGGGGCACTCGTGATCTGATACGTCGAAGAAGCCCGGCCACGAGCCGGGCTTCTCGCGTTTCGGCGGGATCATCGGCAAGATCAGATGAAGTTTTCGCAAGGACCCCTGACAAAGCGTCGCCGCACTCCCATGTCGTGTCAGCCATGCGGCGCGTTCGGGCCCGCGGGTTACGATTCGAGGAGGACGACTCCATGAACAGCGAAGAACGCGACGTCATCTCGGGAATCTTCCAGCGCCTGGAGAAGGCGCAGTCGCAGTCCCGCGACGCGGAGGCCGAGCGCTTCATCGCCGACAAGATCCGCGCTCAGCCCTACGCGCCATACGCGATGGCGCAGCTGGTCTATGTGCAGGAAGAGGCGATCAAGAGCCTGAACCAGCAGCTTGAGCAGGCGCGCAGCCAGGGCGCGCAGGCGCAGTCCTCCGGCGGCGGCGGCTTCCTGTCGAGCATCTTCGGTGGCGGCGGCAGCCAGCGCCAGGAGCCGCAGCCGGGCTACGCGCAGCAGCGGCCGTCCGGCCAGCCCTGGGGCAACGCGGCCCCGCCTCAGCAAGGTTACCCCCAGCAGGGATACCCGCAGCAGGGTTATCCGCAGCAGCAGGGCGGTCCGTGGGGCGGCCAGCCGCAGGCTCCGGCGCGCGGCGGCGGCTTCCTCGCCTCGGCGCTCCCGATGGCAGCCGGCGCGGCCGGCGGCATGCTGCTCGGTAGCGCCCTCTCGAACGCTTTCGCGGGTGGCCATTCCAGCCTTGGCAGCGCCGCGGCGGCCGGCCTCGGCGGGGGCGGCGAGACGGTCGTCAACAATTACTACGGTGACGGCGGCAACCAGGATCTCGGCTCGGCCCTCGACAACAGCGGCGGGGGCGGCGACTTCCAGGATGCAAGCTTCAGCGATCCGAGCAGTGATTTCGGCGGCGACATGGGCGGTGGCGACGACAGCGACTGGACCTGATCGTCGACAAACGAAACGTCCAAAGGCCCGGTCGTGCTCAGGCACGGCCGGGCCTCTTCTTTTGCGCGCAGCATCGATGCGCGTCAGGCCTCAGAGAACCTCGACGCGCGTTCCGACGGGGACGCGCTCGTACAGATCGATGACGTCGTCGTTCATCATCCGGATGCAGCCCGACGAGACCGACTGCCCGATCGTGGTCGGCTCGTTGGTCCCGTGGATCCGGTAGAGCGACGAGCCGAGATAGAGCGCCCGGGCGCCGAGCGGATTCGCCGGCCCGCCCGCCATGTGGCGCGGCAGGTCCGGGCGGCGGGCCAACATCTCGGACGGGGGTGTCCAATCCGGCCATTCGGCCTTGCGGCTGACGGTCTTCAGACCGCTCCAGGCGAAGCCCGGCCGGCCGACTCCGATGCCGTAGCGCAGGGCGCGCTGCCCGGACTGCACGAGGTAGAGGTGCTTTCCGGTTGTGTCGATCACGATCGTCCCGGGCCTCTGCCGACCGGTGAACGCCACCTCCTGGCGCTGATACTCCGCCGACACCGCGCGAGCGATCCGGCTGGGATCAGCCTGGGATGCGCCGTAGGCGGCCGCTTGCGCTGCCCCGTAAGCCTGGGCCGGCGTCGCATAAGCCTGGACCGGCGCCGCGTAGGCCTGTGCCGCTTCGGGCTCCGCGGGCAGCAGCTCGCCGGTATAGGGCTCGACCCGCTGCGCACCCATGACCCGTCGCGGTTGCGCGGCACGCTGCGGCCAAGCTCGGCCGGCGTTGCCTGCACCGCCGCCGGTGACGAGATACTCGATCAGGCCGCCACCGTAGCCACCTTCGCTGTAGCGCGCCTGCTGCGCCTGAACGGGTGCGCTCCAGAGCGAGACGGCCGTCGCCGCCCAGAGACACAGTCGGACACCGCGCATCGTACCCTGCTCCCGAAACCCGGCTCTCAATCCCGGCACCTAGACGATTGGACTCGCTTTCCCCGAATCAGGTGAACGAACGTGGTGAATCCAGACGCGACACCGGTCCATCCCGTCCCGGCGCTAAGCAGCGTGAATCCGTGGTAAAGTGGCCGCGCTGCCGCTCCCGCACGAAACCTGACGGCAAAGAGGTCCGCGTTGCGGCTTGAGGCAAGCTTGGCAGTCACAGTCCGTCAACCGATATGTTAGACACTGGCGAACAGGCACCCTGAACGTCGACGTCCCGGATGATGACCCAGAAGCGCTACCGCATCGAAGACAGCCTCGGGCTTGCCGCAGCGCCGCCGCCATCGGCTCCTCCCGCGTCGAACGAGCGCCTGGAGGAAATCTTCTCCGCCATCCAAGATCTGCGCCGCATCACGCAGATGAGTGCCAGCGAGACCATCGAAGCCTGCCGGCGCGACCTGCATGAGGCGCTGGCGATGCGCTCCGAGCTGGACGTGATGAAGGAGGCCATCACCCGCACCAAGTCGGAGTTGGCCACGCTCCATCGGACCGAGTACAGCGGCAAGGGCATGCGCCGGGCGGCCGACGAGCTCGACGCGGTGGTCGATTCGACCGAGCGCGCCACGACGCAGCTCCTCGGTGCGATCGAGGAAATCGAGAGCCATGCCGGCATGCTCAACGCGGCGACGCTGCCGCCGGGCATGAAGCAGCACGTCGACGTGATCCTAGAGCGGGTAATCTCGGCCTACGAGGCCTGCAACTTCCAGGATCTGACCGGGCAGCGGATCAACAAGATCGTCGGCGTGATGAAGTTCATCGAGGAGCACCTCGATCGGCTCATCGACACGTGGTCGGAGCTGGACAGCTTCAAGGAACTCATTGCCGTGATGCCGGTCTCGACCGCCCTGGACGATGAGAGCAGCCTGCTCAACGGGCCGAAGCTCGATCACGATATCGGCCACGTCGACCAGAGCGACATCGACTCGCTGTTCGACTGAATCGGCGTCCGCCGGGCGGCACGCCAAATTTATTCGCCGCCCCCGTCCCGCTCGGGGGCGGGAAGGCTTAAATCGGAGGGATGAGCCGCAGAGCCCTCTCAGACCTGCCCCCCGACACGTTCGACGACGGCCGCGACGCCGAGCGGGACGAAACCGCCGACGCGCCCGAGGCCGGGACGCCGGACGACACGGCGGCGGAGATCGATTTCGATTTCGAGCCGGGTGCCGTCGAAGCGGGCACCGAGGTGATCCGCCGCTTTTGGTCGACGCTACCGGGCTCGCCGGGCGTCTACCGGATGTTCGATCATCGCGGCGACGTCCTCTACGTCGGCAAGGCCAAGAACCTGAAGGCCCGCGTCGGCTCCTACGCCCGCGGTCAGGCGCATTCGAACCGCATCGCCCGGATGATCTCGCAGACGGCGGCGATGGAGTTCGTCACCACCGCGACCGAGACCGAGGCGCTGCTGCTGGAAGCCAACCTGATCAAGCAATTGAAGCCCCGCTTCAACGTGCTGATGCGGGACGACAAGTCGTTCCCCTACATCCTGGTCACCGATGACGGCCCGGCCCCGCAGATCGTGAAGCATCGCGGCGCCCGGCGGCGGAAGGGCAATTATTACGGGCCCTTCGCCAGCGTCTGGGCGGTGAACCGGACGGTGAACGCCCTGCAGCGCGCCTTCCTGCTGCGCACCTGCACCGACAGCTACTACGAGAACCGCAGCCGGCCCTGCCTGCTCTACCAGATCAAGCGCTGCTCCGGCCCCTGCACGGGCGAGATCGCGACGGAGGATTACGCCGCCATGGCGGATTCGGCGCGCGCCTTCCTGGCCGGCAAGTCGAACGCGGTGAAGGATCGGATGCGTACCGAGATGCAGACGGCTTCCGAGGCCATGGAGTTCGAGCGGGCCGCCCGCTTTCGTGACCGGATCGCCGCACTCTCGGCGATCCAGGGGGTGCAGGGCGTCAACACCCAGGGTGTGGAGGAGGCGGACGTGTTCGCCCTCGACGATCAGGCCGGGCAGTTCTGCATCGAGGTGTTCTTCTTCCGGAACTTCCAGAACTGGGGCAACCGGGCCTATTTCCCGAAGGCCGACCGGACCATGACGGCCGACGAGGTGCTGGGCTCGTTCATCAGCCAGTTCTACGACGACAAGCCGGCGCCGCGCACGGTCCTGACCAGCCACGCGATCGAGGATGCCGAGCTCGTGGCCGCCGCCCTGTCGAGTCGCGTGGAGTATCGGGTCGAGCTTCACCGGCCGCTCCGCGGCGAGCGCAAGAACCTCGTGGACTACGCCCAGCGCAACGCCAAGGAGGCACTGGCCCGCCGCCTCGCCGACACCGCCTCGCAGGGCAAGCTGCTCACGGCGTTGGGCCAGGCCTTCGGGATGGACAAGGCGCCGCGCCGGATCGAGGTCTACGACAACTCGCACATCATGGGCACGAACGCGGTCGGCGGCATGATCGTCGCCGGCCCCACGGGCTTCATGAAGACGCATTACCGCACGTTCAACATCAAGTCCGAGGAGCTCACTCCGGGGGACGATTACGGCATGATGCGCGAGGTGCTGCAGCGCCGCTTCAAGCGGCTGGTCAAGGAGGCGCCGCGCACCGCCCAGGAGGCGGAGGTCGCCGCCGCCGAGGGCGGCGCGCCGGAGCCCGTCCCGGCCCCGGCCGAGGAGAGCGAAGCCTTCCCGGCCTGGCCGGACCTCGTGCTCATCGACGGCGGCAAGGGCCAGCTCGACGCCGCACGGGCGGCCCTCGACGCGGTCGGCGTGACGGACGTGCCGCTGATCGGCGTCGCCAAGGGTCGCGACCGGGATGCCGGACGGGAGACGTTTTTCGTCCCCGGCCGGCCGCCGTTCAAGCTTCCGCCGCGCGATCCGACGCTCTACTTCGTGCAGCGACTCCGCGACGAGGCCCACCGCTTCGCCATCGGAACCCACCGGGCCAAGCGCAAACGTGAGATGGTGAGGAATCCCTTGGACGAGATTGCCGGCATCGGCCCGAGCCGCAAGCGTGCGCTGCTGCACCATTTCGGAACCGTGAAGGCGATCGAGCGCGCCGCCTTCGAGGATCTGGCCAAGACCCCCGGCGTGAACGCCGCTACGGCGCGGGCCGTCTACGACTTCTTCCATGCCGGCACCTGAGAACCCCGGCGCCATGGCCGAGCCGAACACAGAAGCGTTGACGCCCGGGCCGGGCTCTGATTTCACCCCGACCATGAACGCCGTCCTTCCCCGACGACGGTCGCCGGCCTGGACGCTCGCGAACTGCCTGACCTACGGGCGCCTCGTCGCGGTACCGGTGATGGTCGCGCTGCTGTTCTGGCCCGAATCCCACACCGCCCGGTGGACGGCGCTGGGGGTGTTCGTGGTGGCCGCGATCACGGACTACCTGGACGGGTATGTCGCGCGGACCTACCACCAGAGTTCGGCGCTTGGCCGGATGCTCGATCCGATCGCCGACAAGCTGCTGGTCTCGGCATGCCTGCTGATGCTGGCGGCCGATCACACGATCATCGGCTCCAGCGTCTGGGCGGCGATCGTGATCCTGTGCCGCGAGGTGCTGGTCTCCGGCCTGCGGGAATATCTGGCTGAGCTGAAGGTCGGCGTGCCGGTGAGCAAGATCGCCAAGTGGAAGACGACCGTGCAGCTCGTGGCGCTCGGCTTCCTCGTCGCCGGCCCAGCCGGCGAGACGGTGCTGCCGGGGACGGAGCAGATCGGCATCGCGCTCTTGTGGCTCGCCGCGGTGCTCACGATCTGGACCGGCTGGGACTATATGCGGGCCGGGATCAAGCACGTCATCGACGATCCGCGCTGACGGGCCGGACTGCGCTTCCCGTCCCCTGACGCGTTACGGTGTGATCCGATGAAGCTCGTCTATTTCGCCTGGGTCCGTGAGCGGATCGGCCGGCCCGAGGAAGAGCTGACGCCCCCGCCGGCGGTCGGCACCGTGGCCGATCTCGTCACATGGCTTCGGGGGCGCGGCGAGGAATACGCCTATGCGTTCGAGGATCCGGGCGTGGTGCGTGCCGCGATCGACCGGGTCCACGCCAAGCCGGATGCGGTGATCACGGGCGCGCGCGAGATCGCCTTCTTCCCGCCGATGACGGGCGGCTGACGGCCAGCTACGGTCTCGGCGCCGGTAGTCTTCGCGGATTTGCGCCGGCCCGGGCCCCGGCCTCTATGGAGCCGTCGCTCCGGCTGTCCCCCATGCCGAACGGCGCGCGGACCGAGCCAAGTTGTTTACGGGTTCGGTCCGTTTCACGGGTCTCTCGATCGGCGGAACGCTTAAGCTGCGATTGCCGTTATTCGGTGCCGAATTCCGGTACTGGAGCCCCCGAATGCGCACTGCACTGCTCGCCACCGCCGCTCTGTTGAGTGTCTGCGCCTCCGCGCAGGCTCAGACCACCGTGATCGAACGCGACAGCCCCGCCGTCGTCGTCGAGCGCCCGGCCACCGAGTCGAAGTCCGTCACCGTCCACGACCACGGCGACGGCTGCGTCAGCAAGACGGTGCGCAAGGAGAACGACATGGGTGATTCCAAGACGGTGAAGAAGGAGTCGTGCGACTGAGGCACGGTTCGGCGCCGGTGCGGTTTCTTCCGCCCGGCGCCCCAGATTGAGCTCATCGCAAAGGACCGCCACGCCACGACGGGCGGTCGACGGCAATTTCTTCGATCACGTTCGAGCGCAAGAAACGCGTTGCGGCGCCGATCAGCCAAGCCTCAAGCTTACTCCGAATTGATCGGAGATTCGCCATGTGGGCCACCGGCACGCATAGGATGACGGCGACCGAATGGGCGTTGCTCGTCGGCCTCTCGATCCTCTGGGGCGGCTCGTTCTTCTTCACCCTTGTGGCGCTCGCCGCTCTCCCGCGGTTCACATTGGTCGCCCTGCGGGTCGGACTCGCTGCCCTCGCGCTCAACCCCGTCCTCGCACTGAGTGGAACGTCCCTCCCGCGCGAACGGGCGATCTGGGTGGCCTTCCTGGGTATAGGCCTCCTCAACAACGCCGTGCCGTTCAGCCTCATCGTCTGGGGACAGACGCAGATCGCCTCCGGGCTCGCCGCGATTCTCAACGCCACGACACCGCTCTTCACTGTCGCGATGGCGCATTGGACGACGGCTGACGAGCGGATGACCGGCCATCGGCTTGCGGGCGTCGTCATCGGTTTCATCGGCGTGGCCGTGATGGTCGGGCCCGATGCGCTGGCCGGCCTCGGCAGCACGGTCCTGGCGCAACTGGCGGTGCTCGGCGCCGCCCTGTCGTACGGGGCCGCGAGCATATTCGGCCGGCGCTTCAGGCGGATGGCGGTTACACCGCTGACCGTGGCGACCGGACAGGTCACCGCATCGACGCTGTTGATTCTGCCCATCGCGCTGGTGATCGATCGACCCTGGACCCTGACGATGCCCGGCCCGACCGTCTGGTGTGCAGTGCTCGGCGCGGCGCTGCTGTCCACGGCCCTGGCCTACATCGTGTTCTTCCGGGTCCTGGCGACGGCCGGAGCGACCAACATTTCCCTCGTCACCTTCCTGATCCCGGTTTCCGCGATCCTGCTCGACGCCCTGGTCCTGGGTGAGCGCCTCGACCCCCGGCATGGCGTCGGCATGGCTCTGATCGCCGCGGGGCTCGCGGCGATCGACGGGCGTATTCTCGATCGCCGGATCTGGTTCACCGGTCCGCGCGCGGCGACCGGGCACGGACCCGATCGGGATCGTAACGGTGCCTAGGCGGCACGCGATCAGCGCCAGCCGGCATCCACGAAATAGCCGTGCCCCGTGCACATCCGCGCGTCGTCCGAGGCCAGGAACAGGACCAGAGCGGCGACGTCGGCGGGCTGGATCCGTCCATCGAGGCATTGCGCCGCGACGATCTCGGCCTCACCCTCCGGCGTGTACCACTTCTCCTGGCGTGGGGTCTGGACGTTGCCGGGCACGATGGTCGCCACCCGGATGCCGTCGCGGCCGAGATCGCGCGCGAGCGCCCGCGTCATCCCCTCGATCGCCGCCTTGGCGGTCTGATAGACCGGCATGTTCCTCGAGCCCAGGTGCCAGCTGATCGAGCCGAAGTTCAGGATCACCCCGCCGCCGGCTCGTTGCATGCCCGGCACGGCCGCCTGAGCGGCGAAGAACAGGTGGCGCAGGTTCACGGCCATCCGGTCGTCCCAATAGGCCGGCGTCACCTCATCGAGACTGTGACGGTCGTCGTTGCCGGCGTTGTTCACCAGAACATCCAGGCCGCCCAGAGCCGCTTCGGCCTCGGCCACGAGGCGGCGGACCGCCTCGACGTCGGTCAAATCGCAACGCCGATAGAGCGGTGCGTGCGCCGGCGCCGGGGCGAGACGCGCGACCAGCGCGGCGGCGGCATCGTCCGCGATGTCGCAGAAAACCACGCGGGCGCCCTGCCCTACGAAAGCCTCCACGAGCCCGGCCCCGATCCCGGACGCGCCACCGGTCACCAGCACGCGCTTGTCCCTCAGGCTCGGATAGAGGGCGCGGCCCTCGGACGATGCCGACATCAGACGATCCCTCCCAACACGTCCGCGACCGGACCGGGACTTGTCTGAGTTTTAGCATGCTGGCGGCGCCTCGCAATGCGGACGTTCTTTCGGCGGGTTCGTGAAACGTTAACGACTGACAAATCAGAACAGCATGTCGTCCCGAGCTGATCCCGATCGCAGCGCGATCAAGGGCGGCGCCGGGCCGTTGCTTCGACACGCTCTAACCGCCGGACCTTCAGCGACGGCGGTCAGCGCTCCAGAAAGGACCGCGCGATGCCCCTGCGTCTGGAACTCAAGCCGTTCGAGCGGCTGATCATCAACGGCGCTTTGCTGCGCAACGGCGACCGGCGCTCCACCTTCCTGATCGAGACGCAGTGCAAATTCCTGCGCGAGAGCGAGATCATCACGGAGAGCGAGGCCGATACGGCCTGCAAGCAGCTCCACCTGACGCTGACCGTGATCTACCTCGCCGACGATCCGGCGCAGGGGACGGACCTGTTCTTCCGCCAAGCGACCGACCTGATCCGGCAATCCCCGGCGGCCGCACCGCAGATCGCGGCGATCGTCGAACAGCTCGAGGCCGGCGAATATTACCGCGCGCTCAAGCTAAGCCGCCGATTGGTCGAATGGGAGAGTGCGGGCCGGACGCCCGCGACGGAGCATCCGGCACCAGCAGCGGCCCCGTAGGAGCCGTCCAGGCTCAGCCAGGATTGCCCTGAAGGCCGGCAGCGACCTGATTGTTGATCGAGACGAGCGTGGCGATCTTATCCGGCGTCGGCGCGATCATCGTGTCGAGGCAGCTTTGCAGCACGAACGCCCCGAGGCGCCCGACACCCTGCTTCACATCGACGGGAAGCGGATTTCGGTCCGCAGTGGCCTCCGAACTGAGGAGGGTCCAGACGCGCTGGTTGTACGACAACGCCTCGTTGACGCGGGCGTGTTCTCCGGTGGCAAGGGCTTGGCTGGCTCCGATCAGGCGCTGCGCGGCCTTCAGCAGAAGCTGGGATTCAGCTTCGCGGGGCGTCAGCGCGCTGTGGGCGGTACGGGCGTAAGCATTGGCGGCTGTGTTCATCGGCGGTGTGGACCCCGGATCAATCCTGCCAGCAAGGCAGGCTTGGCCACAGCTGTCGCAGATCAGGAGTTAAGACGGCGTGAGCGGCAGGTCGGCCATGATAACGCCGGGTTGGACAACGAACACACAGTGTGGCCTGAGAAGCCGGCCCCGGATCACCGCGACGATGTTGAATTTCTTTTTCGGAACCGTGGCCGGTGGTCTCATCGTCGGCGTCTTGACGATCGCGGCCGCCCGGCAACCGGAGGTTCAGGTGCGCCTAGGCCTGAGGCCGATCTTACCGCCCATGGCCCTTGCGGCGGCCCCAAAGGCACCTGAGCCGGATTGTGGGCGACGCCAGGAGGCGGCTCCGAACGGGGCGGCTCAGGAAATCCTGTTCAACCGCCAGCGCTTCTGGTCGGTCTCGCCGTGATCAAAGCGCGCCGATCAGAACCAAGAGCATCGTCGTTGCGACGGTGGTGCTGACGAAGCCGCACAAGGCGGCGGCGAAGGACGGACCGGTCCGGACGGCGGACGGCTCGAGTGCGGCGGTCGACAGGGGGGCGGGGGTCATCGGCGCAAAACCTTAGGGGCGACATGCGTCGCGCATGACGGGACGTTGCTGCGAACGCGGGCAGCTCGAAGTGCGCGAGCGCACCCGATCAGTCGCAGCGATTGATTTTCTTGGCGATCCGCAGGCCGCGCAGCTCGCTCCGCAGATCGATCGCTACGACGCCCTCGCCGCATTGCTCGAATGCGTCCCGGGCATCGTCGTAGCGGTCGCCAACTTCATCGAGCGTGTCGCAGACACGATCGTGGTTGCCGAGCTGCGCTTCCTGGCGTGCCTGGAAGCGCAGGGCATTCGCCTCGTCGACCTTGCGCTGGGCCTCCAGGCAGGCTGGCAGGGCCAGCGCCGCGGAGGTCAGGGCGAGGCCGGCCAGGAGGCCGGCCAAGGGGCCGGCGAGGCGGCGAAGAAGAGTAGCCGAACTGGCACGCACGGTTACACTCACGCACGCGTTGCAGGGCAGACCGAACGGGCGCTGCTGGGTTTCCGAGGCAGCGCATGACCACCCCGTCTCTATGGGCAAAAACGATGAAGCTGCGGTGAAGGTTCCGGCCGAAATCAGCGCTTGCCCCGCAAGCGTGACGTGAGGATTGCGGGGAGCGTCACGGGCGCCGGGCCCATCGGATCGACGCCGACATCGTACTGCTTGGGCAATGGCTTAAGCTTGCCGTGGCTGTGACCGTGGAGATTGAGCGCGCCCTTGCTCATCCCGTTCCACGTGCGGAACGCGTAGTGGCAGAGCACCACCATCCGGCCCTCGACGGCGAATTCCACGTAGTGGCGCACTGAGGCCCAGCCGGACGCCGTGAGGGTGTCTGGTCCGTCGTTGTTGCCGACGATCAGATGTTTCTCGCCGTTGAGGCTGTCGAGGATTTCGTGGATCCGCGTGCCGCTCGGGCCGAGGGCGAAATCGCCGAGGTGCCAGACGATGTCGCCGGGCGCCACCGCGGCGTTCCAGGCCGCGATTAGGCCGGCATCGTGTGCGTCGAGGTCCGGATAAGGCCTGTGATCGAAGCGCAGGGCGCGGGAATCACCGAAATGCGTGTCGCCCGTGAAGAAGATGGTCACCGTTCGGCTCCGCTGCGGCCATGACGCGATCCGCGACCGGATGGCAGCCGAAGCGCGCTGCCCACAGCCGGGTTCCCAACACGCTATGACACGCGGCCGTGATGCTTGGGCGCGTTGACGCTAGATCCGGCGCCGGCGAAGCCTGCCGGCAACGAACATCAACTCGGGAGGACACGCTCGATGCTGGGAACGGTGGCTTTTGCGTTCCTGGCCGGGCTGCTGTCGGTGCTGTCGCCCTGCGTGCTGCCGCTCGTGCCGATCGTCCTGGGCACCGCGGCGGCGGAGCACCGGCTCGGACCGCTGGCCCTGGCGGCGGGGCTCGCGATCGCCTTCACGATCATCGGCCTGTTCGTGGCGACCGTCGGCTTCGCCATCGGCCTGGATGGCGACGTATTCCGCTCCGCCGGCGCGATCCTGATGGTGGGAATGGGGATCGTGCTGATGCTGCCGCGGCTCCAGGCCCGGGTCGCGACCGCGGCCGGTCCGGTCGGTGCCTGGGCCGAGGCACGCTTCGGCGGCGTCGGCCCGGGTGGCCTGTCCGGCCAGTTCGCCGTGGGCCTCCTCCTCGGCGCCGCCTGGAGCCCCTGCATCGGCCCGACCCTCGGCGCCGCTTCGCTGATGGCGGCCCGGGGCGAGCATCTCGGGAACGTCGCGCTGACGATGCTCGCCTTTGGAATCGGCGCCGCCCTGCCGCTGATGCTGCTCGGCTTCGCCTCCCGCGAAGCCCTGATGCGCTGGCGCGGCGGGCTCGCGGCGGCTGGCCGGACCGCAAAGGCGGGCCTGGGCGTTCTGCTCGTCGTGCTCGGGCTGCTCGTGCTGACCGGGCTCGACAAGCGCGCGGAGTCGGTCATCGTGGCGGCCTCGCCGGACTGGCTCACCGCGGCCACGACGCGCTACTGACGGGAGCCCGCGCCACCCGGACCGGAGACCCGCCATGACCGATGCCCCCCGTTTATCGAGCCTCGCCCATGGCGGCGGCTGCGGGTGCAAGCTCGATCCGGCGGTCCTGCGCCAGTTGCTGGCCTGACAGCCGGCCGCCGAACCGTTCGAGCGGCTGCTCGTCGGCAACGAGACCTCGGATGATGCCGCGGTTTGGGAACTCGACGACGGAACCTGCGTGATCGCCACAACGGACTTCTTCACCCCGATGGTGGACGATCCGGTGGATTTCAACCGGATCGCCGCGACGAACGCCATCTCGGACGTCTACGCCATGGGCGGCAGGCCGATCCTGGCGCTGGCGATTCCCGGCATGCCGCTCGGCAAGATCGAGCCTGAGGTCGTCGCCCGGATCCTCCGCGGCGGCGCCGAGATCTGCACCGAGGCCGGTATCCCGGTCGCGGGCGGCCACTCGATCGACACGCCCGAGCTGATCTACGGGCTTGCGGTGATCGGCACCTGCCGCCGGGAGGCCGTGCGCCGCAACGCCGACGCGCTGGCCGGCGACGCGGTCATCCTGACGAAGGCACTGGGGGTCGGCGTCTATTCGGCGGCGATCAAGCGCGAGAAGCTGGACGCGGCCGGCTATCGCGACTTCGTCGCCACCACCACCCTGCTGAAACGGATCGGCCCGGATCTCGCTGCCGAGCCCGCCGTGCACGCGCTCACCGACGTGACCGGCTTCGGCATCCTCGGCCACGGCCTCGAACTCGCCCGGGGCGCTGGCCTGACCTTCCGGCTCGAAGCCGATGCGCTGCCGCTCCTGCCGCAGGCGGCGGCGCTGGCGCAGGACGGCTTCGTCACCGGCGCCTCGCACCGCAACTGGGCCGCGTTCGGCGCCGAAATCGACCTGCCTGCCGATCTTCCGGAGTGGCGCCGCCACCTGCTCACCGATCCGCAGACCTCCGGCGGCCTGCTGGTGACCTGTGCGGCCGACCGGGCGGACGCGATCCTGGCCCGCATCCGCGAGGGCGGGTATCCGGCCGCCGCCCGGATCGGCCGGATGGAGGTGGGCCCAGCCCGGATCCGCGTGGACGCCTGACAGCGGAACGCCTTCTTCCGAGAAGGACCGCGAGAAGCAATCTTCAACATTCGCGTTCAGAGTGCGGCCGGACACGATACCCGCGCCGCCCGAGCCGCCTTGCCCGACGCCTCTTCCCCATCGCCGCCCGCCCACGGCATCGCCGGCTGGCCGTTCGGCCCGGCCGTCACAGGCCCGGCCCGACCCGCCTCGCTGCCCGACGGGCTGCCCTGGCCCCGGATCCGCGTCGTCACCGTGGTTCGGGCCGGAGCGGCCCTTGGTGAGACCGTCGCCTCGGTTCTGCGCCAGGATTATCCCGAGGTTCGGCACGACTTGGTCGCACCCGGAGACGCCGGCCCGACCGTCGCGCGAATCCTGGCCGATCCGACCGTCGAGTACCTGCTCTGGCTCGATGCCGACGATCTCCTCGCCCCCGGCGCGTTGACCGCCCTGGCGCTGGAAGCAGCGCTGACGGGGGCCGACGCAGTGGCGGGCCTGCGCGTCCTGTTCGACACGGCGGTCCAGGGCCTCGACGGCCCGGCTTTCGCGGCGGGGCCGGGGGGGATCGCCTCCATGAGCGGCTCCGTGCTCTGGGCACGCGGATGCCTCGACCCGGCCGCCCTGATCGACGCCGATGGGCTGTTCGACGACGCCGCGATATGGTTCGCGATCCCGGAGGAGGCCCGCCGCTCCATCGGTCGCCCGGTTCTGCTCCACAGGCTGGTGGCGGCGCCGATACCACCGGGCGGCCTGTCCATCGTCTCGCTAACGGGTACCGGGACGCAGGGCGGGGCCGGTGTGGCGCAGCGGCGCGTCGCCGAGGCGCTCGCCCTCGCGGGCCACCGCCTCACCCCGATCGCGCTGAGCGACCGACCCGAAGCGGCCGAGTGGACCGACACCTTCCCGCAGGCCGAGGCGGAGATCGCGGCGGCGGCGCCCGATCTTGTCCTGGCCGGTAACCTGCACGGGGCGACCCGCAGCCTCGACGTGATCGCCCGCCTCAGCCAGCGCGGTCCGGTCGCCCTCGTGCTGCACGACCTGTTTCCGCTGACCGGCCGATGCTGCCACCCCCGCGAGTGCGGCCGTGCCGCGCTGGGCTGCGATGCCGCCTGCCCGGGTCCGGACGAGTACCCGCAACTCGCCCCCGGCCGGATCGCCGACATGCATGCCCGCAAGCGCGCCGTCCTGGCCGCCCCGTCAGGTCCGTGGCTGCTCGCGAATTCCGACTGGACGCTGGCGCGCGCTCGGGAACTCGCGCCCCCGGGCACCGTGGCGGAGCCGATCCGGCTCGCCTTCCCGACCGCCGTATTCCGCCCGGGCAATCGCGCGGCGTTGCGCCGCCGGCTCGGCCTGCCGCCCGACGACGTGCTGATCCTGATCTCCGCCGTGATCGTCGATGGCCCCGATAAGGGTTTCGACGACCTGCGTGCCGCCCTTCAAACCGTAGCGCGGCCGGGCGTCGGTGTGGTGGCGATCGGCCGGCTGGACGATCCAGCGCGGCTCGGGCTCGCCAACTTGTTTGCGCCGGGGCTGATCGCCGACGAAGAAACATTGGCCGCCTGGTACGGTGCCTGCGATCTCCACGTCACTGCCAGCCGTCACGAGACCCTCGGGCAGACGCCGATCGAGGCCGGCCTGTGCGGGGTGCCAACCCTGGCTTACCGCACCTCCGGGTTGACCTCCTCGGTGATCGACGGCGTGTCGGGTCGCCTTGTCCCCGTCAGACCCGGCGCTTTCGCCGAGGCCCTGGGGGCGCTGGTGGACGATCCAGCGACGCGCGCCCGGCTCGGCGCCTTCGCGCGCATCGCCCTGGAGAGCCGCTACAGCCCGGCCTCCGCCGCCCTGTCGCTGGAGGCGGTCTTCCGACGGCACGGGCTCCGGGATGCGGCGGCAGGACCGCATTTCGCGCCCGCGATGCTCGGTCACTTCCCCTTCGCGGCCACACGGCAGGCGGGCGCCGCCGGGACCGTGCCGACGGCCTCGCGGCCGCTCGTGCGCCGCCTGCGGCGTGCCAAGCAGATGGTCCTCGGGCGCCGGATGCCACTCCTCGTGCGCCGCTGCCTCTACCTCGCGGGCCGCCTGCGCCGGAGCCTGCCATGACGGCGCAGCCAGACGACGCGACCGCCGACCGGATCCGGCGGATCTATCTCGACCAGACGCATCTGCGTGGCCACGTCACCGGCATCGAGCGGGTTACCCTCGACCTGTTCGCCCCGGACACGCTCGCGCCGCATGAGGTCCGGGCGATCACCAGCCGATCGCTGCCGGGCATGATTACCGCGCAGCATCTTGCGATGCCCCTGCACGCGCTGCGGGACCGGGACGCGTTGTTCCTGTTCCCGGGTTTTCCGCCGGGCCCGCTCTGCGCCTTGGCGGCCGAACGCTGCCTGCTCTACGTGCATGACACCTTCCTACTCACCCGGCCGGAGGATCTGAGCCTGCGCAGCCGACTCTACATGAGCCCGAGCTTCGCCCTGGCCCTGCGCTGGTGCCCGAACCTGTTCGTCAACAGCCGGACCACAGGCGTGGCCGTGCGCGCCGTCTGCGCGCCGCGTGCCCGCGTCGCGCTGCTTCGCCCGCCGGTGCGCGACACGTTCGACCTCGGCGACCTGCCGGGGCCGGCTCCCTACGAGCCGGGTGACACGCTGCGCCTCCTCGCCATTGGGACGATCGAGCCGCGGAAGAACTACCCAGCCGCCCTGGCCCTCACGTCGGCGCTGATCCGCGCTGGAATTCCCGCGGAACTGTATCTGGTCGGCCGAATCGGCTGGGGCCGTCACGCCTTCCTGGACGATCCACCACCGTTCCTGCACCGGCACGGCTATCTGTCGGACACCGAACTGCGCGGCCTCGCGGCGTCGTGCCATGTTCTGCTGTCGACCTCGAAGGCGGAGGGGCTCGGCCTGCCGCTGCTGGAGGTGCAGCATGGCGGCCTACCCGTTGTGGCGCCGGACGACGCCGTGTTCCGCGAAGTTCTGGATCGCTCCGGCCTGCTGATCCGGCCGGAGGCGCCGGATGCGGCGGCCCGAGCGCTAACGGATTGGATCACCGGGGGCGGTCTGATCCACGCGGCCGAACTCAGCCGGACCAATGTGGCACGCTGGAACGCGGCGGCGGCCGAGGACGGAGTGCGCTTCCGCCGGTTCCTCGCGGGCGACGCCGCGGCCTATGCTGCCCCGAATTCGATCGTCGCCGATCACGGCGACGTGTGAGGTTCGTACGTAGTCCGCGGCGGGCTGGCGGCTTTGATCGCCGTAAAGGTGCGGCAGTTTACGTCATCTCTCACCCCGTCATCTACAGGCTTTCAGTCGCCGAGGACGGCTCAAGGTGAGATTACCTTAGCGGTACACGGATTGCTGCCGTACCATCGAAGACACTGCCCACGGCGGGGTCCTGTCCCGAATTGGTACGAAGCTGATCGGAACGGGGACAGACGACCGGGACGGTGGACAACCGATCCGTCTCAGAGGGTCAGGGAGCGAGGCGTATGTTCGACTTCTCGACACGAATAAGTGGTGAGCAACCCATCCGGATTGTGCTTCCGGAGGTCGCGCCCCGCAACGACCCGAAGGTGATGCTGCGGCGCCTGTGGCGCGGCCGCAGCTTCATCGTGCTGAGCACCCTGTTCATGGTCGCGGTCGCGATCGCGGTGCTCGGCCTGCTCCCGCCGCGCTACACGTCCAGCATCCAGATCCTCGTCGATCCGAGCGATCTACGGGTCGTCGAAAACGACGTGAACGCCCGCCAGCCGCAGGCTGACAGCGGCGTCTCGATCGCCGAGAGCCAGGTGCGGGTGATCCAGTCCGACAACGTGCTTCGCCGGGTTATCGCGCGGCTGCATCTCGATCAGGACGAGGAGTTCGTGCTGCCGGACGGCGACAACCCGACGGTGAACTGGATCAAGGGCGCGCTCGGCATGCTGCCGCCGCCCGGAAGCCGGAACCCGGTCAACATCGCCCTCGACACGCTCCAGAACCGCCTCAGCGTCCAGCGCGCCGAGCGGACCTTCGTGATCGACGTTTCCGTCCAGTCTCGCGATCCCGAGAAGGCCGCGCAGATCGCCAACGCGATCGGCGACGCCTACTTTGCCGAGGAGGCCTCGGCCCGGACCGACACCGCCCGCCGCGCCTCGGATGCCCTCGCGGGCCGCCTCGCCAGCCTCAAGCGGGACGTCGAGCAGGCCGAGGGCGCGGTCGTGCGCTATCGCGAGGATCACAAGCTCGTGGCGTCGAGCGGGCGGCTGCTCACGGATCAGCAGCTCGGCGACCTGAACCAGCAGCTCGTCACGGCCGCGATCAAGACCGCGGAGGCGAAGGAGCGGCTCGACCAGGCGCGCAGGATGCGCTCGTCGGATCCGAGCACCGCCCTGCCCGAGATGCTGCAATCGCTGGAAATGCAGGCGCTGCGTCAGCAATACGCCACGCTCTCCCGCAACACCGCCGAGCTGGCGACCCGGCTCGGCGAGCGCCACCCGGCCATGGCCGAGCAATACGCCCAGCAGCGTGACCTTCAGCGCCTGATCCAGCGCGAGAAGGAGCGGATCATCGATACCACCCAGAAGGACTACGACCGGGCCGCCGCCAGCGAGACCGCGATCCGGGGGAGCCTCGACCGGGTCAAGACCGAGACGGTGTCGAGCGACCGGGCCTATGTCGGCCTGCGCGAGCTGGAGCGGACGCTCGAAGCCCGCCGGGGCGTCTACGAGGCCTATCTGAAGCGCGCTCGCGAGGCGAGCGAGCAGGAGCGGCTCAACACCACCAACGTGCGCATCATCTCGGTGGCGACGCCCGCTCGCCAGCGGACCTTCCCGCCGTCGCCGAAGATCGTGCTGCCGCTGGCCCTGGTGCTCGGTCTGCTCATGGGCGGCGGCATCGCCCTGATGCTCGGCGCCGACAGCGACCGACGCCGGTCGCAGCGTGCCGCGCCCCGTCCCGCCGCGAGCTTCCGAGCCGCCGATGCGTAATTTTGGGCGGCTCCGACTCGATCTGGAAGCGGCGGACCCGCTTCCACGGGAGGTGCGCAGCGCACGGTTGCCCACCGCCCTGCTCCCCGGCTCGGCCCTGCCGGGTGCCACCGTCGAGCTGTTCGGCCTGCGCTTCCAGACCGGCAGCGCCGAATCGATCGTGGCCGCGGTGGCGGCCCGGCGGGACGACAGTCCTCGGATGATCGTGACCGCCAATGTCGATCACATCGTTCAGCTCAGCACGGATCCAGCCTTTCGGGGTGCCTACAGCCGGGCGGCCGCCCGGACCCTCGACGGGATGCCACTGGTCTGGCTGGCGCGGGCGGCCTGCCGCCGGCCGGTCCACCGGGTGACCGGTCACGACCTGATGGGCTGCGTGATGGCCGATCCGCCCGCCTTCGCCCGGCGGATCTTCCTGGTCTCGGCCCGCCAGGACGCGGCGGACGCGCTCGCGACCCGGCTGCGGGACAGGGGCCTTCCGGATGGGGCGGTGGCGAGCGCGGTTCCGCCCTTCGGCTTCGAGGCCGATCCGGACTACAGCGCGGACCTCGCGGTGCGGATCCGGGCCCACGGGACGACATTGCTGGTGATGGGCGTCGGGGCACCGAAGTCCGAGATCTGGATCGACCGGCACCGGGCCACGCTCGGCGACCCCGTGGTGTTCTGCATCGGCGACGCGCTGAACGTGGCGGCGGGGTATCTGTCGCGCGCGCCGGGGCTGATGCAGCGCCTGGGCCTCGAATGGATCTTCCGCTTCATTCAGGCACCGCGACGGCTGTTCCGGCGCTACTTTGTCAAGTCCTGGCGCTTCATCGGCATCGTTGCCCGGGGCCGGCTCGTGGATCGCGGGGGTTGAGGGGATTCCCCAAGGGCATCTTTCGGAAACTCAGGCTTCGGGAAACAACGCGTTCCTCCTCCCTCGATATCCACAATCGTAGTTCGGCTGTGACACGCGCCCTCCCTCCCCCCTTCGCGGGGGAGGGAGAGAAGCAGTTACTGCTGCTTCTGTGAGCCCGGCAGGCGCCGCCGCCCCGAACCTCAGAACAGGTCGGGCCGCCGCAATTGAAGCGCGTACAGCAGCACCAGCGACTTCATGTCGGTAAGCCGACCATCGCGGCCCATGGCGGCCAGTTCGCGGAGCGGGATCTCGTGGACTGTGACCGCCTCGCCCTCCGAGGCCAGACCGCCGCCGGTCCCGGCCTGGTCGGCGGCCCCATAGGCGGCCAGGAACAGGTCCATACGCTCGGTTGAGATGCCCGGCATCGACCACGCGCTCGCGATGGGGTCGAGTTGGCTCAGGCGCAGGCCCGTCTCCTCCATGGCCTCGCGCCGGGCTTCATCCTCGGCCGCGCCCTCGTCGAGCAGGCCCGCCGGCACCTCCATGTGGGTCGGTGGACCGTCGGAATAGAGAACCGGCGCCCGGAACTGCGAGACCAGCGTGGCGACCCGCCGATCTGGATCGTACGGCAGGACCGCGACCGCCCGGCCGTGATCCTCGATCTCCCGCGTCATGCGGGTCCCATCCTCTTGGATGACTTCGGCCACGAGGAAACGGGCCCAGCCGTCGTGCACGAGGCGCACGCCCCCGATCCGTGGTGCCATGCCGGTTTCATCCCGTCCCTGGAAAGTCTGACGGATCGTTCAGGAATGCGGCGGCATCGCGGAACGCGCGATACGGAAGCACAGGCGATCACCGTGTCGCTCCGCCGCGTCGAGCCGTGCGCCCTCCTCGCGAACGAGATTCGGGATATCGATCATCGCCATGGGATCGGTGCAGGTGACGACCAGAATCCTCCCTGCGGCCAGCCGGCGCAGCGCCTTCCGGGTTCGCAGGACCGGGAGCGGGCATTTCAGGCCGCTGAGATCGAGGGCGACGCTATCCGTCTCATCCTGCATGCGGCGCGCTCGCGATCCCGACCGGGAGCGTCTTAGAGCTGGGCCCGATCGCGTTGCAATCGGGCGCGGCGCTAAGCTTTCGTTTCAACGCGCTCTCTTGCGCCGAACCGGTATCCACACCTCGGCGCAGAGCGCTCCAGGCCTTACCGTTTCGGCGAACCGGTTCCGCTCACCATTCGGGATGGCTGAAGGCGGGCCCGTCATGCCAATCCGGGTCGGACCAGGCGTAGCGGGGGCCGTAATAACCGTACTCGAAACCGTGGGAGCGCGTCGGCGCGTAGGCGTAGCCGTACCCGAACGGCACCGGGTACTGGTACTCGCCGTAATAGCTGTAGAACGGCGGCCGGGTCGGCCCCGGCGGCGGGCCGGCGAGGCGACGGCCCATAGTTGGTCCAGCGCGATACTGCGGCGGATCGGCGGCGAAGCCGGGACCGGCACTGACCGACAGGGACGCCATCCCAGCCAGCAGGGCGGCGGCGTAGCGAATCATGGAACACTCTCCTGCGCATGACAGCATGCTTCGGAACGTTCCATTATTGCGCTTCGGGCTTGCGTCGCGCTGGCGCGTTCGCGCCGTCAACGCAGGCCTAGAACACGCATTCCAAGAAGGTCGCGCGCACGCAGGCGCCCCAGCGGCCCTCATAATCGGCGAGCAGATCGTCGGCTCGGGTCCGGCCGGCCGCCACGATGGCTTCGAGCGGCTGAAGATAGATCGTCTCGTCGCGACCCTCGGCGTCGCGGCAGCCGCGCGCGCGCAGGCCCGACCGTGCAATCGCCAAGGCCTCGGCGGCGACCGCGCCCAGCGTGGTGTTGGCCACGGGGGTGGCTAGGCCGAGCCGCGGCGCCGTGGCCCGTGCGGCCTCGCGGTTGCCGGCGTTCCAGCCCTTCACGAGATCCAGGGCGGCGTCGAGGGCCGATTCGTCATAGAGCAGCCCGGCCCAGAAGGCCGCCTGCGCGGCGATCATCCCGGGATCGCCGACATCGGCCCCGCGCATCTCGAGGAAGCGCTTGAGCCGCACCTCGGGGAAGGCGGTCGAGGCATGGTTGGCCCAATCCGCAACCGTGGCGTACTCGCCCGGGAGTTGCGGCAGCTTGCCGGCCATCAGGTCGCGGAACGAGGCGCCCGACACGTCGTGGTAGGTGTCGCCGCGCTTCACGAAGTACATCGGCATGTCGAGCAGCCAGTCGGCGTAGGCCTCGTAGCCGAACCCGGCCTCGAACGCGAAGGGCAGCATGCCGGTGCGGTCGGGATCGGTGTCGCGCCAGATCTCGGAGCGGCGGGACAGGAACCCGTTCGGCCGCCCGTCGGTGAAGGGTGAGTTGGCGAAGAGCGCGGTGGCGACCGGCTGCAGCGCCAGGGAGGCGCGCATCTTGCGCACCATGTCGGCTTCGGAAGCAAAATCGAGATTCACCTGCACGGTGGCGGTGCGCAGCATCATGTCGAGGCCGAGCGATCCGACCTTCGGCATGTAGGACGCCATGATCTTGTAGCGGCTCTTCGGCATCACCGGGGTCTCGTCCCGGCGCCACTTCGGGCTCATGCCGAGGGTCAGGAATTCGATGCCCAGGGGATCGGCCACCCGCTTGGTGGCCGCGAGGTGTGTCGCGAGTTCCGCCGCGGTGCCGTGGACGTCCGGCAGGGCCGCGCCCGAAAGCTCGAACTGCCCGCCGGGCTCGATCGAGATCGCCCCGCCCTCCTCGGCCGCGAGGCCGATGATATGGCCCACGTCGAGGATCGGCTCCCAGCCCGTCTCGCGGGCGAGACCCTCAAGAAGGGCTTTGATGCCGCGGTCCCCGTCGTACGGCACAGGCGCCCGGTTCTCCCGGTAGAACGGGATCTTCTCGTGCTCGGTCCCGATCGCGAATCGCGCGCGCGGCTTCTCGCCGGCCGCGAACCATTCGATCAGTTCGGCACGCGAGGTAATCGGCGTGCTGTCGTTGCTGTCGCGCGCCATGCGCCACCCGTCCGTGCGTCTGACCTGAGCCTGGGATGAGCGCGCCGGGTTGCTCCGGCGGGTCCGTCCGGTTCCCCCACTCGCGAACGGGTCCCGGGCGGACGCCCGCCCCCGACCCCGACAAGCGCGCGGCGCAGGCGGCGTCCGTTCACGCACATAGTCGAGGCGCCGAAAACCCACAACGCGGCGCCGTCGACCGACATGCGCGAACACGTCCGTACCGCGGAAACAATCAGACGCCTTCACGCCCTGATGTGCGCGGGCACACATGAAATCGGGCCGACCCGTCCATCACCGCGCGTCGCCGAGCACGGCCTGGACCAGCGTCAGGACCGCGACCGCTGCGGTGTCGGCCCGCAGGATCCGTGGGCCGAGCGACAGGGCGACCGTGTTGGGCCGGGCCCGGATCAAGGCCCGCTCCTCTTCTGAGAAGCCGCCCTCCGGCCCCACCAGCACGGCGAGCGGAGGCGGTGCCTGGGGATCGGCTGCGGCCGCGAGCGCCCGCACCGGATCGCGCACCGGCGCGTCCTCGTCGCAGAACACGACAAGCCGCTCGGGATCCAGGCCGGCCAGCACGTCGGGAAGCCGCTCGGGATCCGGACAGTCCGGGATCGCAAGGATGCCACATTGCTCGGCGGCCTCGACGGCGTTGGCGCGCAGCCGGTCCATGTTGACCCGGTCACCCTGCGTGTAGCGGGTGATCACCGGCCGGATCGTGCCGGCCCCCATCTCGACCGCCTTCTGCGCGAGGTAATCCAGGCGGGCGCTCTTTAGCGGGGCGAACAGGTAATGGAGATCGGCGGGCGCAGGCTGCGGGCGGGTCTGCGCAGCGACGCGCAGGTCGGCGCCCTTCCGTCCGGTCTGGACGAGGTGGGCCCGCCACTCGCCGTCGCGGCCGTTGAAGACCAGAACGGGGTCGTCCGGCCCCCGGCGCAGGACGTTCAGCAGATAGTTCGCCTGCGCCCGTTCGAGCGGCAGGCTCACACCCTCGGCGAGGCCGGCGGCGACGTAGAGGCGCGGAGCTGTGAAATCGTAGGCCGGCATGCCGGCGTGGTCGCAAGACGCCTCGAACCTGTCAACGCGCAAGGCGCCGGCGAAAGTGTTGCCAAAGGGTTACGGCCGCGGCTTTTCGGCCTTCGATGCACAGACGCCAGGGAGAGCCGGTTTGTCGCTCGATTGACGCCACATTCCTATGGCGAACCCATCAATACGGAATTGGGCCGGCCGCACGCGGATTCGGCAGGGGCGTCGAGGGAGTTGCGGGATGGTGAAGGGGCGCTTGAGTCTGGGAGCGGCGGTGCTGGTCGGCACCGTGATGTTCGGCACGGCAGCCTCCGCGCAGGGCGCTGCGCCGGAATGCGGCACGATCCAGAAGACCCTGGCCGAGCGCAAGGCGCTGGTCAGCAAGGCAAACGCGGCCTCGCAGACGAAGAAGAAGATGACCCCGCAGGAGGCCTGCGCCCTGTTCGGGCGGCTCCAGTCCAACGGCGCCGAGGGTATGAAGTGGATCACCGCCAACAAGGAGTGGTGCTCGATCCCCGATTCCTTCGCGGAGGGCTTCAAGGCCGACCACATGAAGGTTAGCGGCATCCGCACCAAGATCTGCAGCGTGGCGGCCCAGGCAACCAAGATGGAGGCCCAGGCCCGCGCGCAGGCTTCGGCTCAGGCCAGCGGCCAGGGCGGCGGCCTGCTCGGCGGTCCGGGCCTGACCGGCAGCTTCAAGCTGCCGCAGGGCGCGCTGTAAGGACGTCGCCCGCGCTCGCCGCCGAATCGGTGCGAGAGAGCGACTTAATGCAAACTGCGAGAGCCGCGCCCGATTGCATCACGATCCGGCACGGCTCTAAGGGATTGCGGATCCGACGCGAATCCTTCCTCCGCGACGGCGGAAGGATCGATATGCGGGACGACCGGAGACCCGACCGATGAGCGGGCAGCCGACGGGCGGTGTCGTGATCGAGGATCGACGTCCGGCCGATGCGGTCGCCGGTCATTGGGTCGAGCGGGTCGCGCCGCGATCCTGGCGCCCCTATCTCCGCCTCGCGCGGATCGACAGGCCGGTGGGCTGGTGGCTGCTTCTGCTGCCGTGCTGGTGGTCGGCCGCGCTGGCCGCGATCGCGGCGGACCAAGCCTTCCCCGATCCCTGGCACTGCCTGCTGTTCCTGATCGGCGCGGTGGCGATGCGCGGAGCGGGCTCGACCTACAACGACATCGCCGACCGCGACCTCGACGCGCAGGTCGAGCGCACGCGGATGCGCCCCCTCCCCTCCGGTCAGATCCAGCCGCGCCACGCGGCCCTGTTCCTCGTGGTCCAGGCCCTGGTGGGGCTCGCGGTGCTGCTGCAGTTCAACGAGCAGGCGATCCTGATCGGGCTGTGCTCGCTGCTGCCGGTCGCGATCTACCCGTTCATGAAGCGCATCATGCCGCTGCCCCAGGGCGTGCTGGGGCTGGCCTTCGCCTGGGGTGCGCTGATGGGTTGGGCGGCGGTGTTCGCGCGCCTCGATGCGTCGCCGCTGCTGCTCTACGCCGGCGCATGGTTCTGGATTGTCGGCTACGACACGATCTACGCAGTCCAGGACATCGAGGACGACGAGATGGCCGGGATCCGCTCGTCCGCCCGGCTGTTCGGCCGGCATGTCCGCGGCGCGGTCGGCCTCTGCTACGCGCTCGCAGCCGCGCTGGTGGCGCTGGCGGCGTGGCGGGCCGGGGCGGGCCCCGTGGGTTTCGTGGGTGTGGCGGCCTTCGCCGGGCATCTCGCCTGGCAGGTCCTGTCCCTGCGGGAGCGTGACGGGCGCGGAGCGCTGACCCTGTTCCGCTCGAACCGCGATGCGGGCCTGATCCTGTTCGCGGGCCTCACGGCCGACGCACTGCTGCGCACCCTCTCGTGATGCGCCGTGCGGATCAGGTCCGGGCGATGATCTCGTTCTCGCCGCGATAGATCTGCGGCCGTGCCGGCAACCGGCCGGTCTTGCGGCGGGCGAGGAAGCGGGGGCGGCGACCGCCGAGCCCGGCATGGCGCCGACGGATCCGGACCCGGCCGAGGATCAGCCGACCGATCTGCTCGGTGACAGGCTGGAGCACGCCATCCTCGCGGACGATCATCCGCACCAGTCCGGCGCGCGCCGCGATGTCGCGCCAGATAGCGACGACGTCATCCTCGTCGAAGCAGCCGAGGCGGTGCAGTTCCTCACCCGCAGCGTCGACCAGGATCAGGCTGAAGCGATCGGCCCCGGCGATCTCGGCCTCCTCGACGGCGTAGGCGAGCGCGATCCCGGCGGCGCGACGGGCGCCCGGGATGCGGCCGATCACCGGCAGCGGCGAGGCCGTGAGATGAAGCGTGCCCTCGGCACCCGGCATGCAATGTCCTGCGCGACGTTCGTCCGTGTACGGGGAAGTGTTCATCGGTCCGAGTCCCTGGGGCAAGTGGCGGCCCCTGTCAGGCCGTCCGTTATGCCAAGCAAAATCGCATCCGAACTCCTCCGCACCGCTTAAGAGCCGTCGTTAAGCGATTCTGGACAGGGCTGTCATTTGTGGAATGCTCAATGCTTCCTTGAATGCTCAACATTTCCTTGCGCGGATTGGTCGTTATCGATTGATCAACCAGCATCCTTGTGGCGGTGCGGGCGGCGCCTTACAACGGAATGGTCGGGCGTGCGATCCTCCGTGCCCTGCCCTCTCAGCCCGAACGCAAGGCCATCCGCGCGACCGGGTGGACGGCGCGACAGGCCCTTCGGCCCCCACGATTCTTACGCGGAGCACGATGCCCGAGCCCCTCACCGACGACGCCGTATCCGCCTTGATGCCGGAGCTGCGCGCCGTCATGCGCGAGGCCGCCGACATCGCGCGGCCGTTCTTTCGGCTCGGCGGCAACACCACCGCGCGGATCTGGTCGAAGGCCGGTGGCTCACCGGTGACCGAGGCCGACGTCGCGGTGGACGCCTTCCTGAAGGTCCGCCTGAGCGCGCTCGTCCCGCGGGCGGCGTGGCTGTCGGAGGAGACAGCCGACGACCCGGCGCGCCTCGGCCACGACCTCGTTTGGATCGTGGATCCGATCGACGGCACCCGGGCGTTCCTGTCGGGCCACCCGGATTGGTCGATCGCGGTCGCGCTGCTGGCGGACGGCGAGCCGCTGATCGGCTTCGTGCACGCGCCCGCGCTCGAAGTCGATTACGAGGCCGTGCGCGGTCGCGGCGCGACCCGGAACAAGATACCGATCCGGGTGGATGTGCGACAAGACTTGCCAGGAGCACGCGTCACCGGCCCGAAGCCGATGCTCGACCGCTTGGCGCGGGGTGCCGGGCCGAACCCGGACTTCACCGTGATCGCGCGGATCCCGTCGCTTGCCCTGCGGCTCGCGCGGGTAGCGGAGGGGAGTGTCGATGTGGGCATGATCTCGGGCCATGCCCGGGATTGGGATCTCGCGGCCGCTGATCTGATCCTGCGCGAGGCCGGGGGGATCGTCTGCGACCTGCATGGCGTAGCGACCCCTTACAACCGGGCCGATCCGGTCCACAACGAACTGCTCGCGGTCCCGGCGGCCCTGCGCGATCCCGTCCTCGCGGCCTGGGGCCGCTGAGTCGGGATCGCTGAGCGCGCCTCAGTTCGCCCGCGTCTCGCGGAGCGTCACCGCAGTCGGGGCGAGCCCGAGGCGGTCGGCGAGATGCCAATGCAGCTCGCGCGGGGAATGGTAGTTGTAGGAGCGATCAATCAGGTGGCTGATGTCAGCCCCGGTCTGGTCCGCATTCTGGGCCTCGGCCAGCTTGCCGACCCGGAAGGTCGGGGCATCGGTCACGGGGGAACGAAGACCGCGGCGGCGTGTGTACTCGAATAACATAAACGTCTTTTCTTTTCTGATCTTTTCTGAACCGGATGCTTGCTTGATCCGGCATCGTTTCTGGGATGTTGCCTCCGGCGCGACCTGCTCAAGGACAATTTTGCCAGGATCGGTAGCGTCGGAAGGGGGAGCCGCATCTTGCGGCCGGCTCGCGATCCTTGCCTGAAACCCCGTCGCGTCATGCGCAACACGAGGGCAGGGTCGGATCCACCGAGGGATCAGGCCGCCTGAAGGTTGCCCGCGGCGTCCTTGCCGCTGCGCTTGTCGGTCAGGATCTCGTAGGTGACCCGCTGACCTTCGATCAGGTTGCGCATTCCGGCGCGCTCGACAGCCGACACGTGGACGAACACGTCCTTGCCGCCATCGTCAGGCTGGATGAAGCCGTAGCCCTTGGTTTCGTTGTACCACTTTACAGTACCGGTATTCACGTAGTGTACCTCATTGGTCCATAGGCGACCGGCACGGCGCGAGGGCCGCGTGGTGCACCACGGTCTTTCTGGATTTGGCCAGTGTGGCGGGGCGCGAGTCGCTGAACCTAAAACGGCGTCAGCCTCGGTGGGTAAGCCCCCCACACACCTATTTAGGCGAGCGCTGCGGCGGCAACAAGGCGCCGGCTGCGTATCTTCTGCGTCGCAGGCCTAAGCGGAACGTACATCCGGGATGCACGGCCCCCTGTGATTTCGGGGCTCCGCGATGCATATACGGTGTGCGTGCAAACAGTTACGGCGCGCGGCTCTGGACGATACATGGCAGGCATATCGGTCTCGCTGGACGGTGCGAACATCCAGCTGTCCTTCCAGAAGGACGATCAGGCGACGGCGGTGGTGATGGATGCCCGGGCCGCCCGCGCCCTCGTGCGCGCCGTCGGTCAGCTCCTCACGGCGATCGACGACACCGACGAGCCCGATTTGGGGGACGAGATGGGCGACGAGGAGATCGCGATGCTCGACGTCACGTCATCGGCGATCGAGGTCGGCACCGATGAGGAGGGACAGGCCGTGGTCGCGCTCCAGGCCGGCGCGCTGCCGCCGTTCCAGCTGCGCCTCACCGACGAAGAGGCCCGCCACGTCGTGACGAGCCTCTCCGAGATCCTCAGCGCGCCACGCGACGTTCGCACCTCGCACGGCGGCCACTGACCGCCCGCGTCACATGCGCGTGCCGGGATCGGTCGGCGCACCCGGGAAGATGTCGGGCTCGGAGCCTGGGCCACCCGGCTCACCGATGCCGGGGTCGTTCACCGGATACGGCGTGCGCGGTCCGGTCGGGCCGATATCGGGCTCCTCATCAGGGATGGGCGGGGGCGGCGGCAGATCGCCGGGCGTAGGCTCGGGTAGGCCGGGATTGGCCATGACGCGGCTCCTGATGCACATGGAATGGTGACCAACAGTGCGGGCCAGCATGGGTTCCGTGATCGGCCCGTGTGATCGCTGACCGCTGTTTGGCCATGGGAACGCGGGATTCGACCCCCTTTTGGTCGGGCATATCCCCGCAAGCAGGGAAGCCCGCCATGCCAGACATCAAGCACGGCAAGAACCCGATCCTCGCCACAGACGGTTTCGCGAGAGCCGAGTTGACGTTGCCGTACGCGAAGCTGTCCGAAGTCGGCGCGACGGTCACGGTTGCGGCCCCACAATCGCGCCAGGGCAAGGGTCGATCCGCGGCTGAGACAAGACCGATCAGAGCCTCGTCACGAGCCGCAATCCTGGAGATCTCGATGTTTGCTGCGCCGAAATCCTCAAGGAAATCCAGGAAAGCCGCCACGGCGCGCGGCAACTCGCGGCCTGAAGGACGCGGCGCCGACGATGCGTCTCTCTGCTGAGCGGGGTTCTCGCGTTACCGGTCCGCTCCAGGGACACGCTCTCCTCCCCCTTCGTGGGGAGGAGTTGGAGGTGGCGGTGGTGCAGGATCGAGCGGCGCGGTGCCTCCTGCATAAACCCCACCCCCGGGCTATTCCCACAAGACGGAGGGAATGTGCACGTCGCCTTTCGAAGATCTCAGCACCGTCATCCGTCACAAGGTGCTCGCGAACGCCTCTACCCGCGGCCGTGCTCGCCGAGGATTTCCAGCACGGTGCAGCTGCGAATCGGGCGCCCGTACTCGTCGGTTCCCTCCACGGTGACGCGATGGGCGCCAGGCGCGAGGTCGTCGGGCAGCCGGGCCGTCCAGATATGGGTGGACGGTATGGCCTGCACCCAGCTCTTCTTGGTCTCGGGATAGCGGGCGAAGAGTTCCGACACGAAGGGATCGGGCCGGCGGGTACGGGTCATTGCGAGCGGCGACCGCTCGCCGATCCGGAAGCTGAGGTTCGTGCGCGGGCCGCCGTCGAACACGTTTACCACCAGATTCGTGTCGGGCAACGCGTCCTGCGGGACCGGCGGACGGAGACCTTGGACCGGCCGGGTGTGGCGGATCACCTCCACGGCGCCGACCCGCGCCTCGCTCTCGAATAGGATGCGCATCGTTTCGTCCGGCTGGCCCTGCGCCGGGACGTAGCGGGTCGTGTAATCGGTCCCGCGCACGGACAGGACGTGGAAGCCGTTCGGCGTACCGTCGCGGCTGTCGGCCGAGGGGATGCCGGTGCGCGTTTCGGGCCCGCTCCACCATGAGCCTGAGACCGCCGTCAGCACGTGATGATGGTGCGCGTCGGCCGGGTAATGGTGCTCGGTGGTATGGGTGTGGCCGGCGAGGCTCAGGACCCTGCGCCCTGCCAGCAGGTCGAGGAGCGCCGCGCGGTCGATGGTGATGCCATGCGGATCGTCCGGCGTCGTGTCGGTGACGAGCGGGATGTGCATGGCGAGCACGATCAGGTCGTCCTGCGGGATCTCGGCGAGCAGGTTGCGCAGGAAGGTCAGGCTGCGCTCGCCGATCCGACCCCGGTAGGTGTTGGCCCCGACCGGGACCGGCGGCCCCAGCCATTCGACATTGTCGAGCATCACGAACCATGCCCGCCCGTGGCGGAACGCGTAGGTCGGCGCGCCGAACACCCGCTTCCAGGTCTCGCGGCTGTAGCGGGCATCGGGCGCCTGCATGTTGAGGTCGTGGTTGCCCGGCAAGCTGTACCAGGGCAGCCCGATCCGCCCGACGATTCGGTTCGAGCGGCCGTAGAGTGAGAGATCGTCGAACAGGACATCGCCCATGGTCATGCCGAAGCCGGCCGGGATCGCCATGGCGCGGGCGATTGCGGTGTCGCGCACGTGATCGAGCTTGAACCGGCTCTCGGGCTGCGGGTCGGTGAACAGGACGACGTCGAAATCCGTAGGCTCATCGACGCGGATCAGGGTGAAGTCGATCGAAGCCGGCAGGGGGCCGGTCGGCGCGACGCCAGGGTAGCGCAGGCCCACGCTTGCGGGGGTGCCGTCCGGCTGATGGATGTAGGAATGGCGCGGCACGTTGTCGGCGTCCCGCGGCAGGGCGTAGCCCGGGGGCTTGATCACGAAGACCGCGCCGTCGCCGACCATCGGCAGCCGGTAGCGGCCCTGGTCGTCGGTGCGCGCGATCTCGCGGCCGTTGGAGACCAGGACCCCAGGCATTGGGCTGCGGTCTGCGCCAGCTCCATTCCCTGCCTAGACGATCCCGGTCGCCTCCGCGGCACCCTGCGCGTCGGCACGTCCGGCCAAGAGTCCCAGGCCTGCGAGACCGACCACGGTCTCGCGGCGGGTCAGGCGTCCGTCTCCGGGTATGGGTTCGCGCGACATCAGGGCTCCTGAACAGAATCGTGCTCCGCCGCCGGCCAAAGCCGGCAGGGCGGTTCCCGCGATGCGGTTTCGAGCGGCCAAGCAGACGCAGTTGACCGGGGGATGACAAACACCCTCGGAAACGCGCGAGGCCCGCATCTCGGTGGAGATGCGGGCCTCGAAAGATCCGAACCGAGCGTATCGGCCGGTTGCTTACTCTTCGTCGCCGGGCTCGAAGCTCTGCGGCATCGGCTCGGCGCTGGCGACCGGGGTCGGCGCGCCGATGGTCGAGGGCACGTTGACGCCGTCGCGCTTGTAGATGTCGTCGCGGAACTGGACGATGCCGTCCGGGGTCGACCACGCGGTGATGTAGGTCCAGTAGACCGGCACCGGCTGGGCGATGTTGGCGTCGACGCGCTTGCCGCTCTCGATCGCCTCCTCAACCTTCTGGCGGTCCCAGCCGGGCGTGTCCTTCAACAGCCACGTGATGTACTCGCGCACGTTCTGCACGCGCACGCATCCCGAGGAGATGAAGCGGAAATCGTCGCCGAACACACCCTTGGTGTTCGTGTCGTGCATGAACACGCCGTAGGGGTTCGGGATGTTGATGCGCACGATGCCCATCGAGTTGAAGTCGGCACCCGAATCCTGCCGGTAGGTGAAGCGGGTGCCCTCGTCGGAGAACCAGTTCACGGATTTCGGCGAGACCTCCTGACCGTTGGCCAGGATGCGGATCTTGTTGTCCGTGAGGTAGTTCGGATCCTTCTGCATCTTCGGGATCAGGTCCTTCTTCACGATGGAAGCCGGGACCGTCCAGGTCGGGTTGAAATTGATCTGCGTCGCCTTGGTGTTCATGATCGGCGACTGGCGATCGATCTTGCCCACGCCCGCGGCGTGAAGCGTGACGACCTGGCCGTTCTCCACGGTCTCGACGAGTGCGGCCGGGATGTTGGTGATCACGAAGCGGCGGCCGAGATCGCCCGAGTAGGAGCGCAGGCGCACCACGTTGGTCTCGAGTTGGCGCAGGCGCACGTCGGCGGGCACGTTCATCGCCTGCTGGGTGGCGAGGCTCATCGTGCCGGTCTGGCTGAGGCCGTGGCGGGCCTGGAAGCGCTTCACGCCGGCGGCGACGTAGGAATCGTAGACACCCGAGCCGCCGGCTGCCGCGTCGAGGTCGCCAGTGACGATCAGGCGCTGGCGCACGGCGGCCACGGCCGGGCCGCGGGAGCCGATCCGCAGATGCTCGGCGCCAGCCACGGGCCGCCAGCCGCCGCGGGTGACGATGTCCTTGTAGCGCTCGACCATCTGCTCGGTCGCCGCCACGGTCTGGGGCGAGAGGATCGGCACGGTCTCGCGCTGAACCTGCATGCCGGCCGGGGAGGCATAGTCCTGCGCCCATTCGGCCTGGGCATAGTTGCCGTGGTCACGGGCTTGAGCGGTGCCGATTCCCAGGGCGCCGAGGGCGGCCACGCTCAGGAATGTGGTGAACCGGTTGTGTGCCGTCATGCGCATCGGTCGCTGGCTCTGGTCCGGAGTTCGTTCGGATCGTGGCGGGAGGGGATAGTCTCGGCCGTCACGGTGTTGGGTTGTGGCTTAAGACTCCCTATCGAAGGGGCCGGAATATGGCGTCGCGGTGCGCCAGCGCACGCGGCCTGCGGATGCGGCAGCCTGGCAACAGCCACGAGCTCTCGGGTGTGGCAGGGATGCCATAGCGGTCCGGAGCGGTCCGCGAACGGGCGCAGCATGGACCAAGCTTCGGCCAGAAGGAGACGACGCGACGGCGTGCCCGTGGCGCCCCTGCGCGCCGCGATCGCCGTGCTCGCGCTCTACGCCTTCGTGTTGCAGGCCTTCCTGGGCGGGATGATGCCGCTCCCGGCCGCGGCCGACGGGCTCTGCGCGCAGCATGCGGCCTCCGATACGATACCGGACAAGCTGCCTGCGCACGGCCACAGCGATTGCTGCACGGCGGCGCAGATCCCGGTCTCCGCACTCCCGTCCCGCGTCGCACCCACCATCGTGGCCTGGACGTCCGAGGCCCGTGGTGGGGCCGCCTATCGGACCGTCAGCCAGATCGGCGCCCGTGCCCCGCCCGACCACAGCGTCTCCCCCCGTGGCCCCCCATCCGCCTGAGCGATCGTTTTCCGACGAAACCCTCAGAACGGATGCATCCCATGAAGATTCTCATTCCGGCCGTGCTCGGCCTCGTCGCCTCTGCGGCGCAGGCCCACGCGGTGCTGGAGCGCAAGCAGGCCAGCCCCGGCGCGTCCTATCGCGGCGTTGTCCAGATCATGCACGGCTGCGACGGCAAGCCAACCACCCAGGTCAGCGTCAGCATCCCCGAGGGGCTGATCGGCGCCAAGCCGATGCCGAAGCCCGGCTGGACGGTGGCGACCACCCGCGGCGCCTACGCGAAGACCTACACGACCCATCACGGCACCGCCGCGGAGGGCGTGAAGGCGATCACGTGGAGCGGCGGCAGCCTCCCGGACGACGACGTCGACGAGTTCACCTTCCTGGCGCAGGTGGCCGATACGTTCGAGCCCGGCGCGACGGTCTACGTGCCGGTGCAGCAGGATTGCTCCGAGGGCGGCTATTCCTGGTCCGAGATCCCGAAGCCCGGCCAGGACGTCCATGACCTGAAGGCGGCGGCGCCGGCTTTCCGGATCGTTCAGGCGGCCCAGGCTGCACCCGCGAAAGCCACGTCCGTCAAGGCCGGCGACCTGACCATCGAGACGCCGTGGCTGCGTGCCACGCCGAACGGCGCCAAGGTGGCGGGCGGCTACGTGCGCATCACCAACACCGGCAGCACGCCGGACGTGCTGACCGGGGCCGCGGTGCCCTTCGCCAAGTCGGGCGACATCCACTCCATGTCGATGGAGGGTGGTGTCATGAAGATGGCACCGGTCTCCGTGGGCCTGACCATCAAGCCCGGCGAGACCGTCGAGTTGAAGCCCGGTGGCTATCACCTGATGTTCGAAGGCCTCACCGGCGCACCGAAGGTCGGCGAGACCGTTGCCGGGACGCTCACCTTCCAGCGAGCCGGCACCGTGCCGGTGACCTTCTCGGTGGCGCCGATCGGGGCGGCCGCGCCCGGCGGCCAGCATCAGCACCAGCACTAGCAACTCGGCGGGAGCAGCGTTCCGCGAACGGCCCGTCACGAGCGCCCTCAGGTGTGCGCCCGATCCTACGGCAGCGAGACCGGAACACCGGGGCGCCGGCCCCGGCTGACTCCGGCTGCGCGGCGCGTGCTGGCGATCCTCGTCCTGTACGCGCTCGCGCTCCAGGGCGTCCTCGGCGGCCTCGCGATGGCCGCTGCATCGGGGCCGGAACACGCCTTGTGCTTGACCGGCGGCACGTTCGACAGGACGGGGCCGGACGATCCGCACCTCCCTGCCCACGAGCCGATGGCCTGCTGCGTCGCGTGCCATGCCGCCGCCACGGTCGCCCTCCCCGCCCCTACGCTGGCTGAGGCCATCCCGGTTCCCGGCCCAGTCGTGCTCATCCAGAGACGGCCAGCGCGCATCGCCCTGCCGCGGGCACCCCCTCGAACCGGTCACCACGCCCGAGCCCCGCCCACCGTCGTCTGATCCGATCGCCCCTCCCCGATCCTCAGACACGGATATGAGTCCATGCCCACCCCCAGCCGTGCCGGCCGCCGTGCCGCCTTGTCGCTCCTCGCCTGCGCGATGCCCTCGTCAGCCTTCGCCCAGGACGCCGCCGTGGCGCTCCCCGAACTCAGCGTCGTCGGCAGCGCCACGCCGACCGGGCCGCTCCCGGGGGAGGCGCGCGGCTCGCTCTCGGTGCCGAGCGTCGATCGCCAGCGTGCGACCCTCTACCAGACGGTCGGATCGGTCGCCTTCGTGGACGCCGCGACGCTCCAGGACCGCTACATCAACACGATCCGCGACGTGCTCAAGGACGTGCCGGGCGTCTACGTGCAGGAGCGCTATGGCCAGGAGATCCGCCTGTCGGTGCGCGGCTCGGGCGTCGCCCGGAACTTCCACCTGCGCGGGCTCGAGATCCTGCAGGACGGCATCCCGTTCAACCTCGCGGACGGGAGCGGTGACTTCTATCAGATCGATCCGCTCGCCGTGCGGTCCGTTGAGATTTACAAAGGCGGCAACGCCCTGACCTTCGGGGCGACGACGCTCGGCGGCGCGATCAACTTCGTCACGCCGACCGCCTACACGGCGCTCGCACCCAACCTCCTGCGCATCGACGGCGGCAGCTTCGGCACGATCCGCGAGCAGGCGCAGATGTCCCGCATCGACGGGCCGCTCGACGTGCTGGTCAACGCGACGCTGACCAACTCCGACGGGTTCCGCGCCCACGAGGCGCAGGCGACCAAGAATTTCAACGCCAATATCGGCTACCGGATCGCGCCCGATATCGAGACGCGCTTTTATCTCGGCACCTACCTGACCGATCAGAAGCTGCCCGGCAGCCTGACCCTCGGCCAGAGCCTCACCACGCCGACGCTTGCCAATCCCACCGCCATCACCGGCAACCAGTCGCGCAAGGTCGAGACCGAGCGGATCGCCAATCGCACCTCGTTCCTGCTCGATGTCGGCAAGCTCGACGTGGATACCTGGGCGATCCACAAGAGCCTGTATCATCCGATCTTCCAGGCGCTCGATCAGGATGGCTGGACCTACGGGATCAACCCGCACTGGGCCGGCAGCTTCGATCTCGGCGGTTTTCGCGACGACGTGGTGCTGGGTCTGCGCGCCTTCGCGGGCCAGAATTCGGCCCTGCAGTTCGTCAACATCCGCGGCCAGCGGGGCGCCCAGACGCTGAATGCCCTCCAGAGCGCGTCGAACTACGAGGCCTATGGCGAGAACCGGTTCTGGTTCCTGCCGGACGTGGCGCTGATGACCGGCGCCAAGGCGTTCTCGTCGAACCGCACCTACAGCGACAAGGGCGGGTTGCCCGGAAACCTGCGGCCGCGCTTCGCCGAGCAGACCTATGCGGGGATCAACCCGAAGATCGGCCTGATCTGGCAGCCCATCGCCGACATCCAGGTCTTCGGCGACATCACACGGTCCCGCGACGTGCCGGATTTCTCCGATCTCGTGCAGCAGAACCTCCTGAACACCACCTTCGTGCCGCTGCGGGCGCAGCGCGCCTGGACCTACGAGGCGGGTGCGCGCGGCCGGATCGACCGCCTCGCCTTCGACCTGACGCTCTACCGATCGGACCTGCGCGACGAGCTCATCAACTTCTCGACCAATCCCGGACTCAACATTCCGGCCGCAACCTTCAACACGCCGCGCTCGGTTCACCAGGGCGTCGAGGCGGCCGTGACCCTCGATCTCGCCCGCAATCTCATAGCTCCCGCCGACGGCCTGAGCGTGACACAGATCTGGACCCACAACGACTTCCGGTTCGTGCGCGATCCGGTGTTCGGCAACGGTCGCATCGCCGGCATTCCCACGGACGTGCTCCGTACCGTCCTAAATTACCGCCATCCGAGCGGCTTCCACATCGCTCCAGCGGTCGATTGGGTACCGGAGGGTGCCTTCGCCGACCACGCAAACACCCTGCGGGTGCCAGGCTACGCGCTGCTCGGCATCGAGGCCGGGATCGACTTCGCGAACGGCGTCGCCCTGTTCGTGGATGCGCGCAACCTCACCGACGCGCGCTACGTGTCGGACATCGCTGTGGTGGCGAATGCCCGGACGGCTGGGAGCCCGGCGGCCTTGGCGGCGTTCTATCCTGGAAGCGGTCGCAGCATATTCGGCGGTCTGCGTGCTGCGTTCTGAACGTGAGAGCCGTGCCGGATCGCGTTGCAATCGGGCACGGCTCTCAGCCTTTATGTGACGCGCTTTCCCACGCCGAACCGGTGTCCAGTTCGGCGGAGAGCGCTCTAGCATCCCCCGGTAGACCGCTTATCTTGAAGATCCGCGGTCCGTTAAGGTTAAAAAAGGTTGAAGCCTGCTGCCAGCGTCGATCGGCGCTAGGATTGCAGCGTCGTCGGATAGCGCGGGGCAGCGCGTCCCGATTCGAGACGGACGGCGCCGTCTGACGGCACGGGAGAGGCAGGATGAACGGCTTCGATGTTACGTTCCGGCACGATCAGGATTGGGTCGATTTCGGCAAGTCCTACGTCAACTCGGACGCCTTCAAGTCTCTGTTCCGTGAGGGCATGAGACTTGTCGAGGAGACGGCCGCCTATCTCGACGGCGAGGGCCGCGACGAATCACGCCTCATCTCGCGCGATGCGACGCTGAGCTACGCGGCGGAGAGCATGCGACTCACGACGCTGCTGATGCAGGTCGCCTCCTGGCTGCTGGTGCAGCGTGCGGTGGCCGAGGGTGAAATGACCCCGGCCGAGGCACTGCAGGAGAAGCACCGGGTGAAGCTTGCCAGCAGCGAGCCGCCGAAGCCGCAGGATTTCAATCTGCTGCCGGTGCGGCTCCAGCAGCTGATTATGCGGGCGCGACGCCTGCACAGCCGCATCCTGCATCTCGACGTTCTGATCACCGAGGACCGGCCGACGCCCGCCCCGGTGGAGAGCCCGGTCGCTGCCCAGCACGGCCTTCTGCGCATGGCGTTCCGCCTCGGCGAGGGCTGAGGCGCCCTAAGGCGGATCGGGCTGTGGCAGATGTTGCCGGCCGCGTCGCAAGATGGTCCACGACGCGAGGTCGGGAAGGCCTCGGGTCGGTTGTCCGACACACTCCCTCATCCTGCGGTGCAAGAGCGTAGCTGAGGCCTCGAAGGAACCTTCCAGGGACCGCTCCCCTGGCTGGAGGCCCCCTTGGAGGCTCACTGCGCTCGCACATCCGAATGAGGGCAGCGGGTGGGATCGCCCCGGCACGGCGCGCGCTGGAGTACCGCGCTCCTGCGTTGAACCCTCATCCAAGGTGGCTTGGAATGTCTAGAACGCCGGGAACTGGCCGGGAAACTGCTCCTTGAGGAGTTGGCGGATGGCGTCGTTCTGGAAGGCCCGCACCAGCCGGGCCACCCAGACGGCATTCCTGTCGGTCTCTCGCACCACGATGACGTTGTTGTAGGGATTGGCGACTGCAGACTCGACGGCGATCGAGTCCTTGCCGGGCGTCAGGCCGGCCGCCACGGCGTAGTTGGTGTTGATCACTGCCGCGTCGAGATCGTCGAGACTGCGCGGGAGCTGCGCGGCGTCGAGCTCGTGGAACTTCAGCCGCTTCGGGTTCTCGATCACATCGAAGACCGTGGGCAGCAGACCGACGCCATCCTTCAGCTTGATCAGCCCCTGGGCCTGCAGCAGCAGGAGCGCGCGCCCACCGTTCGACGGGTCGTTCGGGATGCCGAGTTCGGCCCCCGGCTTGAGTTCGCCCACAGCCTTCACGCGCCGGGAATACAGGCCGATCGGCGTGACGATCGTCTCGGCGACCGGGACGATCTTGTAGCCGCGCACCTTGATCTGATTGTCGAGGAAAGGCCGATGCTGGAAGGCGTTCGCGTCGAGATCGCCGGCGGCCAGGGCCTCGTTCGGCAAAAGATAATCCGAGAAGACAACCAACTCGATATCGAGCTCGTCCCGAGCGGCGATCTCCTTGGCTTTCGCCCAATGGATCTCGGAATCGCCCCCTATGATGCCGAGCTTGACCCGGTCCCGGGCGAAAGTGGGCGCAGAACTCGCGACCCATAGCGCCAAAGCCCAAACAACCCACCGAAGAAGCTTATTCCTCACGGAGGTGCGCAAATCATCACGGCGCATCGCCATCGAAGAACCCAAACTCCGCACCGTCTTCCTCCCGTTCGCCGGATCAACAGGCCTAGGATCTACGATGTTGAGACGATGCCGAGAATGGACCAGATCTACGAAAGACTGCGCGCACAGGTCAAAAAGCGGCGCATCAGAGAAGGATCAACTCCGGCGCGACGGATAAACAGCCGCATCATCGTACGACCGGCCGCCTCTTCGCGATACGGTTCTGTGGACAACACCCGGGTGGCCGGTCCTTCGAGGCGGCTCCGCCGAACCAGGGCGCGCAAGCGCACGCCCGGCTCAACCGAAACAAAAAACGGGCGGCCCCGCAAGGAAGCCGCCCGTTTTCGAGATTGGCCGCACCCCGGGGCGCGGCCTCCGCTTCGCTCAGCGCTTGCCGAGGTTGCCGAAGCGCGAGTTGAAGCGCGAAACGCGGCCAGCCCGGTCGAGCATCTTCTGCTCGCCGCCGGTCCAGGCCGGGTGGGTGAGCGGATCGATGTCGAGGTTGAGGGTGTCGCCCTCCTTGCCGTAGGTCGAACGGGTCCGGTACTCGGTGCCGTCCGTCATCACGACCCTGATGAAGTGGTAGTCGGGGTGCTCTGTCCCCTTGGCCTTTGCGGCCGCGTCCTTCGCCATGACCTGTCGTCCCTAATCTGGCACGCCGGCGGGAAGCGCAGGAGGCGCCGCCCGGCCCGGAATGCGGAAGATGACACCGGTTGCACCGAACCGTGGGTTCGTGCAACGGCACGTACAAGCCGACCGTGGTGGCGGCCCGCGGCCATTGAACACACGCAATCGGATGAGCGGCGGCGTATACCGCACGCGCTTCCCGGTCACAAGCGCCGCGGACCGGGAGAGTGAGGGACACGAGAGGCGTAATGGCCCGCAAACCCAAGGTGGCCGTTGAGGGGCGGCCCAAAGCTCCGCTGAGCGCGCTTCGGCCGCTGCTCCCATTCGCGCTGCGCTATCGCGGCCGGATCATCGGCGGAGTCCTCGCCCTCGCCTGCGCGTCGGCCTCGACGCTGGTGGTCCCCATCGCGATGCGCCGGGTGATCGACCACGGCTTCACGGCCGACGGCTCAGGCGTGATCGACGCCTATTTCCTCGCCCTGCTCGGGGTGGTGGCGGCCTTCGCGCTGTCGAGCGCGGCCCGGGTCTACACCGTGGTGACGCTCGGCGAGCGGGTCGTGGCGGATCTGCGGGCAGCCGTGTTCGCCCGGCTCACGATCCTCGATCCCGCCTTCTTCGACCGGGCGCAGTCGGGCGAGATCGTCTCGCGTCTCACCGCGGACGCGACGCAGATCAAATCGGCTTTCGGAGTCTCGGTTTCGATCCTGCTGCGCAACCTGTTCCTGTTCGTGGGCGCCACCGCCATGATGGTGATCACGAGCCCGCGGCTGTCCGTGATGGTGCTGGCCGCGATTCCACTGATCGTCTTCCCGCTGATCCTGTCGGGCCGCGGCGTGCGGCGCCGGTCCAGGGCCGCCCAGGACCGGCTGGCCGAGGCCTCCGCGTATGCCGCCGAGGCGGTCGGGGCCGTGCGGACCATGCAGGCGTTCGGGCGTTCGGGCAGCACGGCCGCCCAGTTCGCAGCGGCGTCCGAGGAGGCTTACGGGGCCGCCCGCGATTCGATCCGGGCGCGGGCGCTGCTGACGGGGGTCGCGATTTTCCTGATCTCCGCCTCCGTGGTCGGGGTGATGTGGTACGGCGCGCAAGGCGTGCTGAGCCACACGATGACCGGGGGCGAACTCTCGCAATTCGTGCTCTACGCGGTGTTCGGCGCCGGGGCACTCGGCCAGCTCTCCGAGGTCTATGGGGATCTCGCCATGTCGGCGGGCGCCGCCGAGCGGCTGACCGAGATCCTGGCCGCCGAGCCAGCGATCCGCGCGCCCGTGCCGCCCCTCCCGCTGCCGGAGCCCGCGCAGGGCGCGGTGACCTTCGAGGCGGTGCGCTTCGCCTATCCGACGCGGCCCGGCCACACCGCGTTGGGCGGCCTGAGCTTCGCGGCGGCCCGCGGCGAGCGAATTGCCATCGTGGGCCCGTCCGGCGCCGGCAAATCGACGGTCTTCCAGCTGCTGCTACGCTTCTACGATCCCCAGGACGGTCGCGTCCTGGTCGACGGCGCGAACATCGCGCAGGTCGATCCCGAGCACTTGCGCGCCCGCATCGCCCTGGTGCCGCAGGATCCGGTCGTGTTCTCCGGCACCGTGACCGAGAACATCCGCTACGGCCGGCCCGAGGCGAGCGAGTCGGAGGTCCGGCATGCCGCCGAACTCGCCCACGCGCATGGCTTCGTCACAGCCCTGCCCCAGGGCTACGACACGCAGGTCGGCGAGCGCGGCGTGACGCTCTCGGGCGGCCAGAGGCAGCGGATCGCCATTGCAAGGGCGATCCTCAAGGACGCGCCGATCCTGCTTCTCGACGAGGCGACCTCGGCGCTCGACGCCGAATCCGAGCGCGCCGTGCAGGCGGCTCTCGACACGCTGATGCGGGGGCGCACCACCCTGGTGATCGCCCACCGGCTCGCCACCATCCGCGCCGCCGACCGGATCCTGGTCCTCGACGATGGCCGCATCGTCGAGACCGGAACCCACGAGAGCCTGCTGGCGCAGGGCGCGCTCTACGCGCAGCTGGCGAACCTGCAATTCACGGATGCGCTCGACGAGACCGCCCGGGGCAAGGAGCCCCGCACCCGGGGCGAGCGTCTGCCGGCGGCCGAGTGAGTTGCCCCTACGAAAGGGAGAGACTCGCTATCGCTCGGTGAGCTTCATCTCGATCCGGCGGTTGCGGGCATAGGCGTCTTCGGTGGTGCCGGCATCGAGCGGCTGAAACTCGCCGAAGGCGCCGGCCAGGAGATGCTGCGGCGGGATGCTCTTGCCGGCGAGGTACTGAACCACCGCGATGGCCCGGGCGGCCGAGAGCGCCCAGTTCGACGGGAATTGTGACGTGCTGATCGGACGGGCATCGGTGTGGCCGTCGACACGCAGCACCCAGGGCAGATCCGCCGGGATCTGCTTGGCCAGGTCCGAGATCGCTCCGGCGATTCGGTCGAGCTCCGGTCCGGCCTCGGGCTTGAGGGTCGCCGAGCCAGCCGGGAACAGCACCTCCGATTGCAGCACGAACCGGTCGCCGACCACGCGGATGTCGGGGCGGTTGCCCAGGATCTGGCGCAGGCGCCCGAAGAAGTCGGACCGGTAGCGCGCGAGTTCCTGGACCTTCTGGGCCAGGGCGACGTTCAGCCGGCTGCCGAGCTCGGCGATGCGGGCCTGCGATTCCCGGTCGCGGCTCTCGGAGGCGGCGAGCGCATCCTCCAGGGCGGCGAGCTGGCGGCGCATGGCGCTGATCTGCTCGTTCAGCAGGTCGATCTGTGACAGCGCCCGCTTGGTCGCGCCCCGCTCGGCGTCCAGTTGCTTGTCGAGCGCGCCCGTAGCCCCCTGAGTGACGGTCGCGGCCTCGGCCTGGGTCTTCGCCCGATCGCGCTCGGCCTCGACGCCGGCCAGCGTCGTGCGCAAGTTTCGGACTTCGTCCTCCTGCGTGCGGCGGCTGGAGCGTTCCAGGGCGAGGAGATCGGTCAGATCGGCGATCTGGCGGTTGAGCTTGGCCAGCGTCTCATCCCGACCGGTCAACTCCTGCGACAGGAAGAACTGACCGACCACGAACACCGTCAGCAGGAACACGACCGCGAGCAGCAGGGTCGCCAGCGCATCGACGTAGCCCGGCCAGACATTGAGGGTGCGCCGGGAGCGTGCCGCCCTGGACGCCATCAGACCCGCTCCCGGCCGAGCCGGTCGAGCACCTGCTTCAATTCCCGCTCACGGCTGGCCTGGGCCTCGACCCAGTCGCGGATCATCTGCTGCTCGGCGCGCATGTGCTGCACGAGCCCCTGGATGCCCTCGGCGAGGTTGGTCATGGCGAGCGTCGCGGCGCGGCTGCCGCCGCCCTCCGCCACCAGGGCGGTCAGACGATCGATCGCCTCCTTCAGTTCCTGCGTGCCGGCCCCCCCCGCCGTCCGGACCGGCACCGATGCCGCGGCGCCAACGGCCGCGACGGCGGCCTCGCCGGACATCAGCCAGTCCTGCAATTCGTTGTGGAAACGCGCATGGGCCTGGCCCGCCTGCAACTCCAGGAAGCCGGTGATCAGCGACGAGGCAAGTCCGAACAGCGAGGCGGAGAACGCCAGACCGATTCCCGACAGCGGGACCGCAAGGCCTGATTTCAACTCGTCGAACATCACCCCGGCATCGCCGCCGCCGCGCATGCCCTTGATCACGCCGCCCACGGCCGAGAGCGTATCGATCAGGCCCCAGAAGGTGCCGAGCAGGCCGAGCAGGATCAGGATGCCGGCGATGTAGCGCAGGATCTCGCGCCCCTCGTCGAGGCGGGCCGCAATGATGTCGAGATAGCCGGCGGTGCCCGGCAGCGTCGCCCCCTCGTTCCGGGCCACGATCATCGGCACCATGGGCGCCAGAAGGGCAGGCGGACGTTTCGACTGCGCATTGCGCGCGGCCGCGTTGACGTAGGCGACCTCGCGGAACAGCCGGATCACCTGCCCGAAGGCGATCACGACCGCGATGAAAAGAACGCCGAGGATCAGGCCGTTCAGGCCGGGGTTGGCCAGGAAGGCTGGCGTGATCTGCTTGAACAGAATGAAGGCGAGGAAGCCGACCAGGATGAGAAAGACGATCATGCGCCCGAGATAGATTCCGGGCTGAGCCAGCGGCCCCTTGGTGTTCTCGCCGGTATCGCGGGCGGCCATCGGTCGCTCTAGCCTGATCTCAGAAGATGCGGCCGCCGGCGGCGCCCGTCACGGTCACTGTGGCGGCAGGGCCGGACGCGATCAAGTCGCGCACAGGACGCAGTCGCGTCGCGTGGTGAACGGCAGGCGGCTCCGGGGGTCACCCGCGCGATGCGATCGGGACGAAGCCTAATCCCAGAAGTGTGGCGCACTCTCCTCCAGATGCGGCCCCAGCCGCAGGGCCGCAACCTGGGTGGCGAGCCCCCGTGCATCGATCTCGACCGCGATACCGCTGAGCGTGCCTTCCCCGGTGGCGACCTCCCAGCGGGAGCCCGGCGTCTTCTGGATCATCCGCCGGATCGGCTCGTCTTTCTGCATGCCGATCACCGAGTCATAATCGCCGCACATGCCGGCATCCGACATGTAGGCGGTGCCGCCGGGCAGGATCCGGTGATCGGCGGTCGGTGTATGGGTGTGGGTGCCGACCACGAGGCTCGCCCGGCCGTCGAGGTAATGGCCGAAGGCCTGCTTCTCGCTGGTTGCCTCGGCGTGGATATCCACCACCACGGCGTCGGCGGCGGCCCCTAGCGGGCAGGCCATGATCTCGCGTTCCACGGCGGCGAAGGGGTCGTCCATCGCGTCGAGGAAGACCCGGCCCATCACGTTGACGACGAGGACTCGGGCGCCCCCCTGCGTCTCCACCACGGTGGCGCCCCGTCCCGGCGTTCCGGGCGGGTAGTTGGCCGGGCGCACCAGACGCGGCTGGCGGGCGATGAACACCAGGGCCTCGCGCTGGTCGAAGCTGTGGTTGCCAAGCGTCACCGCGTCGGCACCGGCCTGGATCAGCTCATCGCAGATTGATTCGGAGATCCCGAAGCCGCCGGCCGCGTTCTCGCCGTTCACCACCACGCAGTCGAGCCGCCACCGGTCCCGCAGACGTGGCAGCTGTTCGCACACCGCGATGCGGCCCGAACGACCGACGACATCGCCGAGGAAGAGCAGCCGCATCGGTCACACCGTCCTGTCGAAGCGGATCAGACCCGCCTCGGTGATCACGCAATCGAGGGGCCGGTCGTGCGGCTCGGCCGGCACGTGCGCCACCTCCTGCACGGCAAAGCCGATACCGACGGTGAAGACCGGGTGGCTGCGGGACAGGCGCTCGATTGCGCCGTCGTAATAGCCGCGGCCGTATCCGATCCGCTGGCCGGTCCGGTCGAAGACGGCGAGCGGCACGATCAGCGCGTCGGGTTCCACCGGTGGCAGGGCGGGGTCGGGTTCACTCAGGCCGAAGCTGCCCGAGACCAGCGCATCCCCGGCGCGCCATTCCCGAAACACAAGACCGTCCTTGGTGACCTGCGGCAGGGCCACGGCCTGGCCGCGGGCGAGCAGTCCCTCGGCGGCGGGGCGAGGATCGACCTCGCTGCGGATCGGCCAGAAGGCTCCCACGAGCCGGGCGCGCGTCAATTCGGGTAGGCTGAGGAGTGCGCGGGCGATCGCCGCCGAAGAGGCCTGCCGGTCTTCCGCGCCGAGCGCGTCACGAGCCGCCAAGGCTGCGCGGCGCAGCTCGGGTTTGCGCGCCGCATCGGCAGGATCGGAGAAAGACGAGTGCGGAGCCACGTGAGCCGTTGGAGGATCGATCCCGGGAAACCTACAGAGTAGGTGGGCGCCGTATTGGCCAGGTCCAGGGACGAGGCCAGGGACAGCTCCCGAGGGAGTCGATAAGGCCCCGGGGATAGTGCTCCTGACGAACTCTGCAGCCCCGCCTCCGATATGTAGCGGGCCGGACGCCGTCCCGCCAGGGCTATGCGGCTAAGAAATTGGTGCCCAACGCGGGAGGGGCCAATCCCCCGCGCACTCGCCCGCAGCCTGCGCAAAGCGTCGGACCAACCCTAGGCCGCCGCCGACGCAACACTGAAGACCCGGGCGACAATCACCGGGTCGCATTGCACCGGCGTTCCATGAGCCCGGGTATCCATCTGCTCAGGACGAAGGCGGCACGGCCAAACGCGAATGCGATCGACGGCCGTGGATTCTATTCGACTCTCCGGTTCGGTCCCGCCGGGCTCGAACCGGGGATCAGGCATGCTTCCACGCCGTCGCGCGCGCCACCCGCGCTGGATGGCTTGCTAGGCGCGATCGGCGGCCTGCGCACCGGTCCTATCACGCGCCTCATTCTTACGCAGAAGCGAGATCTTCGCGTGATCCTCAATGGCCAAGTTCAGTACTGCATCGCTTTGCCGAGGAGAAACCTTCTGCGCGGATCGGGGATCGGCGGATTGCACATGCTGCGTGGTCTTGGCGCTGTCCGACTGCTTCGTCTCGGACTTCGCGGCATGCGCTTGAACGGCATGCGTGTGGGCGGTGGATACCGGAGCGATGGACGTACTCATCGGAAAACTCCTGTTGAGCGGCTAGCCTCCAGTGAGTCGTCTTTAAACTGATTGACTCGCCGAGCGGATGCGTGATCGAGCTGAAGAACTCAGACTTGGCTTTGCCCAGTTTGAGTCGGCATCCGGCACGATCAGCCGTTTTCGGCACCCGCGGATCGGAAACTTGACAAACATCGAGCAAATGTCAAGCATCGGCCTATGAAGCAAAGATACGACTTTATCTGATAATACATCCTTTATAGATGCGCAAAATACCAATCCCATGGTCTGAAGCATATAAAATTGAATTGCAGAATATTTAGAGCATTAAAAATTCTTGACCGCGCGGGCCGCACGGCGCTGCCCTGTCTCGAAAGTTGTTCCGCTCCAAGTTTCGGTCTAACGGCGGCCGCCCAGAGCCACAAAACGGATGCCCCTGCGACAACTTGGTCCGGATCACCCCGTGAGCCGGGCGCGGCCCGGGATCGTGACACGCGGCGCGCGCCCGGCCCCGTCGATGCACTCGATCCCGCCACCCGCGTTCAGGGTATGCAGCCGGTTGCCGGGCCATGCCGGGCCGGGCTCGACTCGGCCGATCACGGTCTGGGCGAATCCCTCCGGATCGAGGCGGTCGATCCGCGCGAGCACCACAGCGCGGCCGTAGCCGGCGGCGCAATCCTGGATCGGGCGGATCAGCCGGCCGCCCCGCGACACGATCCGGCCCGCCGGCCGCGCCAGGGACGGATCGACCAGGACCGGATTGGCCGGATGCGGCGTGTAGGGGCCGCGGAAATCGGGCGCCGACCAGAGGTGCAGCGCGTCGTGGAAGGAGCCCGCGCCGGGCGGCGCGTTGAGGCCGGCATCGCGCACGGTGGCGAAGATCCACCAGCGGCCTGCGTGCTCCACGAGGGTCGCGTCGCTCGCCACCACGCCGGAGAGGAGCGTCGCCTCCTTGACCCAGCCGCCGGGGAAGCGCGTGGCGCGGTAGAGGTCGACCGTCCCGGCGGCGGAACTCTCCGGCACCATCCAGACAGCTCCGTCCCGCTCGAACACGAACGGGTAGGACAGGTGATGCGTCTCCTCCAGCACCGGCACCGGCACGCCCTCCGGCCCGTCCGGCCCGAAGCAAACGGACGAGATGATCGCCTTGCCCGTGGCGTGCGGGAAATCCTCGACGAAGAGGTGCGTGCTGCCCCCGACGGAGATCGGAAAGGGATCGGCATAAAAGCGCCGGCCGTCATCGGGCAGGACGGTCCATCTCGCCTCGGGATGACGGCCGAGATCGATCAAGTCCGGCCCGGCAAGGCGCCGCCAGCCGCAGCGCCAGTGCGGAGCGTTGTAGCAGAGGCGATAAAGCCGATGGATCAGGGCGCCCGCGAGCATGCGCCCGGCCCGCACGCCGAGGCGCGGAACCGTCAAGACCACGCGATGATCAACGGACGCGTCGCCGGCGCCCCCTGCCCCGGCCCCTCCCGCTATGTGGTCGCGCAGAGCCGCGGCAACCAGCGTGATCGTCCGGGCGAGCGCATCCTCGAAACTGGCCAACACGATCCCGGGCCGGTCGGCACCAAGGCGGCCAGCGGCGCGGATTGCGCCATTCTCCACGAGGGTGAGACGCGGCACTGCATCGGCGAGCAGGCTGGCCAACAGGGCGTCCGCGCCGACCCGGCCGTCATACGCGATGTGCCATGTGGCCGGTCCGGACGGGACATCGCCGCACAGGTCGAGGACGATATCCGGTCGGGCGGCGGGCTGGCGCCAGAGCTCGAGTTCGGCGCTCGGAACCGGCTCCGTGCCGGGGCGAGGCAATCCATGAACGAGCGCCTCGAGCCGGAACAGCAGCTCAGCCGTACGCGGCCACGCCCCGGATGCCGGCGCGTCGTCGACGCTGACCGCGGTCAGGCCGGGGATCTCGACGATCCGCCGCAGCAGGGCCACGTGCCAGTGCTGCGGGTTGGAACCGTCGAGGCGAACGCGCACATGCATCGATCAATGCACCCTCATCCAGCACCGTGCCGCGTCACGCAATGAACCACGCCGCTCCAATCCCCAACCGTAACGCGCGTGATACATAGTAAATATCATTCGAAGTTGCGCGAGGTGTTTACCGGAAACGCAGTAATGGATACGTCTTGTTGGGACAACTTCAGTTTCGGCAGCTTATCACCCATATGCGCGACTCTTGCAGGCTCGGGTACGGCCCCCGCGGGTCTGGCCAGGATTGAGACGACGGTGACCGATCGTGACACGGATCGACCCTAACCTCGCTGTCGCGACTTGGCTGGCGCCGGTGCAGCCTGCTCTGCCCGAGCGGCCCGTCCGGCCGGAGACGAGCGCCGAGGCCAGCGACCTGTGGCGCATCCTCTGGCGGCGCAAGACGCTGGTGATCGGGACCGCCCTGCTGCTGGCCCTGCTGGCCCTGACCTATGCCCTGCTTACACCATCCCTCTACACGGCGACCGCCCAGATCCTGATCGACCCGCGCGACCGTCAGGTCGTGTCCAACGACGTCAACCCGGGCACCCTCTCGCCGGATGGCGGCATCGCGCAGGTCGAAAGCCAGGTGAAGGTGATCGAATCCGACGCGGTTTTGGGCCGGGCCGTGGCCCAGACCGGGCTGGAAACGGAACCGGGCTTCGGCGCACCCCGCAACCTCTGGCTGACGCGCACCGTGGCCACGCTGCGGGCGCTGGTCACTGGGCCGCAGCCCGAACGGAAGGTCGACGCGCAGGGCCGTGCCCTCGCGCAGCTCCGGCGCAAGCTCGCCGTGAAGCGCGCCGACAAGGTGTTCGTGATCGACGTGATCGTCACCACGGAGGATCCCGACCTCTCGGCGAAGATCGTCAACGCGATCGCCACCGCCTACCTGACGGACCAGACCGAGGCGCGTGCCGATGCCGCCCGACGCGCGGCGGGCGATCTTCGGGGCCGGCTCGACGAGTTGCGCCAAGCGGTCAACGTCGCCGACAAGAAGCTCGAGGATTACAAGGCCCGCGCCGGCCTGATCACCGCCAGCGGCCGGCTCGTCAACGAGCAGCAGCTGACCGACCTCAACACCCGGCTGGTGGCCGCCCAGGCCCGGACCGCCGACGCGCAGGCGCGGCTTCAGGGGATCCGCGACGCCCGCGGCCGGGCGGTCGGGGCCGGCGCGATGCCGGAGGCGGTGCAGTCCGCGTCGATCGACCGCCTGCGCGGGCAATACGCCGAACTCGCCGCCAAGGAGGCGGACCTGCGCACCAATTTAGGCGAGCGCCATCCGTTCATCGCCGCCGTGCGCACCCAGATGCAGGATGTCCGCCGCCTGATCGACGCCGAGCTCAACAGGATCGCAGGCGCGGCCGAGACCGAGGCCCACCGCGCCCAGGCCAACGAGCGGACGCTCACCGCCGAGTTGACTCGGCTCCGGCAACAGGCGGCGGTCAATTCCCAGTCTTCGGTGCAGCTGCGCGAACTAGAGCGCGAGGTCGAGGCGGCGCGTTCGGTCTACAACGCGTTCCTGGTCCGCGCCCGAGAGATCAAGGAGCAGAGCAGCATCGACAGCTCGAACGCACGGATCATCACGGCGGCCCGCCCGCCGGAGGATCCGAGCTGGCCGCCGCGGTTGATCCTGATCGCCGCCGCGCTGTTCGGCGGGATCGGCCTCGGCGCCGGGCTCGCGCTGATGCGGGAATATCTCGCCCCCACGGTGCTGTCGCCGCGCCAGCTGGAGCGGATCTCGAACGCGCCGGTCGTGGCGGTCCTGCCGGGCCTGCGACCGCGCGGCGCCAACGCGACGGCCGCGGGCATCACCCTGGACCATCTCGCCGCGACCGCCGGCAGCCTCGGGCGCTCGCTCGTGCTGATGGTGACGTCGGGCGAATCGGACCAGAAGCGGCGCCGGGCCGTGATCGGGCTTCTCGCCGCGGTAGCGGTCGGGCGCGGTGATCGGGTTCTGCTCGTGGACGCGGATCTGCGCGGCTATGGGGCGAGCGCCGGCGGCCTGCTCGATGTGCTGCGCGGCGAGCAGAGCCTCAACGCGGTGACCGACACTGATTCGAAATCCGGCGCGCGGCGAGTCGGGCTCGGCGACACGAGCAAGCTGGTCCGTGAAGCCCTCACGGTCGATAACGTCGAGCGGTTCGTGGCCGGCGTGAAGGCCCGTTTCGAGCTGGTGATCGTGGATGGCGGGGTCCTCAGCGAGAACCTGCGGCTCGGCCCGCTCGCGAACGCTGCCGATCGGGTGCTCATGGTGGCCTGCAATGGCGCGACCCGCCAGCGCGACCTGATCGACCTCGTCGACAGCTCCGAGGCTTTGGGCCGGCCGATCTCCGGCTCCCTGTTCCTGACCCGGCGCCGGGCGTGAGGCTCGCGCGCGCCGAACCCGCGGCCGAGCGAATCGCGCCGCTGCGGGCGGGCACATCACGGCGCGGCGTAATCGCCCGTGCCGAGTCCCTGGTCTTCGTCCTGTGGGCGGCGCTCCTCGTCGGTGTCTCGGGGGGCCTGCTGTGGGTGTTCGGGCTCAACTATGACGGGCTCACCGGCTCGGCCGCCTCCAAGATCCACCCGGCGACCTACCTCGCGGTCGCGCTGTTCGGCTGGACGCTGCTGCGCGCTGGCAATCCGGTGATTCCCGTGGCGCAGGCTCTGAACCGCCGGCCCGCCAGCGTGCTGCTCTCCGTCTGTGGCGTGCTGCTCCTCGCCCTGATCGCAACTCGCGGCGGGACCGGGCTCGCGGGCTCGATTGATACCTTCGTGCTGGCGGGCCTCCTGCCGATCCTGCTGCTCGATCGCGACGCGGAGACCCTCGGGCGGATCGAGATCGTGTTCCATCTGGTGATGCTCGCCAATGCGCTGCTCGGCCTCTACGAGCTCGCCAGCGGCCAGCGCTTCTTCCCGTTCCGCCTCGACGGCGCGGATTTCGACTGGGACACGCGCTCGGCGGCCTTGCAGGGCCACCCGCTCAGCAACGCGACCGTCACGGCCTGCTACATCCTGGCGCTCGCCGCGGGCGGTGGCCGGCTGGGGCCGGCCCTGCGCACCGGGATGATCGCCCTGCAGCTCGTGGCGCTGGTGACGTTCGGCGGGCGCTCCGCCATCGTGATTACGCTTATTCTCGGCGGCGCAGTCGGGCTCGTTGCACTTGGGCGCGTCCTGCGGAGCGGGCGGATTCCGCTGATCGGTGCGGCCTGCGCCTGCTTTGCGCTGACGCTGGTGCCGGTCGCGGTGGCGGTGCTGGCGGCGCTTGGCTTTTTCGACACCTTGCTGGACCGATTTGCCTCCGACGGCGGCAGCGCGCAGGCCCGGGTCGACATGCTGGAAATCTTCCGCGCGATCCCGTTCCGGGAGCTGCTGCTCGGCCCGGATCTCCAGCAGGTCACCACTCTACGGCGGATCTACGGGCTGGAATGGGGCATCGAGAACTCGATCCTCTCGACCCTGCTCTACCAGGGCATCCTGATGACGACGCTCCTCGTGGTCGCGGTGGGCTTGTACCTCGCCGAGGTCGCGCGCGTCTGCCGGCACGGCGTCTGGCTGCCGATCCTCGCCTTCGTGATCCTGGTCAACACCTTCGAGGGGCTGGCGGGCAAGACCACGCTTCTGGCGAAATTCGCCCTGATGCTGATCGTCTTGTTCCCGAAAGCGCCGCTCCGCGGGCGCGCCTGAGACCGTCCGGCGCCGGGCGGGCCGAGGTGGGCGATCCCGGCAGTCTTGATCGTGATGGACAACGCGCGCGCCGCGTTCCACACACCCCACGAATCCAGTCCGGCCCCTGCACGTCCCGCGGGTGCCGCATCCGAGCCAACTGACGCGCATGCAGATCGAATCCGTCCCTCCGCGCCGCCACCTGCCGCCGCTGATGAAGCTGGCGCTCGAACTCGGCCCGCTGGTCCTGTTCTTTCTTGGGAATGCGTACTCGGAAAAATTCGGCGTCGCCCCCGACCAGAAGCTGTTCGTGGCCACCGGCCTGTTCATCGCGGCGACCGTGGTGGCGCTGGCGATCCACTACGTGCTGATGCGGCGCCTGCCGATCATGCCGCTGGTGTCGGGCGCGGTCGTGATCGTCTTCGGCGGGCTGACCGTGGCGCTGCAGGACAAGACCTTCATCATGGTCAAGCCGACCATCGTGAACGCCCTGTTCGGCACCATCCTGCTCGGCGGCCTCGCCTTCGGACGGCCGCTCCTGTCGGTGGTGCTCGATTCGATGTTCAGCCTCACCGAGGAAGGCTGGCGCAAGCTGACCTTCCGCTGGGGCCTGTTCTTCTTCGTGCTGGCGGCGCTGAACGAGATCGTGTGGCGGACGCAGACCGAGGATTTCTGGGTCAACTTCAAGGTGTTCGGCATCATGCCGATCACCGTGCTGTTCGCCCTGGCGCAGACCCCGCTGCTCTCCCGCTACGAGAACAAGGCGCCGCAGCCGGAGGCGTGAGCCCTACTGGGCCGCCGCGACCTTGCCGGCGGCCCGGATCCGCGTGAGCACGCTCGCAAAGTTATCGGGCGTGAGGATGCCGACGAGCTTGTCGCGGATCACCCCGTCCGGCCCGACGATGAAGGTCTCGGGCACGCCGTAGACACCGAAATCGATCGCCGCGCGCCCGCTCGCATCGGCGCCGACGGCGCTGAACGGTACGCCGTGCCGGGCGAGGAAGCGCTGCCCGGCCTCCGGGTTCGGCTCCTTGTAGTCGATGCCGACGAGCCGGATGCCGGGCTCCTTGGCTAGCCGCATCAGCATCGGGTGCTCGACCTGGCAGGGCGCGCACCACGAGGCGAACACGTTGATCACCGTGATCTGCCCCTTCAGCTCGGCGCTCGACAGCCCCGGCACGGGAGCCCCGGCCGCGGTCAGCCCCGGCACGGCCGGCAGGTCGAAGCTCGGCACGGGCTTGCCGATCATCGCCGAGGGCAGTGCGGCCGGGTCGACCCCGGAGCGCAGGCGCAGGAAGAATACGGCGGCGAGCAGCACGAAGGCGAGCGCCGGCACGATCAGCAGCAGGGAGCGGCGAACCGGAAGCGGCCGCTCGGTCACGTCGTCATGCAGGTTGGTCATCGGCGGTCCTCACCGAAACCCTTGAGCGCCCGTAGCTGCGCCCTCCGGTCGCGGATCGCGTTGCCAACCAGCGCGACCATCACCAGCGCGGTGAAGGCGTAGGCCACCAGGATGAAGCCGCCGTGAGACCCGAGATCCATCGTGCCGATCCTAAACCGGTTGGCCCACCGGCAGCCCGGTCGAGGGCTGCGGCGTGATGCGGGGCTGAACGCGATCCAGGCGCTCGGCCTCGCGGATGGTCAGCGTCCGGACCCGGCGCCGCATGATCTCGGTGCGCATCGCGTAGAGATGCAGCGTGGTGCCGCCGAGCGTCGCGGCGCCGATCATGATGAGCAGCGGGTAGAGCATCGAAGGGTCGATGGTCGAGCCGCCCATGCGTAGGATCGAGGCCGGCTGGTGCAGGGTCGACCACCAGTTCACCGAGAACTTGATGATCGGCAGGTTCACGGCGCCGACCAGCGTCAGGATCGCGACCGCGCGGGCGGCGCGGTTCGGATCCTCCAGCGTGCGCCAAAGGGCGATGATGCCGCAATAGATCAGCAGCAGGATCAGCATCGAGGTCAGCCGCGCGTCCCAGACCCAATAGGTCCCCCACATCGGCTTGCCCCACAGGGAGCCGGTCACGAGGCAGATCAGCGTGAAGGCCGCGCCGATCGGCGCCGCCGCGCGCTGGGCCACGTCGGCCAGCGGATGGCGCCAGACCAGGGAGCCGATCGCCGACACGCTCATGGCTCCGTAGAAGAACACGCCGAGCCATGCCGCCGGGACATGGATGTACATGATCCGCACAGTCTCGCCCTGCTGGTAATCGGGCGGCACGACGAAGAAGGTCTGATACAGGCCGACGGCCAGCACAGCGAGCGATAGGACCGTAAGCCACGGCACCAACGCTCCCGACCAGCGCATGAAATGGCTGGGATTCGACAGGCGGGTCCAGAGGGAAGGCGTCATCGCGGCTGCTGTCTCGGACATCGTGATTGCCGGTCTACCCTAGGGTGCGGTGCAGCAACAATGCGGGTCGTCGGCGCAGTCTGTCTGGTCGCTGAAATGTGGTCGCTTCGGGCTGGCAAGGGCTCGGGTGATGGACAGGGCATCTGCAGGAGCTGAAATGGCACTCAACGTGGATTGGCCTCCAGCCTCATACGGCTTCGCGTTCCTCCTAACCCCCGGCGCCGAGACGCGCGGGCGATGATGAGGCGCATCCATCGCACGCCCCCCAGGCCATGGCTTTTCACGTCCCGACCTTGCAAGCGGCGGGACGATCACGCATATAGATACGAACAAAAAGAGAACAAAAGAGCGTCGCCTGAGAAAGCTGTGGACGACGCGGCCTGATCCTCCCGGAACGAGCCCCGCATGCGCACCGCCGACAAGCAGATCTCCGACATCCTCGTCCGCTACGGCGAACCCTTCGGGGGCAACGTCTGGCGGGTTCAGGGGACGGCCGTCATCTACCACAAGACGCTGGAGCGGATCGCCGCCCAAGCCGGGATCGTGTTCGAGCCGCCAACGGTCATCCGTGCCGAGCGCGACGAGGCGGTGATGCTCGTCACTGGCCGTCTGCCCGGCACGAAGCCCGGGACGGAGCGGGTCGAGTGGTCGATGGGCGAGGCGCTGGTCAACGTGAACTACCGCGTGTCCGGCAAGCAGGCGGCCTACGTCTACGCCATGGCGGAGAAACGCGGGAAAGATCGCGTGATCCTCAAGCTCATCGAGTTGCACGGTCTCGTCTACTCGGAGGAGGAGGCCGACGAGTTCCGCGCCCACCAGCTCCCGATCCGGGCCGTCGACGAGGATTTCGAGGAGGCGCCCGCCTTCGACGAGGTCACCGAGGCGGAGGGCGACCTCAAGCGCCGGATCGACGAGGCCGGGACGATCAACGCGGTCACCGACCTGATGCTGGATGGCGCCACCCAGACGATCCTCGCCGCGATGCCGCCCGGCACCCGCGACGAGGTCCGCGATTACGCCAAGGCACGCCTCGTGGCGCTCGGCTGGCCGAAGCGCCCCGGCCGCCGCAGCGCCGCCTGACCCGTATCCCTTCACCCAAGGAGACCGCCATGCATCGCGCGACGCGCCGCCGCACCATGAAGGCCCGCGGACACAGCCACCAAAGCTGGAGCATCGAGACCCTGTCGTACAGCCCCTCCCGGATCGTTCGGCTGGGCGACGAGAAGGTCGCAATCCTGTTCCCGCCGGTGGAGCCCGGCGCCGCCTGGCAGCTTTACCCGCATCCCGACACGTTCCCCGGCCTGAACTTCGAGGGCCTGCCGGCGCCGCTCCGCCCGGAATTCCTGGCCTTCGCGGATCTTCCGGAAGTCGAGCGCTTCCTGGGGATCGGGGACGAGGAGCCCGCCGCCCTGGCGGCGTGACCGGTCGGGTCAGCAGCGCGGCGGCGCCCCGTGAAGTTCGGCGGCCTCCCGCGTGAAGGCGCCGTCCGGTCCGTGCAGAATTAAGGGTGGCTGCAAACGCAGCGGGGCGCGGCTTCCCTTGACGGCGCTGATCAGGATCCGGATCGCCGGCGCCTCGGCGCGGGGATGGACCGGACGGATCGCCAGATCGCCATACCGGCCGCGAAGGGTTTGCAGGCATTCGGCGAGAGCGTCGGCCCGATGGATCAGCCCAAGCCGCCCGCCGGGTCGCAGGATCGCCGTGCAGGTGCGGATCCAAACGTCCAGCGTCTCACTGGAGGCCTCACCGGCAAAACTATGCGCCGTAGCCCGGCCAGGATGCGGTGAAACCCGGTGATGGCCGACCGTGAAGAACGGGGGGTTCGTCAACACCACGTCGAAACTGTCCGGCAGCAGACCGGCTGCGCGGCGTTCTGTCGCGGGGGCGAGCACGTTGGCTTCGATCACGCGGGCATCGATCCCGTTCAGCGCGGCGTTCGTCCGAGCCTGTGCAGCAAGATCGGGATCGCGCTCGACCAGGGTCGGTCGAAGGCCGGGCACCATCGCGGCGCAGCCGAGCCCGACGGCTCCGGTTGCGGCTCCGACATCGCACAGTCGATCCTCGGGGGCCGGGATAAGGAGGCGCGCCAGCAGCACCGCGTCGGTCCCCGCCCGGTGTGCTCCGCGCGCGGGCTGATGCAACCGCAGGCTCCCGCCCAGGAAGGCATCCGGCGCCTCCGTCACGGCTGGCGCAGCTCGTGGGCGAGGCCGGCATCCTTGAGCAGGCGCCGCGCCTGGGCCTCGTAATCGCGCGGCACCAGCAGCCGCTGCCCGAACATGCCGATCGACCCCTCCATCAGGCTCATCTGGCTGTCGGCCACGAGGACCGGGATCTCGGCCGCTTCGAGGATCGTGCGGGCGAACCCGATCAGCACGACATCGTTGGCCCGGATCAGCTCGACCATCAGAGTCCCCCAAGGGCCGGCGGTTTCGCCGCGTCGGCACTGCGCTCCCGGCGACCCATATCGCAGGGGAGCCGATGTTGCGGCGCCGCGAGGCCCGTGCGAAGGGATCGCCCTCCGCCCGGGGCGGAACCGGTCTGGAGGTCACGCATCTTGGGTATGGCCCTCTCCATCGAGAACCCGAAGCCTGAGATCGAGGCGGGGTTGAACGACCTCGTCGCGCTGGTGGCCGACGGCATGGCGCGGGTCAACACCACGATCCTGTCGCGGACGGGCTCCGAGGTGACGATGATCCCGGAGGTGGCGAACCACCTGATCGCCTCCGGCGGCAAGCGCCTGCGCCCGATCCTGACCCTCGCCTGCGCCAAGCTCTGCGGCTACGCGGGCGACACGGACGGCGACGTGAAGCTCGCCGCCAGCGTCGAGTTCATGCACACCGCCACGCTCCTGCACGACGACGTTGTGGACGAGAGCGACATGCGCCGTGGCCGGGTCGCCGCCCGGATCAAGTGGGGCAACGAGGCCTCGGTGCTGGTGGGCGACTTCCTGCTCGGCCAGGCCTTCCGGATGATGGTGGAGGTCGGCTCCCTGAAGGCGCTCGACATCCTCTCGGCCGCCGCCACGGTGATCGCCGAGGGCGAGGTGATGCAGCTCACCAACGCCAAGAATCTGGAAACCGATGAGGCCGCCTACCTCGCGGTGATCCGCGGCAAGACCGCCGAGTTGTTCGCGGCCGCCTGCGAAGTCGGGCCCGTCCTTGCAGCACGCCCCGAGGCAGAGCAGGCGGCGGCGCGCGCCTACGGCATGAGCCTCGGCATCGCCTTCCAGTTGATCGACGACGTGCTCGATTACGGCGGCACCTCGGCCGAACTCGGCAAGAACGTCGGCGACGATTTTCGCGAGGGCAAGATCACGCTGCCGATCGTGCTTGCCTATCGCCGGGGCAGCGAGGGCGAGCGCGGCTTCTGGCGGCGGACCCTTCAGCAGGGCGAGATTCGCGACGGCGATCTGGAGACGGCCCTCGACCTGCTCCAGCGCCACGGCGCCCTTGAGGAAACGGTGGCCCGTGCCCACCAGTACGGCGCCGAGGCCCGGGCGGCCCTCGATATCTTTCCGGACGGTCAGGTGAAAGCGGCGCTCAACGGGGCCATCGAGTTCTGCGTGGCGCGGGCGCGCTGAGGCGGCGCGTCAGAGCGTTTCCGATCGATTGATCGGGTCTGCCGGATTGGCGAAAGACAGTATGCGGCGCAATCGGCGCCCTGGCAGAACGACCAGAAAGGTCGGCCGGACGGACATGCCCTGCGTCAACGCGCCGCGGATGCGAGCGCCTCGGTCAGCGCGGGTGCCAATCCGCGCAGCTCTCCCAGATGCGCTGCCGTCAAGGTCCGCAGCAGCGCCTCGGCGCGGGGGGTGAGCGCAAGCTCGCTCCGGCGCCGGTCCTCGGCAGCCCGTGTCTTGCTCAAGAGCCCGGCCTCGACCATGCGGGCGACCAGTTCGGCGGCGCTGTGGGGCGCGATGAGCAATTGCTCCGCCAGCAAGCCAACGGTGGCCGGGTTGCGCCCAACATGCCCGGCAAGGGTGAGCAGGGCCTGATGCTGCTGCGGCGGCAGCCCAGCCCGGCCCGCGGCCGCCTCGCTGAAGGCCAGGAAGCGCCGGAGGCGGAACCGGAAATCCGCCAGAGCCGCATATTGCTCCGATGACAATGTCTCGGCGCCCAATGCATCGGCGTCCATAGCAATACCCCAGCTTCCAGGGCCCCCGTATCCTAACGCACCCCTGCGCGTCCCATGCCGAACGACGCTCGTCCGTTCCGCCCACCCGTAGATCCGCGCCTAGATGTATCGTATTACGATATATATGACGGGGTGACGGAAGAGGAGGCCTTGATGGAGGGCGGGCTGGAGATCGAGCGTGGCGGGCGCGGGCCGCATCGTCGGGCGCTGGGCGATTTCAGCGCCGATCGGCGCGTGGTGATCCTGGCCGGGATGGCGATCGTCACCGGCACGGCAGCGAGCGGCACCGCCTGGATCCTGCTCACGCTGATCGGCTTCGTCACCAATGTCGCGTGGTACGGCCGCTTCGACACGGCCCTGACCTCCCTCGCCGACGCCGCTCCGGGCCCGTGGATAGTGGCGATCCCGGTGATCGGCGCCCTGATCGTCGGCGCCATGGCGCGTTACGGCTCCGAGAAGATCCGCGGGCACGGCATCCCGGAGGCCATGGAGGCGATTCTGATCGGCGGCAGCCGGATGTCGCCCAAGGTCGCGGTGCTTAAGCCGCTCTCGTCCGCGGTTGCCATCGGCACCGGCGGACCGTTCGGCGCCGAGGGGCCGATCATCGTCACGGGGGGCGCAGTCGGCTCGCTGTTCGCCCAGTTCTTCCACCTCAGCGCCGCCGAGCGGAAGACGCTGCTGGTGGCAGGCGCCGCCGCCGGCATGACGGCGATCTTCGGGACGCCGGTGGCGGCCGTGCTGCTGGCGGTCGAGGTGCTGCTGTTCGAGTGGCGCCCGCGCAGCCTCGTCCCGGTCACGGTCGGGGCGGTGACGGCGGCCTGCTGGCGGCCGGCCTTGTTCGGGGCGGGCCCGCTGTTTCCCTTCGCCGACAACCCGGCGCTGCCCTGGTGGGGCCTGCCGGCCTGCGCAGTTCTGGGCCTCGCCTCCGGCTTGATCTCGGGCGTTCTGACCCGGGCGCTGTATGCTCTGGAGGACGGGTTCGGCAAGATCCCGCTGCACTGGATGTGGTGGCCGGCGCTCGGCGCCGTCGTGGTGGGTTTCGGTGGCCTCGTCGAGCCCCGGGCACTCGGCGTCGGCTACGATGTCATCCACGACCTGCTGTCCGGGCATATGCTGGCCGGCGCGGTCGTGACGATCCTGGTGGTCAAGGCAGTGATCTGGCTCGCCGCCCTGTCGTCGGGCACCTCCGGGGGCGTGCTCGCGCCCCTGCTGATCCTGGGCGGGGCGGTGGGATGGCTGATCGGCCTCCTGTTGCCGGGGGCGCACGGATTCTGGGCGCTGATCGGCATGGCCGCGATGCTCGGTGGCACGCTGCCGGCACCGCTGACCGGCGTGGTCTTCGCGGTCGAGGTGACGGGCGACGTCGCCGCCCTGGGGCCGCTGCTTGCCGCGACCGTGGCGGCCTACGCGGTGACCGTTTTGCTCCTCAAGCGGTCGATCCTCACGGAGAAGATCGCCCGGCGCGGCCAGCACATCACCCGGGAATACGGGATCGATCCCTACGATCTCACCCGGGTCGAGGCAGTGATGACCCGCTTCGTCGCGACCCTCGACGCCAATCTTTCAATACCGGAAGCGCTGGCCGCCATCGAGGCGGGCGTGCATCATGCCTACCCTGTCGTCGACGCGGTAGGCCGGACGGTAGGTCTGGTGTCGCGCAGCGATGCGCTGCGCTGGACTCTGGAGCAGCAGGACACCGACCCTCTGGCGGAGACACTCGGCGAGCGCGTTTCCGATGCCGACCTCGCGATCGTCCATCCGGGCGACGTCATTTCGCACGCGCTCGACGTGATGCTCTCGGCCGGGCAGGGCCGCCTGCCGGTCACCGACCCACAAAGCGGACGCTTGGTCGGCTTACTGACCCGCAAGGACCTGCTGCAGGTGCGCGCGACCGTGGTGCGGGCCGAAGCCGAGCGCCGCGCGTTCTTCCGGAGACGCCGGGGTGAGCACCGCACGGGATCAGGAGCATGAGTTTGGAGATTCGGATCCCCGGGCGGACGATCGGCCTGGATCGACTCAAGCCAGGCGCCTGCTATCTCGCGACCGGTGCCGATGGGCCGGACCTCGCCCTCATCGTCATCCGGGCGGGACGGCGGGAGGCGCTGCTGCTCAACCGACGCAGCGGCAACGGCGATCTGCCCATCCTGTCCGGTCTCGCCACCGGCATCGATGTCCTCGAATTGCAGGGCGCCGTCCTGGCGCCCTGCGGCGCGATCGGCGACATCGCTTTCGGCCCGGCAGACAGCGTTCCCGCGGCACTCCATCTCGGAGACGGCAACGCCTATCTGTGCGGCCGCGACGCGTCCGGGGGCTTGGCAACCTTTGATGTCGTCAGCGGTGTCGCGAGCGTGATCGATCCCGGGGACTTGCCGCATGCAAAGCGCTGGCGCGTGATCGTGCCGGATGCAGGCGGCGTCGTCACAGTCTACGCGGCGGAGCCGGCCTGAACCCGGCGGGGCTCAGCGCAGGAAGGTCGGCGCCACCCACCAATCCGGATGGGCAGCGCGCAGGCTCGCGGCCGCCCGCACCGCCCCGCGCCGATCGGCGTACAGCGCGAACACCGTCGCGCCGGAGCCCGACATCCGCGCGAGCCGACAGCCTTGGTTGCGCAGGGCCGCCAGAACGGTCCCGATCACCGGCGCCACCGTGAGGGCCGGCGGCTCCAGATCGTTGCGCGCCGGACCGATGGCCGCCACGAGGGCGTCGCCGCCGAGCCCCAGGCCGATCACGGGATGCTCCGCCCCAGGCAGGCTCTGCCCGACGGCGAGGCCCAGCGCCTTGAACACCGGCGCCGTCGGCACCGGGACGCCGGGATTGATCAGCACCGCAGGCAGCGGTGCGAGATCGAGCGGCGCACCGATCTGCTCGCCGACGCCGCGCATCATCCGAGCCCGCGGATCCAGGCAGACCGGCACGTCGGCCCCCGTCTCCCGCGCCGCCGCGACGACGGCCGCGTCGTCGCGCGACAGTCCGTTGAGACGCGCAAGCAGGCGCAACGCCGCGGCGGCGTCGGACGAGCCCCCGCCAATTCCGGCCGCCACCGGGAGGCGCTTGGTCAGGTGGAAGGCGCCCGTGCGAAGACCCGGCACGCGTGCCGCAAGGTGGCGCGCCGCGCGCAGGACGAGGTTGTCGCCGGTGGGACCGGCCGGCCCGGCGGTCGGACCCGAAACGGTCAGCCCGAGGGGCGCGGTGGGATCGAGGGTCAGTCGGTCGGCGGTGCCAGCGAAGGCCACAAGGCTCTCCAACGCGTGGTAGCCGTCATCCGCCCGCCGCCCGAGGATGTGGAGCGTCAGGTTGACCTTGGCGGGGGCGCGGTCTGCAAGCAGGGGCACGGGATCTCGGGCAGGTGACGATTCGAACGAGCGGTCGCTGTACAGGCTCCCGACCGCGAAGTCCCGCTGCCGTGAATGCAAATCCGGGCCGTGCGACCGGCCGCTTTCCGCTATGGCAGCGTCACGCGGGTACGCCCGCTGCCCCTTCGACCCAGTTCTCAACGCGAAGATCCGGCTTCAGCCGGTCGAACTCGCGCGTATTGTTGGTCACCAGCGTCACATCCCGTGCAGGGGCGTGAGCGGCGATCCAGAGGTCGTTGTTCACGATCATCAGACCGACCTTCTGGAGCTTCGCACGGAACAGCGCATACCGTGCGGCGACCGACTCGTCGAAGGGCACTGCCGGGATGAGCTGTGCAAGATCGGTGAGCGCGCGTCGCGCCGCCTCGCACCGGAGTCTCCCGGATCTTCTCGATACCGAACAGAAGTTCGCCCAGGGTGATCGGCGACATCACGACCTCGCCTGGCTGAAGCACCTGGAACCGCTCCAACACCTGCCGCGGCCTCGCGCGGCGGATGTGGATGCAAATGTTCGTGTCCAGCATGTAGCGCGGGGTCACGGAGTGTTGCGGTCCTGTGGTGGCCCATCGTCCCGGGCGAGATTGTCGATCGGCAGTTCCGTCAGGAGCGCGAAGGCTGCGGATAGATCACGGTCCTGAACCTCGCGCAGGACGACCTCGTCGCCCCGCCGATAGATCTCGACCTCAGGACCCTGCAGCTGAAAATCTGTCAGGATCCGAACCGCTTGACTGTTTCCGGAGCGAAAGACCCGCGTTCGTGTCATGTCCGCCTCCGAGTCTATACGGGGAGTATATATGCCCGATGCACAGTGTCGACGTGATGGTCGATACCGTGGGCCGGGGTGCCGCATGACGCTACCCGATACGCTCAGCCGAGATCCCCATGCGGCCGGTACGGCAGTGCATCGCCTGGGCGAATCTCCGTCAGGTCCTCGCCGAGTTCGACCAGCCCGTCGCTCGCCGACAGGCCGGTAAGCGCCCCCCCCGGCACGAGAATGGCCTCGGCCATTCCGGTCTCGCCGGGGCGCAGGCACACCCGCAGGTATTCCCGCCGGCCGGCGCGTTTCTGCAGGGCGAAACCGCTGCGCACGGTGAGCGCCGGCGTCGCATCCTCCGTCCCGGAAAGATGCAGGACCATGGGCTTGAGCACCGCAAGCGCGGTCACGTAGGCGGCGGCCGGGTTGCCCGGCAGCCCGATGAATGGCGTGCTCGCCACCGTTCCGAGCGCGACCGGACGGCCCGGCTTGATCGCGAGGCGCCAGAGCGTGAGCGACCCGGAGGCCTCAACGGCGGCACGGACGTGATCCTCCTCCCCGACAGAGACGCCCCCCGAGGTCAGGATCAGGTCGTGCTCGGCAGCGGCCGCCGCGAGGCGGTCGCGCACCTGCCCGGGCACATCGCGCAGGATGCCGAGATCGTGGGGGTCGGCGCCGAGCCGCCGTAGCAGGGCGGCGAGCATCGGCCGGTTGGCATCGTGGATGCCGGCGGGTGGCAAGGGCTCGCCCGGCGGCGTCAGCTCGTCGCCTGTGGAGAACAGCGCGACCCGCAGGGGTACGCGCAGGCGCAGATCGGGGCGCCCGAGCGCGGCAGCGAGCGCCAGATGCCGTGGCCCAAGCCGGGTCCCGGCGGGGATCGCACGGGTGCCGCGTGCGATGTCCTCGCCGGCACGACGCCGATTGGCGCCCGGCGCGAGCTCCGCGGGCAGGCGCACGATCTGTCCGTCGAGTTGAACGTCCTCCTGCATGGCCACGGTATCGGTGCCCGGGGGCATCGGTGCCCCGGTGAAGATCCGCACCGCGCGGCCCATTCCGGTTTCGGCCGGCGCATGGCCAGCCGGCACCCGACCGCCGAGGGGCAGGCTGTCCGCTCCAGGGGCAAGATCGGCGGCCCGGAAGGCGTAGCCGTCCACTGCGGCGTTGTCGAAAGGCGGCAGGTCGAGGGGCGCGATCAGATCCTCGGCGAGAATCCGGCCGTCTGCGCCCGCCAGCGGCACGGTCTCGATGCCGGCGAGCACCGGAAGGCAAGCCCGGATCAGCGCCACCGCATCGGCGACCCGCAGGGGTGCGGGCGGCGTCTCGAAGCAGTCGGAACTCAGGCGACCCATGATGGCACGGGATCAGGCTGGGGCAGGCGGGTCGGCACGGGGCGGCCTCGCGGACGGTGGTAGGCCGGCTTGCGACATCGGGATCGCGCGATCAAGCCCCGGGCGACGGCGCGAATCATCGCTCGCACGGGTCCGATCCGCTACGATCCAGTTCGCCATGCCCGAGCCCGCTCTGCCGACCGCCCAGGAACTTCCCTGCCAGCGCCACCTGTTCGAGGTGCCGGAGGCGGTCAGCTACCTCGATGCGGCGGCGTGGTCGCCGCTGCCGCTTTGCGTGCGCGCCGCCGGCGAGACCGGCCTCCTGACCAAGAGCCGACCCTGGGACCATCCGCGTGAGGCAATTCCCGCTCAGGTCGAGCGAGCTCGGGCCGCGGCGGCCCGGCTGATCGGAGCCGGGCCGGACGATGCCGCGATCGTCGGCGCAGTCAGCCACGCCATGGCAATAGCCGCGCGCAACCTCGTGCCGATCCCCGGCGGCCGCCTGCTGCGGGTGGCCGACGAATTTCCGTCCCTGCGCTTCGCCTTCGACCGGCTGGCTGCCGCACAGGAGCTCACCGTGGAGGAGGTCGTGCGTCCCCCGGATGGCGATTGGACCGCCGCGCTGCTCGCCGCAATCGCGCGCCCGGGCGCACCGCCGCTCGCGCTCGCCACTCTGACCCCGCTGCACTGGACCGACGGAAGCCTGATCGACCTCGACCGCCTCGCGCCCGCAGTCCACGCGACCGGTGCGGCCCTGGTGATCGATGCGACGCAGGCGGTCGGTGCCATCCCGGTGGATGTGGCCCGCTGGCGGCCCGATTTCCTGGCGTTCCCGACCTACAAATGGGCGCTGGGACCCTACGGCCTCGCCTTCCTGTACGCGGCGCCGCACCGGCAGGACGGCACGGCGCTCGACGAGCATGTCGGCAACCGCCCGGCGGCTGTTGGCGCGCGGCGCTACGATCGAGGCGAGCTCAACGATCCCGTGGCGCTCCCGATGGCCGCAGCCGGGCTGGAGCTGATCACGAGCTGGGGCGTGCCGGCCGTCGCCGCTCGCCTGCGCGGGCTGACGGACCGGCTTGCGGATGCGCTCGATGTGCTCGGTCTCGAGATTGCACCGCGAAACCTGCGGGCGCCCCACATTCTTGGAGTGCGGCGGCCAGGTGGGCTGCCTGCCGGATTTATCGAAGGCCTGCGCCGCGACGGGGTCTTCGCGAGCGAACGCGCCGGGGCTCTGCGGCTGAGCCCCCATGTCTGGGTCAACGACGACGACCTCGCCCGCTGCGTCGCGGCGATCCGGAACGGCCTCGGCGGCGCAGCGTAGCGCGACGGTCAGGCCGCGATCTCCGCCGCGGGGGCCTGCCCGGCCGCGTCCGCTCGCTTGCCGAAGCGTCGGCGCCACGCGTGCTGCGCCCGGTCCACGAGCTGCGCCGCCGTGCCCTGCGGCGTGCGCGCGCCCGTCATCGAGGCCAGGGTCAGGACCTCGGTGCCGAACCGGCTCTTGAAACCCTCGTCACCGCAGAGGAAATCCACCGTGTGCAGCCCGCGATCAATCGACCACATAATGTAGTCCATCATCAGCACCATGCCGGGCGAGGCGCGCTCGACCTCCGGATCGTAGGTGGTGACGAAGGCCATCATCGCGCCGGCCTGGACGAAGTTGATCGACACGGCCACAACGGCGCCGCCGCATTCCAGCACGAAGGCGTGCAGCAAGCCTGCATCGGCGAGTACCTGGACCATGACGGGCAACGCTTCGGACCCCGCGTCGTAGAAGGCAGTGGAGGCGAGGCCGTGGCGCTCGAGCCAAGCCCGCTTGAAGGTGGTCAGCCGGTCGAGCACCGGCCCGAGGGGCTCGTCCAGTCCGAGCAGGCGGAAAACGAGGGGGCCGCGTTCGCGCAAGGCTTTCTGGCCGCGCCGGTAGTTCTGCCGGGTCTTTTTCGACTGCGCGTCGAACCACGCCTGTCCGGTGGTCCACGAGCCGCGCACCCGCCAATTCGCCTCGTCGCGGTGGTTCAGGTGCAGCCGAACCCCGCCACCCTCCGGCTGGAGCAGCGTCCGAGCCACCGCGTCCGGCAGGAGCCGGTTGAGATAGGCGAGATCGAAACCGCCGGCCCGCCCGGCGTAAAGCCACATCCGCCGGACGAGGTCACGGTCGGTCCGGTCGGCGAGCAGTGCATCGCCGAAATCCGAGCAGTCCTTGGCGGCCCATTCGAGCACGCGGAACCCCTTCCGGCGCACGGTAGCGAGCGGCAGCACGCCGATGATATCGTCGCCCCGCCACGCCAACACGACGGCGAGCGCCCGGCGCTCCCGGTCGGGTGCGCTCGCCCACCACGCGGAAACCCAGGCGTGGCTCTGGAAGACCAGCGCGCCGCTCGCCTTCCACAGCGCCGTCCAGGCGGGCCCGGCCTCCGCCAGCCGCCCGGCGGTGCGGATGGTCTCGAAACGCTCGGTCGCCATGCTCAGGCCCCCGACCGCGGCTGGGCCGGCACGCCGCGCAGGCGTCGCACCTGTCGCGCGATCCGCCGGCCCATCTTCTTCAACGGCAGCACGTAAAGCCCCGACAGGGACTGGTAATCGGCGACGTCCCGGTCGACGAGGCCGAACTTGAAATCCTCATTGGGCTTCGGGATGCAGAGGGTACCGAACACCCGGTCCCAGAACGAGAACAGCAGGCCGAAATTCTTGTCGTAATGCTCCGGCGCCGTGGAGTGGTGGAGCTGGTGCCAGTGCGGGCACAGGATGATCGTGTTGAGCCGGCCGAACGAAATCTTGAAATGGGTGTGACGCACGAAGTCCATCATCAGGATGTTGCGCATGATGTAGACGTTGATGCCGAACACAGTCAGCTCGACCGGGTTCAGCGCCAGCAGGCTCCAGATCCCAAAACAGATCCCGGGGATCACGCCGTCCCAGGCGCGGTTCATCAGCTCGTCCAGCGGATGGACGCGGTCCTTGGTGATCCCGACCATCACCTCGGCCGAGTGGTGGACCTTATGGAGCTCCCACAGGAACGGGTAGCGGTGCTGGGCCGTGTGGTAGAGGTAGTAGGACAGATCGTAGGCCAGCAGCATCGTGGCGGTGAATACCACCACGGTAACCGGACCGGGCTCGCCGAGGATCGGCTGATCGATCCCGAACAGCGCGCCCAGCACCCGGTTGGTGGCGTAGCCGACCGCGACCACGAAAATCACGCCTGCCGGGATCAGCAGGAACGGCATGATTGCCTTGCGGGTGACGTAGAACAGCAGGTCCGCCCGAGCGGAGGGATGGGTCATCACCTCCCGCGGTAGCGCAAATTCGAAGAACTCGGCGAACGAGTACTTTTCGGCCGTGCGCAGATAGGCGATCAGGGCGCAGATCAGCGCCGTCGCGAACAGCAGGCCAGCGGCGAGCAGGTTCTCACCCGAGAGCTTCGCGGCGATCCGCTGGATGAAGTCGGCCACATCCATGTCTACGCGTTCCCTTCGGCCGATCGAGCCCGATCCATCAGCGCACCGTTCGGAGACTGTCGGTTCGAGGTCAGTGTCGGTGGCTCGCTCCACACAGAGTGCGTAGCCTTTGGACTATTTTGCCTGACAGACCGTCTGTCGGACATTGGTTTTGATTACGGATCGGTACCTTGAACGCCATGCGACGCGATCTTCGATCCTGTTCCGCCCCTGATGCCTTCACGCATCCCGGCTTAGCCGACCGGGACAACCGGACATCCTCGCCTCCCCGCTCGCCGCAGGGTCGCCTGCACCGCGGCCTCGATGCCCTCGGCCGCGGACGCTTCCGAGAACAGCGCCTCATAGCGCGCCCGTGCCGCTTGTCCGAAGCCGCGCCAAGCCGCCGGATCGCCGATCATGCCGGCGAGCGCCTGCGTGATCGGTTCGGGGCCGCCGGGCGGAACGATCCACCCCGTCCGCCCGTCTTCGACGACCTCCGGGAGCCCGCCGACCGCCGTCACCAGCGGCGGAACGCCGTACGCCATGGCCTCGATCGCCACCCGGCCGAGGGATTCCGGGCGCTGCGACGGCATGGTCACCACGTCGGCCCAACGGTAGAGGGCGTCCGGATCGGCCACGAACGGTTCGCGGGTGACCTGCTCCGACAGGCCGGCTGCCGCGATCCGCTCCACCAGGCCGCGTTCGCGCGCCGCGTCCTCGAAGGCGCTTCCGACGATGCGCAGTTCGATCCGCCGCCGCAGCGCCTCGGGCAGCGCGGCCACGGCTTCGATCAGAACGTCCTGTCCCTTGATCGGGCTGATGCGCCCCAGCATCAGTACCCGCAGCGGGCGGCTGCCGTCATACCCGCCCCGGCTCATCGCGGCCGGTGCGGCGATGCCGTTGTAGACCACCTGGGCGCCGACCCCCGCCGACAGCGGGTAGGCCCGGGCGGTAGCGTGCGAGTTGAACACCACGTCGGCCCCGCTCCAGCGGATCAGCCCGCGCAGGACCTTCAACACGGCGCCTTCCGGGATCTCGTGGATGTGGACGATGCTCCGCCCGGGAAGAAGCCGCGCGGCGAGCAGGTAATCAGCCACCACGGTCGTGTTGATATAGACGAGGTCGCTGCCGCGAATCCGCCAGAGCGCGCGAAGAACTGCGATCGGCAGGGTAAACGGGGCGACGATGCAGCGCCGCGCCAAATTCTTGCGCCGCAGGATCCACAGCGGCTCGATCACGACGCGGCTGGCGAAGGGTTCCAAGGCCGGCACGATCGGCCCATGGCGCGGCAGGATCACGTCGATCCGAGCGGACGGATGGGCGGCACGGAGGGTGCGGACCGTCTCGATGAAGCTGCGGTCCGATCCGTAGAGCTCGAAACCCTGATGCACGCAGGTAATCGTCAGCGCGGGCGCGCCTCGCGCTCCGGCGGCTACCGGAACACCTTGCTCGTCTGCCAGTACGGCGGCGACGGTATGCAATATCGAATCCTCTACCGTTGGATTAACTGTCAGTGGATTGGAAAACCGAAGGTTGATATTTCATTGGGTCGCTTGGCGGGCATGTCCTCTTATAATATAAACGCCGTCCTTGGAAGGAAGGACAATGCCGGACCGCGTACCCGCAGTGCTTATTTTAGGAACGCGCGGGATCCCGGCTGCACATGGCGGGTTCGAAACTTTTGCTGAGCGGTTCGCCCGTTACCTCGCAGTTCGTGGCTGGTCCGTCGGCGTCTATTGCCAACGGGAGGTCGAGCGGGTCGGCACGCGGATCTCGTCGCGGGTCTGGAACGGGATCGAGCTGATCACCGTGGAGATCGGCCTGAAGGGCCCGGCCGCGACCCTGGCCTTCGACGCGTTCTGCGCCTGGGATGCGGCCCGGCGCGGCGGCGTCTGCCTCGTGCTCGGCTACAACGGCGCGGCCTTCCTGCCCTATCTGCGCGCCTGCGGCGGGCGGATCCTGACCAACATGGACGGGATCGAATGGCGCCGCCCGAAATGGTCGTGGCCCATCCGGGCGTACTTCTACGTCAGCGAGTGGATCGCCGCGTGGTCCTCGCACCAGCTCGTCGCCGACCATCCGGCCATCGCCGACCACTTGGCCACGCGGCGCCCGCGCCGGGCCATCACGACGATCCCCTACGGGGGCGACCCGCCGCCCGACGAGATCACGCCACCGCCGCTCGGGCTGGAGGCCGGGCGCTATCTCGTGTCGATCGCCCGCATCGAACCCGACAACAACATCCTGACGATCGTCGAAGCGTTCTCGCGCCGACCCCGGGGTGTCCGCCTCGTGGTGCTCGGGACCATGAGCGTGCACAACCGCTATCATCGCGCCGTCGAGGAGGCCGCCTCCCCGGAGGTGCTGTTTCCCGGCGCCATCTACGAGCCCGATCAGGTCCAGGCCCTGCGGGTCCATGCGTTGGCCTACCTTCACGGTCACACGGTTGGCGGCACCAACCCATCGCTGGTCGAGGCCCTGTGGGCGGGCAACGCGGTGATCGCCCACGCCAACCCGTTCAATCGAGGAACCGCCGGCGAGGCGCAGTTCTACTTCGAAGGCGTCGACTCCTGTGCCGTCGCGATCGAGCGGGTTCTCGCTGAACCGGAGGCGGTCGCGCGTGCCCGCGCGGCGGCCCGGCGGCGTGCCGAGGATTTCCGATGGGGCGACGTGCTGGCCGCCTATGAAGACGAGGTGCGGCGGGTCGGAGGTTATCCCCCGGCGGAGCGCGTCAAGGTGCCGTTCGCCGAGCCGATCGGTGCCACGGCCGGCGCGAGCGGATGAGGGCCAGTCGCCGGAGGCTGCTCGCGGGCGGCCTCGCCGCATTGGGTGCGCAGGCGATGCCGGCCCGAAGCGCCGTCGCGCCGATCCCGCTGCGCCGGGGCATCGCGCTCTGGCCCTGGTTCTCGCTTACCACGGAATATCCGGCCCCGCGCATCGACTACGCTTGGCCGCCGTTCCAGGCGGATCGCCCCGTCCCGACCCAGGCCGACCTGATGCGGCTAGCCGCCCTCGGCTTCGATTTCGCGCGGCTGCCGCTCGATCCCGGCCCGTTCGTGGCCTTCACGGGAACCCGCCGGGCCGAACTCCTCGGCAGCCTGTCGGCGGCGATGGATGCGGTGTTGGCGGCCGGCCTGCGCGTCGTTCTCAACGTTCAGGCGAATGCAGCGACCCATCATTACACGCCGGAGGCCTTCTACGGCACAGATCGGGCGCCGCTGTTTCCGGCCTACCGGGATCTCGTCGCCGAACTGGCCCGCCTGTGTGACCGCAAGGGGGTCGATCGGGTGGCGCTGGAGCCGGTCAACGAGCCGCCGCAGGCCTGCGGTACCCTCACGTGGAATCGGGTTCAGGAGAGACTTCTGACCACGGCGCGGGCGGCGGCGCCAGCGCTCACCCTGGTGGCGACGGGCTCATGCGGCAGCCTCGTCGCCGGCCTGACGGCCCTCGACCCGGCGCCGCTCGCGCGATTTGCACCCCTGCTCTACACCTTCCACTTCTACGAGCCGTATCTGTTCTCGCATCAGGGGGCGACCTGGCTCACCGAGGAGCCGTTCTATCGCTGGCTCAACGCCGTGCCATGGCCGGGAACACGCGCGCGCATGCCAGAGACGCTGAAGGCGGTATCGGCCCGCATGGAGGCCGACCGGTCGGTTGCGCAGGCCGAGAAGGTTCGCGACCGTGCGGTGATCGAAGCGAAGCTGCGCGAGTACGGCGATGCCGAGCCTGGCCCCGCTTTCCTCGCCGCCGCCATGGAGCCGGTTGCGACCTGGGCCGACCTCTACGGGATCCCGCGCCGGAACGTGCTGATGGGCGAGTTCGGAGCCCTGCGCACCGACGCCCGCTACACCGCCGCGCGGCCCCTCGACCGGGCCGCCTATCTCCGCGACGTGCGGCTGACGGCGGAGCGGGCGGGATTTGGGTGGTCGTTCTGGAACCTGTTCGACGGGCTCGGTCTGATGGATGATGCGCACGCGGTCGATCCCGCCCTGGTGCCTGCTTTGGGCCTCAAGGCCGTCCCGTAGGACGCTCTCCCATGTGCGTCGACAGCCCTCCGCCATGACGGGCGAAGCTGAGCGATGCAGAGCGGCGCTAGACCGGGAGGCATGAGTTCGCCCAGGATGCCTACGCTCACGGTAAACGACGGAATTCCAGAAAGCCTTGGACCGGCACTCCAACCCTCCACCTCAGCCTGAGGTGACGGAGCGCAGCGCAGGCCTCGAAGGATCCCTCCAGAAGTCGCTGTGATCCCTGAAGCCCTCCTTCGAGGCCCGCTGACGCGGTCACCTCAGGATGAGGTAGAGGGGGAGGCAATCGAGCGCTGTCGTATCCCTGGGCCTAGGTCACCGCCCAGGGCAGCGTTTCATCGCCACGGAACACCACCACCGCCGTGTCCTCCACCGCGACCGCCTCGGCGATGCGGTTTTCCCGCCGTTCCAGCGTCACCGTTGCCGCGTTCGGCTCCAGCCCGTGGAAGCGGGCGCCGTTGAGCGACGCGAAGGCCTCGAACCGATCGAGCGCCCCTTCCTCGTCGAACACCTGCACGTAGGTCTGGAGCGCGGAAGGCCCGCAGAACACCCCCGCGCAGCCGCAGGACGCCTCTTTGGCACCGCGGACATGCGGGGCCGTGTCGGTGCCGAGATAGAAGCAGGCCTCGCCCGAGGTCGCGGCTTTGCGCAGCGCGAGTCGGTGTCGCTCGCGCTTGGCCACCGGCAAGCAGTACAGGTGGGGGCGCAGCCCCCCCTGGAAGATGTGCGTCCGGTTGATCACGAGATGGTGCGGCGTGATCGTGGCTGCGCACCGGCTCCGGTGCTCCCGGACCACGTCGAGGATCTCGGCCGTGGTGGCGTGCTCCACCGTCACCTTGAGGCCCTGATGGCGGGCGAGGAGCGGGATCAGGCTGCCCTCCATGAAGGCGGCCTCGCGATCGAAGATGTCGATTTCCGGGTCGGTCGCCTCGCCGTGGATCAACAGCGGCATGCCGATCCGCTCCATGCGCTCCAGCACGGGCGCGATCCCGAGAAGGTCGGTGACGCCCGCGTGCGAGTTGGTGGTCGCGCCCGCCGGGTAGAGCTTGGCGGCGACCCAGACCTTGTCCTTGAAGCCGCGCTCGATCTCGTCCGGATCGGTGTCGTCCCGCAGGTAGCAGGTCATCAACGGCGTGAAGTTCATGCCGGCCGGCAGGGCCGCCAGGATCCGCTCGCGGTAGCCTCGCGCGGCTGCGACCGTGGTCACCGGCGGCACGAGGTTCGGCATGATGATGCCCCGGGCGAACTGCGCCGCCGTGTAGGGCAGCACCGCCTTCAGCATCGCGCCGTCGCGCAGGTGAATGTGCCAGTCATCCGGGCGGCGGATCGTGATCCGCTCGACGGTCTTCGCGTCCTGCCGCTCGGCGGGGAACAGGTCGGCGACGCTCATCGCGGGCCTTTCAGGACTGACCGAAGGCGGAGATACCGCCATGGGCGGCGGACCACGCGGCCGGCGCGTTGAGGAAGCTCTCGACCTCGTCCAGCGTCTTCGGGTCGAAGGTGCCCATCTCCTTGGCGACTGCCAGCACGTCCCGCCACGTGGTGAGATAGTGGAGCTTGATGCCGATCTCCTGCATCAGCGCCGCGCTGTCGGGGAAGATGTCGTAGTAGAACAGCACGAAGCAGTGATCGACCTGGGCGCCCGAATCGCGCAGGGCCTTGCAGAAATTGACCTTGCTGCGCCCGTCGGTGGCGAGGTCCTCGACCAGCAGGGTGCGGGCGCCCTCGACGATCTCGCCCTCGATCTGCGCGTTGCGGCCAAAACCCTTGGGCTTCTTTCGGATGTACTGCATCGGCAGCATCATCCGGTCGGCGATCCAGGCCGCGAACGGGATGCCGGCGGTCTCGCCGCCCGCGATATGGGTGAGCTTCTCGTAGCCGATCTCGCGCACGATCGTGGCGGTGGCGAAGTCCATCAGCGTCGAGCGCAGGCGCGGGAACGAGATGATCTTCCGGCTGTCGGTGTAGACCGGGCTCGCCCAGCCGGAGGTGAACTTGAACGGCTCGTCCTTATAGAAGAGGACCGCGCCGATCTCGAGGAACATCTTGGCCGCCTCGCGGGCGATGACGTCCCGGTCGAGGGGCAGGAAGGGGCTGGTCATGCGGCGTGCGCGCTCCGCTTGGGTGCTCTCCGGGGCTTGAAGACCAGTCCGGTCGGAGAGAACGCGTTGAATTGGGCCTGACCGCCCTCCTCCGCCCTGTCTCGGCCAGCGTCAACCCTGCGCCGCGCGCTATCCGCGCTTCACGCAGTCCTGCCAGTGCGCAGATGCGCGATGTGCCGGATGGCGAGCGCGTAGCCGTGCGTCCCGAACCCCGCCAGCACCGCCGTGGCGGCGAGCGAGATGTAGGAATGATGGCGAAAAGCCTCGCGCCGGTGGACGTTCGAGATGTGGCACTCGATCACCGGCACTTCACAGGCGTTGAGTGCGTCGAGGATCGCCACGGAGGTGTGGGTGTAGGCCCCGGCGTTGATCACGATGCCGGCCGAGCCAACCCGGAATTCATGGATCGCGTCGATCAGCGCGTGCTCGGCATTGCTCTGGCGGCACTCGACCGTGAGCCCGAAGCCGGCAGCCGTCTCGCGGCACAGGGCTTCGACATCGGCCAGTGTTTCGTGACCGTAGATCTCCGGCTGGCGCTTGCCGAGCAGGTTCAGGTTGGGCCCGTTCAGGACCAGGATCGTGTCGTTCATCGTCTGCCTCGCCGCCTGAGAGGTGCGGCAAGCGCCGGCAAGACACAAGGCCAGGCTGTCATCCGACGCGAGATGTCCCGCATACGGACCCGGTGCGCGCGTCGGTCGGTTCAGATCCTTGCCCTGCGGCGCTATCCCGGACGGCGCGAGTGGACGGGACAGGGAGGACAGACGGATGGCAGCATCCCGGAGCGACGCGCCCGTGGTGATCGCAGTGGCGATCACAGGCTCGGTGCCGCGCAAGAAAGACAACCCGGCCGTTCCGGTCACCGTACCCGAGCAGATCGAATCGACCCACCAGGCCTTCGAGGCCGGCGCCACCCTGTGCCACATCCATGTGCGCAACGACGACGAATCTCCCTCTTCCGATCCGGAAAAATTCGCCGCCGTGCAGGAAGGGCTGCGCAAGCACTGCCCGGGGATGATCGTGCAGTTCTCCACGGGCGGGCGCGGCCGCGATCCGGCCGCGCGTGGCCTGTCGCTCAAGCACCGGCCCGACATGGCCTCCCTGTCCACCGGCTCGGTCAATTTCCCGACGATCGTCTACGAGAATTCCGCGAGCCTCGTGACCGATCTCGCCGGCCAGATGAAGCAGTACGGCGTGAGGCCCGAGATCGAGATCTTCGACCTCTCGCACCTGCATGGCGCCAAGCGGCTGGTGGAGGCGGGCCTGATCGACGCGCGCCCGCACGTGCAGTTCGTGATGGGCGTCCAGAACGCGATGCCGGCCGAGGAGCACCTGCTCGATATCCTCCTCGCCGAGACGCGTCGGATCCTCTCGGGGGCGACCTGGACGGCTGCCGGCATCGGCCGCAACCAGGCGGTGGTGATGGACTGGGCGCTCGCCCGCGGCGCCGACGCAGTGCGGACCGGCCTGGAGGACAACATTCGTGTCACGAAGGACCGGCTGGCAGCCAGCAATGCCGAGCTCGTTGGCCTTGCCGCCGAAGCGGTGGCACGCCACGGCCGCCGCGTCGCTACATCCGCAGAGGCCCGCGCCGCGTTGGGCCTGGGTTAATCGGGCGCGGTTCACGCCTGCGGCTGCCCCATGGAAGACGGCGTCGGATCCATGCGCCTCTCGACATGCACGCCGTCTCGACGGCGACCCCTGATCGTCGGCTGCGCCGCCGCGGTCTGCGCGTTGCTGGCCGTATCCTCGGAGGCATTGGGTCAGGCCGGGCCGCCCGGTCCGGCATCGGCCGAGGCGCTCGTGAACGGGATTCAGACGATCCGCCGCGGCGACACCGTCACGAAGGTCGACCGGACCGGCAAAGGTGCGGTGCTGTGCATGCGCGGCATCCTGCAGGCGATCCGCGCCGTTGGACAGGCCTGCCACGAGGACGCCGACCCGGAATTCCAGCAGGAACTGAAAACATCCCTCGATTCCATCGATCAGTTCATCGCCGAGAACGCCCGGAACGGGACCGTCCCATCACGCAGCGGGCCGGCGGAGTGCCAACCGCGATCGGTCTGCAGCCGCGATGCGGAGATGATGTACGGGGCCTTCCGGACCGGCGCCGCCGCGGGCCTGCGCGCGCAGGTCGGCGACCTGCTCTCGATCCCGCGCGAGCCAGTCTTGAATCCGTGCCTGTGAGCCGCCCGTCGCCGCCGGGACTTTGGGGCAGTGGCCGATGCAACGTCGGCTCCTTGCACCTTCTCACCGCCATCTCGGCGTGCTAACGGTCCGCCCGCGCGGGTGTAGCTCAATGGTAGAGCAGCAGCCTTCCAAGCTGAATACCCGGGTTCGATTCCCGGTACCCGCTCCACTCCCATCTCGCTGATGGTGCTAGCGAATTTCAGCCTTCGTGTTGATCTCGCGTTCCCCACGTTCCCCGTCGCGTTCCCCAAGGCTGTTTAGGCCTTGTTCTCCTTGACCCGGTGGGCGGCCCTCAGGACCGCCACGTTCCGGGCCTTCCCGACGGCGCCGCGCATGTACCGTTGCGTCGTCGAAGCGTTGGCGTGCGCCGCGGTCGACTTGATCGAGTCGAAGTCGGCGCCCGCGTCATCGGCTTCCGTGATCCCGCCGGCCCGGGCATCCATGTTCCGGACCTCGTCCGGGATGCCGGCCGCACGGGCCACGGCACGCCACTCGCGGGTGAAAACCCACTCCGCGTAGGGCTTGCCGGTGTGTTCGTTGATGATGAGCGGCCCGACCCGCCTAGCTGCCGGCACCATGTCGAGGAGCCGCGTCACCAGCGCGTAGAGCTTGAAGTCGTGCGCCACGATCGCGCCCGTCTTCGTGGTGACTTTCCGGACCACCAGGTCACCGGCGAAATCGGCCCAGGTCAGGCCGTTTTGCCAGCGCCGCCCGTTGATCACGATGCCGCTCGGTTCCTCGCCATCGGGGATCGGCATCCATTCACCGATCACGTCCCGCTGTCGGAGCACCGCCTCGAACTGGATAGCGGTGCCGAGTGCGAGGCTGAGCCGGCCTTGCTCAAGCGCGACGGGGATGAACGCCTCGACGTGTTCGAGCTTCAGGGTGATTCGGCGCCGGGCAGGCTGGGCGAACCGGGCGTGGCTCAGGATCTCGTGCAGCCGCTTGCACTGCGGCAGCCCAGCCATGATGCCGAAGGAGAACAGCTCCCGGAGCTTCTTGATCAGCCCGTAGCCGCGCCGGACCCGCTCGGGACCGCCCGGCGCCTTAGGCTTTTTGGCCTCGTTGTACCAGCGCCTGAAATCGTCGTTCCCGAGTTGCGCGAGCTGCCGGGCGCCAACGGTCCGCTCGATCAACCGCAGCATGCTGAGGTCGGTCCGACGGGTGTTGTGTTTCATGTTGGTGTTGAACGGGCTCGCCTCGTCCGTCTGGTACTTTCGGGACAGGCTGAGCAGGGTACCGTCGAAACGGTTCGGGTCCCGCCGCCGTCCGGACGCCCACTCCAGCAACTCGGCCTGGAGCTTCAAGCACAGGGCGCTGGCCAGCATCCGCTGGTCCGGGTCATCGAGATCGTAGGGGATCCGGACGGTTTCGGGTTGGTAGCCGGTCTTCACAAGATCGGCTCGGGCGACCCAGTAGGCCGCATCAGGCCCGGATTTTCGCGCTCGGCGCTTCAAGCCGGGGAAGCTGAGGTCAGAAGGCATCGAGGTTCTCCTGTCCGTCGAGGGCGGATGCCTCGACGCGGGAGAGACCGTAGCGGCGGTTGAGATAGGCGACGACGCCGGGCCAGAACCGGCCTCCGAACATGGGGTCGATCTTGGGCAATCCGTCCCGCTCCAAGACCACAGCCTTGGACTTCCACGAGACGGGATCTTGGCTGAGGCGCCGAGCGATCTCGGCCTCGCACGGGAAGAGGCCCTGAGCCTCAAAAGGAGGTTTAGGCATCAGCCCTCCCCACCTGCGGAAAGCTCGGGCAACTCCGGAGTGAACAGGCCACCGAAGATCGCCGGGGCCTCAATGGTGTGATGGATTGGGTAACGCATCTGCATGAGCGGGTGCGGAACTTCGTCAGGAGTTAATCCCCCGCCGCGGATATTCCCCCACTCGTCCGAGTAGATCCGGAAGCGCCAATTCCGCTCGCCTGCCTTGTAGGATTTGATAACGACTGGCAGGCCGGGCTCGTAGGACTCGCCTACCGGCGCCGCATCATAGGGGGTTTTATTGAGAAGCCGCGCGACGACGGACAAATGGGTCGCGTCCATGCCGAGCCGAGACAGGATGCTGAAGATCCGCGTCATCACGAGGTGCTTTTCATCGAACACCTTGGGTGCGGTCGGCCCGGTACCGCGTGTTTCCAGAGGCCCATACAAGCCACGTCGCGACCAATTGCGGATCTGGCCTGCCAGCAGCACTTCGTCAGCGGCGCCGATAGCAACAAGGCGCTCTACAACCTCAGCAACGGTCATCTGAAAATCGTGCGACATGATCCGTCTCGAAATCTGATTTCGAGCAGATTACACACTTGTAATCGGATTACAAGAGGGCAACACGGTTCTACAGTTAGGTCGCCCGACCATTAAGCTCGGAAGCTGTTTGCCCACGCCCGCACCGGATGCGCGAGCGGCGTTCGTGAGAAGCGGACATCAACCGGAAAAGTCCGACGCCTTTAATGAGGCGGTCAGTGCCGCAGCTGACCTCCACGCCTGCCCTAGGCGTCATGGCAATGAACTGTCTGGGCGGGCGTGGATGCTGAGACTCGGCTCGGCAAAACGGAAACCGTTTCCGTTTTCGAAAGCGACACGGTGTCGTGTTTGATCTCCCCGGATCCGGGGGGCGCAAAACGGAAACCGTTTCCGTTTTCCAAAAGCGAAACCGTTTCGCATTTACCGCTCCCCCGATCTGGGGAGCGACAAAGGGGGTGGCGTCTCACCACCTCCCTCGGCCCGTGAGTCGCCAAGTTGGCGAGACACGCGTCCGCAAGTTTACGGCAACGCCTCACCGCAGTGCCGCCCGTGACGGCAGGCCCGCTCGCGTGGCCAGACCATCGGCAAGCCGCACTCGCTCGCGCGACCGCTCAAAGGCTTCATCACCATCGCGGTGCAGGCGTTCCGACCTGTAGAGATCGAACCGGGCGAGCCGGATCATCCGGATGGCGAGGAAGGTGTAGATCAGGCGCATAGCGGCTGCCTCCGCCAAAGCTCGCGCAGCTCGTCCAGCGCATCATCTACGAAGGCGTCGAACGTCATTGCGTAGCGCAGCCGCAGCAGGATCGCGGGCAACGTCGTCATCGGCTCGTCGTCGGGACTGTAGAGCGCCTCGATCCTGTCGTTGACAGCATCAGCAGGCCTCCGAGCAGCGAGATACGCCGCCCATTCCGGCAGCCGTTCCGCGTGCTGCCAGCGCGGTATCGGAAACCGTTCTGACGCCTGCTCCCATGCCTCATAGTAGGGGTGCACGAGCGCCCACAGACGGTCGTACTCATCCAGCAGCGAGACCAGTTGCGGGCCGATCGCGAGTAACCGCGCTTCGTGGTCCGGCAGATGAGGTGCAACGGCGACCGCCGGCACGGATGCCAGCGGCGCGGCAAGGATGGCGCCGAGCGCGGCGCGGCGGGTAGAAGCGGTCATTGTCCGCCCTCCCGCCAGTTACAGCCGACAGCCGCCAGCACGAGCGCTGCGCGGGTCGAGGGCGGTCGAGCGTTGGCCCCGCTCATTTCTCGGTGCCACTCATAGGCCGGGCCATGAAGCGTGTACCAGTTGCGCTCCATTGAGCCGTGCAGCTCGACCTGAGCCCGGTAGTGCTCGAACGCCGCCCAGTTGGCATACTCGGTGAGCAGCCGTTCTGTGACCGGCTCAGCAACCGCGGAGGGCGCTCCGATCAGTGTTACACCGCCGCCGATGAGCGGGAGCATGGTGAGGCCGCGGAGGAAGCCACGGCGGTTGGCCGGGCCGCTCATAAGCAGCCTCCATAGCCACGGAAGCCCTGCTCGCCGATTGCGTCGTAGTCGGCAATGCCGTTGTCGTCGGTGTTGCCCTCGGCGTCGTGGCCGTCTTCGCGATCAGCGTCGCCGTCCAGCGCATCTAATAAGGCGAGATCCGCCTCGATGCGGTCGGCGATCCGGCGGCGCAGATCGCGAACGCGCTGGCGGTCAGCGCCGTCCTCCTCAACGAAGTAGCGGATCAGGCCTTCGCGGATGGCTTCGATCGCGGCATCGGCGGGCGGGAACGGCTCGTCTGCTCGCATGACGCGGATGGCCTGTGTGACGGGGCCCGCCTGCCCGCCGAGCCCCTGGCCTAATAAGGACCGAGGGTTGCTGGACAGGGGTAATAAGGGCGTGCGTGTGCTATGGGCGTGGGTAGCCATGCCGCTCTCCCAAACAGAGTGGTGGGGTCAGGGCCGATTGGAAGTTCGCACCTTCCCGTCGGCCCGGTTTTGTTGTAGCCACTTAAATATGCGGCTGTCAATTCCGGTGGATACAAAAAAGCGAGGGCGGCCTCCGGGTCGCATTCATTCCGATGAGTTCCGGATGCGCGTTGCGCCGGACTTCTTCGAGCCTATTGACGCGTGGCGCGAGGTTCAGCCCGACAAGCCATCCCGCTCTGAGGCCATCCGCCGCTTGGTAGAGGAAGCCTTGAAGGCGAAGGGAGGGTGATGAGTGGGGACGTGAGCACGATCGATCAGGCTGCGGCAGAGGCTGTGTTGCGAGACCGTCGGCGCATTGCGGCATTCGATCTCCTGCCCACGATCTCGGATGCATTGGACGCCTGGATCGCGGACCAGCCCGATCCCAAACCCTCCCGGCCGGAAGCTATCCGTCACGCCGTGACCGGCTGGCTCACCAGCCAGGGCTACGTGCGGCACCACGAGGATCCTGAGGCAGCGAACTGATACGCTTCCAGGGGAATTGAACACAAAGGGCTGCCTCGCCTGAGGATGAGCTTCGTCGGCAAGCACGGAGCGGCTTGATGCGCGCCATCCTTATCGCTGTGGCCGTCGCGTTCGCGGTCGTCGCTGTCGTGTTCCTAGGCGGCCTCGTGAGCCGTGGCGTCGGCTGACCTTCAGCCTCTGTGGCCTGTGGACCACGCAAATTCTGAATTGACGAACCGTTAAAATTTCCCGCTGGCGGGTGGATGCAGTCTATGGGCATCAATGGCCTCGGTGCTCAGGGCCTCCGCCAATGCCACTTGCTCTCTATGACCGCTTTCACTTCTACATCGTGGTGGCGTTGGTGTGCGGCGGCGTCTCTATGATGGCCGCGGCTTGGCTTTGGGACATGCTGTGAGCGATCCCGAGCCCGACGCCTTATTCCGCCAGCGCCTGCTACGGGTCGTTGCCGACAAGGATCGTCCCTCAGCCCTGGTAGTGAACGGGGACCGACTCGACGCCCTCGGTCGCAAGTATGGCCGGTTCAGGACCGGCGTGGCGCTGAAGGGCTTTGGCCCGCGTGGAACCTGAGGAGGCGGCTATGAACCCTCACGTGTTGGCCATGATGGCTGCGCTGCTAACCGCTTGGGTCGGGATTGGCGTCCTTGTGATCGCCTACGGCACGCCGCTCGGTGTCGCGTTCTACGTCCTTGCGATCGTGGCCACGAACCCGAGGGTCTGGCGGTTGCACTGACCCCATCCCCCGCCTCGTGGAAGAGGCGCTGAAGGCGGGGCTGGCTGGCTGGTCGATCCACAGGGGCGTGGGGGTCGGATTAGGAACTCCTTAACCCGCATCGGATTGGATTGACACGGATCGAGGGCGATGCCATCTGATCCGTTGAGATGCGGAGTTTCGACGCCGCGCTCATTCCGGGGCCCGTGCCATCAGGCGCGGGCTTCCGTGCTTTAGGCCCCCTTGTGGGCTTGCCCTTGCCCCGCATCGGTGGTGGTCGGACAATCGGCGCATGCTCTTCGTGTATGTCGACGACTTCGGGCACTCTGGCCCATACGTCCGCCGGTCCGATCCAAGGCACAACACAAGCCCTGTATATGGCTTTGCGGGCTTTGCACTGCCGGCTGAGGAATTGCGTGGCTTTTCATCTTTCTTTCTGCAGCTCAAGCAGCACAATTTGAGCAAAGACATTGAGGCCGCCAGAAAACCTGTCTATCGCTGGGAGAAGAAAGGCACGAACTTATTCACAAAAAATTCGATTAAGAAGTACAGGGCCGTCCGTGAGATGGGTTTCCGGCTTCTTGGCGAGGTCAAGAAGCGGAACGGATTTGTATTTTATCATGGGCGCGAGAAAGAACGTGGAGATGATGCACGTAGTCCCGTGGGCCTGCAAACAACCGTTCTAAGCCACGCTATTAGGAAACTGGACCGCGCCGCATCGCAGGCGGGAACACGCTTTGCATTAGTTATGGACCAATCATCATCGCGGTCCGAGCTTTTGGAATGCGCTCAAAAGACCATGTTTGGCGCTCAGCCATGCAGACAATTGGTTAGTCCTCCATTTGAAGTAGAGAGTCACCTCGACCAATCCATGCAAGCCGCGGATTGGATTGCCACATTGGTTGGGCGTGTCTGGGCATGGCGGCTAGATCCCGAAGGGTTCGCCGAATACAGCGACTATGACCGATATTTCAGCGATAGGTTGCAACGGGCAGCGTCATTTAGTTCCGTTGAGAAGCGTACAGAGATACCAAGAAACTACGTCGTGCGCGGCCAATCTGCAGCACGAGCGGTGTTGATAGAGCAGAAGTCGGTCGAAACGGTGATTGTAACCCCTGAGACACTTCAGACGACTGTCTCGCACGAAACGACCACGATCAGCCTGCGAAGGTATAGAAAACCCCGAGGCTAACCTCACGCCTGCCCGCTGTTGGACGCCATCGCGTAGGCCCGGCTCCTTCAGGCTCTGCTGGCTCGACACCACCATCCCGGCGCCTATCCTACCGGGATGGGGTACACGAGGTGTGATGAACCTACGAGCTAGCTACGAACAGGCCGTGCGCCGCCTTGAGGAGCGCGCTGTTCAGATGCGCCGGGACGGTGCGTCCTCTGAGACCATCGCCCGCGCCATCCATGCGGAGCGCCTGCGGTTATCGACACGGTTCAAGGCTCTGACGCCTGAGCCTTACCAAAGCCGCATCCGGGAGCGGACGATCAGGGTCTACGGCAACGAGAACGGCCCCTCGATTGAGTTCCTGAGGGCGAAGGGTAAGTCCTGGGACGCAATCATCGAGAGCGCGACGCGCGCAGGGCCACCAGTCGGGCTCGACCATGAGCAGTCTAAGTAAGCAGATCCGCGAGCCTGCCGGCGGCTTCCGCTCACCCCCCATCCGCCTTTGCCATCTGCCGCCCGTGGTTCTGCACCACGACGCGGAAGAGGTTGCCGG
>NZ_JALNUL010000070.1:0-14091 GCF_026540775.1 Methylobacterium sp. GC_Met_3
AAGTCAACGTTGAAGGGCTCGGCTATGACGAAGCTCGAACGGATCAACGACTCTATCGGCGTGCTATTAGAGATCATCCGCCAAGGCTGGCTCGACCTCGCAACGAAGCCGCTCTCCAACGAAGGCAGAGTGCGCGAGCGCCAGGCCATAGCGCGCTATGAGGCCGAGTTGCTTGAGCTGCTGCCGCTGCGGGACAGCTTGCGAGCCTTCGGCGAAGGTGGCGAGTCGGAGCGGTAGTATGGGATCAGTTTGTCGTCGCCAGCGCCTGCATGGAGTGCAGTGGCTCTGACAGGTCCTGCTATCCCCTGACCGGTCTCAACGAGGTGTGCGAGGCGGCATCGATCCTTATGGCCGATCCCCATACGGGGGAACGTCTACGAGCGTACCAATCAGACGCAGCAGAGCCTGATGTTCCGGCCCACCAGCGCTTCCGCGTAGGAAGTCACCCAGCTCGATGTGAGACAGCCGCCCCCCAGAGGGAGCATTCGGCTGGTGGATGACAAAGGCTCGGCCGCTTTGGGGTTCACGTCCGAGATACCACGTATCCCCATTCGCGCTTCGGTACAGTTCTCGCCGCTCGGTCATGAACGTGCACCTGCCTATGATCGGCAGAGGGTACGCGAACGAGGAGCATTGTGGGAGAGCCCCGGGTCCGAATAGGCGCTATCACGCGGGCTACTCAGTCACGGCAACGTTTTTTGGAGGCGAAGATGACCGAGCTTGAGAAGGTCGAGCGCGAGATCGCCACCCTGCAGCAGAACGTCCGGTCCTCGACGCACGCGCTCAGGGACACGAACTTATCCGAGGACGCTGCCAATCGAGAACGAGCGAGCATCGAGCTTTATTGGCACCACCTCAACGAATTACTCATGAAGCGTGACGGTCTGCAGTTCCTCGCAGACGAGTAGGGACTACTCGGACCTGGGCAACGCGGCCTCCGGCTCCTCGACCATCAGCAGGTTGCGGTCGGCTCGTGGATGGCAAACCAGTAGCGGGCAAGGTGCAGCAGCATGCGTTCGGCTCGTTCCAGCCCAAGACGGACCCTGGGAAGGTCCGCTTCCATGCTGCTTGATGAGCCAAGCCCAAGATCTTTCCGCAACCGCAGGGATCATTCGCGAGATCCGTAGGTTGGCCTGTTGCATCGCAGCAATCTCAGTGATCATCCGTCGGCCGCGCGTAGCTCCTGCTGCCGCTCGGATTGCACGACGTGCCCATCAGGCTGAGCGCGGATCATCCGCTTGCGGTACAATGGATCCCTTCATGCGCCTAGAACTCTCCCTGGCGGCTTCAGCCCTTCTACTCGGCCTCACGCAGCTCCCAGCTCGGGCTAGCTCCTGCGCTGAGCAGATCGGGACAATCGAACGCCGTCTCGATAGCGCCGGCGCTGTTGACGTGGCCGGTCTCCAGGACGGCCATGCGATCCGCAGCAGCCATTCGCCAAAAGCTCTCGCAGCAGCCCCGGGTGGCGAACCCAGTGATGCCGCGATGATCCCCACGTCAGGGCATGTCGCTGACGCACGTCGGCTTCTTAGCCGAGCGGTTGAGGAGGATCGCCAGGGTCATCAGCGCGCGTGCGAGGATACGATGACCCAAGCCAAAGGCATGATCGGCGCGCTGCCGTAGAGCCATGCGACGGCTTCCGCCTCGACGCTCGTTCCCGCGCCGACCCAACTGCATGACTTCAGAGCGATCCGGTTGATCGAGGAGCATGTCCCGTACTCCACCAGGATCACCGCATGACACGCTATTCCTCCACCGGTCGTTGGCTCGGACCGACGCTACTTGGATCTGCCGCGGCGCTCGCTGCATCGGCACTGTACGCTGCCTCAAAGACCCGTGAGGCCGAGCGCGAGACACCCCCGATCGGCCAGTTCCTGACCGTCGACGGGGTGCGGCTGCACTACGTCGAGCGGGGCCGTGGCGAGCCACTGGTGCTGATCCACGGCAACGGCATGATGATCCAGGATTTTCTGGTCAGCGGCATCGTCGACGATCTAGCCAAGCGCTACCGGGTCATCATCATCGACCGGCCCGGTTACGGCTACAGCGATCGCCCTCGTGGCCTCTGGACGCCACGCGCTCATGCAACGCTGTTCCAGAAAGCGCTCCAGCAGCTCGGCGTCTCGCAGACTGTCGTGCTTGGACATTCCTGGGGTGCGCTGGTTGCGGTCGCCCTTGCGCTTCAGGCTCCGCAGCTCGTCCGGAGCCTCGTCCTAGCTTCCGGGTACTACTACCCGACGCTGCGCGCCGACGTGATGCTCTCGTCCCCGGTGGCGATCCCAGGCATCGGCGACTTGATGCGCCACACCGTGTCGCCCGTGGTCGGTCGGATCCTGCAGCCTGCCATGATCAAAACGATGTTCGCGCCAGCCGCCGTCACAGAGCGCTTTGACCGCCAGTTCCCGAAGGCTATGATGCTGCGCCCGATACAGCTGCGTGCCTCAGCGGAGGACGCCGCACTCATGACACCGGTGACTGTCGAGCTGCAAAAGCACTACCGCGACTTGAAGCTTCCGGTGGTCATCATTGTGGGCGGTGACGATCAGATCGCCGACGTCGACCGCCAGTCGAAGCGTCTGCACGGTGAGCTGCCCAACAGTGATCTCATCGTCGTACCGGGCATGGGCCACATGATCCAACATCTGGCGCCGACAGAGGTTATCGCCGCAGTCGACCGCGCCTCAGAGGGGGTTCGCGAAGCTGCCTAACGAACAGCCTCTCGTGCGAACTTCTGTTTCCCAGCCGCAGCGGGCCCTGCATTATGCTCGCTCCAGCAAGCCGAGAAGCGCCACGCCGGCCGCCGAGATGACGTTGCCGTGCCCGCGCCACAGCAGGATCGTCGCTTCGGGGATGGGCGTCGCCTCCACCTCTGGCAACAGGAGCTGGGCTGCTTCCTCCTGCTCGCAGTTCTGGTCGCCTCCGCGCATATAGACGACTTGGCTGCCCCCGGTGTTCTCCGGGGCGGCCAAGGACGGCTCAGCGTCCCCACCGTCATGGTCCGCGTTGCCGTCCAGGCTATCCAGAACGGCAATGAGGCGATCCCCCGCGTCGAGGGCGGTTTGTGCCGCCTCCTCCAGGCTGACGCGGAGCGTGGGCCCCGTGAGCTGAGTTGGGATCGCAGGAGCAACCGACTTCGGCCGCGGGGTGAAGGTGAGGACGTCGCTCATGGGGTTCGGTCTCGGGATGTAGGGGAAGGCCCGGCGGACCCGGCCGGGGCGGTACGCACGGCTACGAAGGGCGGGGCGATCAGCCCTTCATCTCGTCGGCCAACACGGTGACCGCCGCCGGCAGCGAGCTCGCCATTAGCGGCGGATTGAATTTGAAACTTCGCCGGAACGATCCCGGGTGATCTCGAAGCGCCTCGTGACGCTCGGCGTGGCCATCGTCTTCGTCGGCGCTCTGCGAGCGTTGGAGGCTGCTGGCGTGGAAGAAGCCCTGGGGGATTGCCTTGCTGCAGCCGTTGTGGCGACCCTTCTGACATGGGCCACCGCTCCATGACCGCAGGCCTGAAGTTCATCCCCGAGAACGGGGGCGGGGCCGGGATCTGGTTCCGGGAGCGGAAGGGATAGAATACCGATCCAGGTTGGTTAGCGCGTCACCGAACTCCCGCCGGCTAGGTATCCAGAATGCGCAGCTTCATCCTCGCCCTCAGCCTGATCGCTATCACCGCCCCTGCGTCAGCACAGGCGCCCAAGCGAGGCAACGAAGACCTGAAGACCTACTGCTCCGGGGACGCCGTCACCTTCTGCAGCGGCAAGGACCCAGATAGCCCCGAGATGGACGCCTGTTTCAAGACGAATATGGAAAAGGTCTCCGAGAACTGCCGGCGCGCGATCACGGCCTACAAGGGCGGTGGGGGCAAGTAGGGCCTCCACCATTTGAGCAAGGGAGTGGCAGGGGTGATTACAGGCCCGCAGCTTCTCGCGGCCCGGATCTTCATCGGCTGGTCACCTGCGAGGTTAGCCGGACGTGTTAAGGTCCCTTTGGGTGTTGTGGCACGCGCCGAGGGCAGCCCAGGCGAACCGACGGTCACTATCGCGCAGCTGAACGCTCTGGTTCAGGCCCTGCGCACCGCTGGAGCCACTTTTCCCGCTACCGATCCGCCGTGAGGCGTCACATAAAAAGCGACCCCCTTTTTATTCGGGAAGAGGGGCATCCCTGGGTAGCCCCCCATTTTTCGTGATCCCTAAAAGGCTTCTTTCTGGGGCGCTAAGCAGATAGCTTTTGCCGTGGCGAATGGGGACGCAACGAAGGGTGCGCAAGCCGCACCTATTGCGGGAAGGTGCACATGCGCTCCCTTCGGAATTTATCATTATGCCTGAAATCACCGTCTCACAGCCTAGTGCGGTCTGAAGCTTGCGGGTCAGCGGCACCAACGCTGATCTTGATGCCCCCCTTTCAGGACGGAGCCCATGCGCATTCTTGTCGGCTGCGAGATGACCTACGAGTTCCCGCAACCCACCCCCGTCATCGCGACGCTCAACGTCCACGCATCCCGCTTCCCGGATCTTGAGCGGCCTGACTATCTGATCACAAGTCCCTCGGTTCCCTTAGAAGGCTATCGCGACAGCTTTGGAAATTGGTGCAATCGAATGGTTGCACCAGCCGGCAGCTTTACGCTGAAGACCGACACGATCGTGCGGGACCACGGCAGCGGCGATGTGCAGGAGTTCGACGCTCAGGAGATTGCCGTAGAGAAACTGCCCTCAGACTGCCTACTGTTTCTCCTCGGCAGCCGTTATTGCGAAACCGATCGGCTCTCGTCCATCGCCTGGGATCTATTTGGACATGTAACGCCTGGCTGGGCTCGGGTGCAGGCGGTCTGCGATTTCGTTCACGATCGGATTACGTTCGGATACGAGCATGCACGAGCGACCCGGACAGCCTTCGACGTCTTTGAAGAGCAGCGGGGTGTCTGTCGCGACTACGCGCATCTGGCGATCACGTTCTGCCGCTGCCTGAACATTCCAACGCGCTACTGCAACGGCTATGTGAGCGACATCGGTCTGCCTTTGCCGCACGCACCCGGTGATTTCGCGGCCTGGATGGAAGTGTATCTCGGCGACCGCTGGCACACCTTCGACCCCCGCAACAACAGCTCGCGGATTGGTCGGATTCTTATCTCCTACGGTCGTGATGCCGCAGACGTACCGCTGACACTCACTTTTGGGGCCAATAATCTGACCGGATTTCATGTTACCACAGAGGAAGCAGCACCCCTATCCTAAACAGTTATCGTAATTGGCACTGCTCGCGAACAGCCTTGATGTGGTTCCTCGATCCCATAGAACCGCATTGTGCTACGTCCTGGCGTGTAGGCGTCTGGGCGAGTCGTCTTCACTCATCTCTGAACCGGGAAGCCCATGATCACGGCGGTCTTCACTATCAAGCGGCGCGTGCCGGGTACCGCTACAGACCGCTCACGTTGGGGCGTGCGCTCTGCGGTCAGACTTACCGTGCGTTCTGCCATCGAGACGTGACGTCTCGGAAAGCCACGTCGCCATTCGCCTCCGATGCGCCTTCCGAGCCGAAGGATCGAACTGACTGACGCACGACCACACCATCGCGCGTGATCGACCAGTCGAACCGGCCGGGCTCCTTCGTAGAGGGCGTCACGCGCAGGGTATGCGGGTTCGGATTGAAGGTGATCATGTCCACCATGTGGGGAGACGCCGCCCTATCTACGAGGAGCGAACGGCAGGGCGCGATGAACAACACCGGCGCGGCCATGAAGGATGACGGCTCGAAGAAGGCTCCTGAAGGTCAGCCCGTGAAGCGTGGCTCCGACAACTGCTGAACCTGCACCATCGGCCGGGTAGCCGTGCGGACACGGCGGGGCTCGCACCTCCCGACACGCGGGCGCCGTTAACCGCCACGCGATCTTGATCGCCATCTCATAGCGGTCGCTGAACGGCGTATTCGCTACGGCGTAGAACCTGCGTAGCTGGGCGTACCCAGCATTCGTCGAGCCGCCTGATGCCTTGTTTCTTCATCGACCTGCACGATGGGACTGAAGTCGCTCATGACAAAGACGGATACGAATTGCCTGACCTGGATGCAGCGCGTGCGCAGGCGTTGAGGATCATGATCCGGATCGCGCAAGGCCTGAGCGATAGCCCCGGTCGACAGGACTACGTTGCAGCCGTTCGCGATGCCGAAGGCGCCGTGCGGTGGCGCTTCAGGATGTCTCTCGATACCAACCCCGTTGAGTGAGCGCAGAGCTAACTCCACTCATCCCTGGACCGGCAAGCTCATGATGACGGCGGTCATCAACGCCTTCTGCCGGAAGGTCACTCTGCCGCACAGCACCGATTTCACCCTGGGCCTGTTGACCCAAACATAGGTTTTGAGGTGCGTGTCTTGTCCCTATCTCTCGTCGTCATGCTCGTGGCAGCTGTTGGAGCCGTCGCGATCACGGTCGCTGCCCTACCGGCATTCGATCGGTTCTGGAGATTGTGATTAGCCACCTCTGAAACTTTCCCCCAAGCCCCCTAGTTGATTGTGCGCAATCTGTTGGAGGGTGCCGCGGTGGAATTGGTGGTGATGATTGCGGGCGTCTTCGGGGCGGGGGCCATGATGGTCTTCATGCTGCCAGGCTTCGACTCGTTTTTCTCCTGGTAGGTGATCGAGCCTTAATCGCGCGATCCTGAGCTACTCGAAGGTTCGCTATTTCCCCGGCCGCAGCTGTCGCCGTCCACGCTGTACAATCCGCCCAATGCGGTTAGCCCAGCATCCGCATCTCAATCCGGGAACAATCCCGTCGCTCTCGATATCAGCGTTGATGGCGAGCACCTGATGCTACTGCGCGCCTGCCAACGCGTCCGCGATCCTGAGAAGCGGCGCTGCCTCCTAGCTCTCATACAAGAAGCAGCCGAGCAGAGTTGAGCCGCATCGGCTACCCATCAGCCGGTGATTGGATCGGCGTGTGGACACTCGTCGGATACCTCGCACCGGACTAATGCAGTCGCTTTTCGGGACTCACCCGGTTGAGGCGCAGGGCAAGCACCATGACGCCGCCATCAGTGAACGTCTCCCCATCGACCAGCCAGAGCGGATAGTTGCTGCTCCACGGCTCGACCGTACAACCACAGGCGCGAAGCACCTGGACGGCTTCAACCACCAGCTCATCGACGATGGCCATCCCATCCCGAAACACCACGATCACCCGCGCTGACTTGGCGGGAAGACCTGATGCTTGGTCACCTCCAGAAGTTCGCATGAGCGCCGGATTGCCTGCCGGGCCTGCTGAATGAGCCCTCTGTCATACTCGGCCAGCGCGGCACGCCGGGCGAGCGCTTGCTCATGTTCGGCAGCGGTGAGCGGTCTGAAGGCACTGAGGGGCATGGTGGTGCTTCGCGCAATGCAGGCGGGAGCACACGTTACTCTCAGCCACCAGAGCCCACGGGTTCGGAAACCGGCCGGTGATCCCAACACCGTGCGCCTGATCAGTCAGGAAGTCCAATGGAGCGTAGATAGCTTCACTCCCGAAACTGGACGGCCTTACTGCTACGCCGACGCCTCGATCCTGCGCGTGCGAGCCTTGATCAAGCGCTCCTCCTCCGGCCGCATCCGCATTGCGGCGGCAGTCTTCTCGACGATCCCCCGCGCGGCCGCTTCGTCCAGGCCGCCCCCACGTGCGAACCCGTCGAGGCGGCGCATCAGGTGCTGGACCGTGGCACGCTCGTGTGGCTTCGGGATCGTCGCTCATCCTCAAACCAGAAAGCCCATGACGATGGCGGTCTTTACCATCATGCGGCGCAGACCCGGCGTGGCGGCCTCCTCTGCCAGAAGCCTCTTGGCCTGAGGATGCATCTCGATCGCCTTGGCCACGTCGATGGTGTGGCCGGATTTGAACGCGAAGGGCTTGGCCGCTTCGTCTGCGAGGTAGGCGGCGCTGGCCGCCTCAATCTCGCTGTCCGGCACTTCGGACTTTCGGCGCATGTCGCCGACGCTGGGGATCTCGTTGGCCATGGCGGGGAGGTAAGGCGGACGAACCGAAGCGTCGAGCATCCGCCAGGCTGGGAACCGAAATTGCAGCGCCGTTAGTGTTCGCGGAGGGTGAATTTCTCGGCAGGAACGGCGAGGCTCGCACCCCGCCGCCAGTCCCGAAAATCTAAATCGACTACGGTTCGAGCCGTCCATCTAGCGGTGAAACTACAGTCCCAAAAACTGGCTGGCTGACCCCAAGAACGTCATCACCAGCCCGCAGGCGAACACCCCTATCATCGCGTAAGAGAAGACCTTCAGGATCATAGTGGGCAGTCCTTCCGATCGGTGTCAGGGTTCGGTGGTGAGACGGCCGAAATCCGTTTGGTGCGGACTGGAAACCGAACGGTCGCACGCCGGCCGAGCGCTGATGTTGCGCTGCAAACGTTGACTGAGCAAGTGCAGCAACGACCCGACGTCAGCGCGCTTTCCACGCTGGATGACGGACCGTCCTCATCATCGCCGGACCGATGGAGTTTCAGGACGGCGAACAGGAGTTTTGATGCGTCGTCATGCGGCTGTCGCATCCGCGATGGTAGCGCCGCCGCTCATGGCGGACCTCCCAGACCCTATGCCGTCACTCAGCCCGTGCGGCGTCGCCGTAACGGGCTTTTCTATGTCCCCACATCAAGCTGGCAGGATGTGGAGCATTCCCCCGATCACGCCGAGCGCTTCGGCACTGATCAGCGCCACTACGATGTAGAGCCTCATCCAACTTGCGTCGGCCGCCGGTGAGGGCGGCCTGTTATCGGGATCATCGAACCAATCTGTCACGCGGCTCCTGGGGTCAGACGGGGTGGGAGCGCGTCTGCTAAGTCCGTGCCACGACAACGAGATGACCTTGGCCGTCCTCTCCGACGCGTTCAGTGCCCCAGCCGCCACTCCTGCCGAACATCCTTGTGCCCCGCGGCATAAGCGGTGCGTTTCGCAAACGATGACCGAGGCGATATTGGTGAGGCCGCATGGCAAAGCTTGGTGTTCGATGCTTGACCGACCCATCATCAGCCTCGCCGTATGGCTCTCGAAGCCAGTCGGCTTCCTAGCGACCTGTTTTACGGTCGCGGCCGGCCTCGGATCTGGCGCCCTCCTCAGCTTCAACGATCACTGGGCTCTCGTCTTCAACCTGTTCCTGTCCATCGCCGCCATGCTTCTGGCAGGCGTCATCCTGGTGGCCGGGGCACGGGATACCGCGGCGATCCAGATTAAGCTCGATGAGCTCATTCGTGCCGTAGCCGATACGGACGAACGCCTGATCGGGATCGAGGATCTCAGTGCCGAGGAGTTGGCACTTCTCAGGAAGGACAAGCTACCGTTGCCGCTACCTTCAAGGAGCGCCGGGCAGCCGTGATCGCGTCGTCGTACTGCATAGCCTAAGGGTGGCGCGCAGATGGATGGAGGCTGACAATGGCCAAGGATGAGAAGAGCACGTTTCCCGGCTCCTTGCGGGACCACCAGGACGCGGTGAAAGCTGAGGCAGAGAAGGTCAGCACCAAGATCGACGGGGCTTTCGGGAAGCTGGCCAAAAAGATGCGTGAGCGTGCGGAGAAGGCGAAGGCAAAAATGGGGCGCGCGCGGAAGCCCGAGAAGCGGGCTGTCATGCAGCAGCGCTTCGAACTTTATGCGGACGCGGCGACCCACCTTGAGGAACGCTTGCCTCAGCGCGAGGAGTAAGCGGATCTAACCCCATCCGCCGCTTCCCCGAATAAGCGGCGCTGTCGTCGCGATCACCAGCCAATCCTCATCGCGGGTTCGGCAGTGGCGAGCATGTCACCACTCTGCCGCCAGTCCTCAGCCGACCGGCCGGTGATCTTGGCGACGTAAGCTCTGGTCTCCTGTGGAAGCGATGAGCGCCCGGCGAGCCAGTTCCTCACACGCTGCGGGCCCGCGTTGTAGGCCGCCGCTGCCATGCCCAGGCTGCCGAAGGCCGCACGCTGTTCGCGCAGGAACTCCGCTGCTTTGGGTATCGCTTCGAAAGGATCGAACGGATCGGTCAAGCCGCGCTCAGCCGCAGTCGCGGGCATGAACTGAGCGACGCCCTGCGCCCCCGCACGGCTAACGGCGCGGTGATCGAGCCCGCTTTCCTGTTGGAGGAGTCGCAGGAAGAAATCGAACGGTAGGCCGCTGGCATCGGCTGTGTGCTCGATGAACTGCCTCAAGCGCTGTTTGTCGCCGTAGAAGGCGTTCAGCCAAGTGTCTTGGAGTGTCCCGACAAACTGAGGGGTCGCTGTCGACGCGCTCGCAGCCATCATGTTCGTTCGGACGAGATTGGCCATGGCGCCATCGGTCGACATGATCGCGATGATGCGGCTCGCACGCGGCGTGGGCGCCGGAATAGCGGCGACTGGAGCAACCACCCCAAGTTCAGGTTGCGAAGGAAGAACCGCCAGCGCGGCTCCGAGACAGACTGCAGCCATAAAGACAGCGGATCTGCTGCCGCTCGTAACTAGCGAACGCACACGCCTGCGGACGGCGCTGCGATAGGTCCGCGCCCAGAACTCACGCTCACCGATCGGCGATAGATTTTGCATCCTTGCGAGCGCTGTCCCAGCTGTAGTCGGGAGGGTCATCCCGAAAACAGGCTAATTTAGGAGCAGATTACCACAGTTTGCGGGGTCCTGGTCAGCGCCTGCTTCGAGCCAAGGGCCTGCCCTGTTGATTGCGGTGAAGCGATGGATCACCCCACGCAAACCTTTCGCCCGCGCAGACATCCGTTCCCCGTTTACGCTCATCCCTCGACCGGGAAGCCCATGACGATGGCGGTCTTCACCATCGTGCGGCGTAGGCCCGGCTTGGTCGCCCCGTCGGCCAGGAGCCTCTTGGCCTGCGGGTGCATCTTGATCGCCTTAGCCACGTCGATGGTGTGGCCGGACTTGAGGGCGAACGGCTGTGCGCTCTCGTCCGCAAGGTAGGTGGCCGTTGCAGCTTCGATCTCGTCGACAGACACCTCGGACTTGCGACGGAGGTCGGCGACCCTGGGGATCTCTTTGGCCATGGTGGGGAGGTCTGGCGGGGCCCCTGTCCCGTCCGGCCTGGCATAACATGTTCCCACCGGCTCATAATTGGATCGGGCTGCGGGGGCGAGCTGATTGCGTCTATCTCACTACCCAAGCGCGACGGACCAATTCTGCCTCAAAGCGAGCGGGATCGATGCGGGTGATGATGACCCCATGCTCAGGGCTGCCGTCGAAGCTGGCGAAATAGAAGCGGCCAGCCGCGTCCCAAGCATCGAACCCGGTATGGACGTGCAAGTGGTCCAGAACCGGATCGAGTTCGGCCATCGTACATAGGCGCTGCGTTCGGCCGCTCGCGAAATCGAATTGGTATAATGTCGTATCTTCGCTCGGCTGTGGCGACGTACTGGTGCCGATATAAGCACGCTTTCCGTCAGCGCTCGGAGCAAAAAGCCAGAACTTAACGCCGCCCCAGCCCGCCTTCTTACCTGTTTCTACTTGGCCCAGGTATGTCCACGTATGCGCGTCCTGATCGAAACGGTAGACGTGACCGCGATCATCTCCAAACACGCACCGATTGCCCCCCTCCATGCACTGGCCCGTCTCAAGGGCCATGCCTTCCTTCAGCTGCCAATCCTTCTCCTCACCGAAACCAGTCTCTGGGTCATAAAAGTGCACGTGGTCGTGCACTGCGGGCTCGTCCCCGTTGCTGGCCGTGAAGTAGAGGCGACCGCGCGCGGCCACCCACATCACCCGCCCCGTATAGACGTAGGGCTGCTTGTATGAGGCTGGCCGACCGAGATCCTGGGTGTGCCCGCTGGCGACGTCATAGCGGTAGATCGCCCCTGTGGGCACACCCGCGCCGTAGATGACATTATGGACCGGGTCGGAGGCGAGGGTGACGAGATTGCCGTGGGGCACGGCAGTCCCACCGGGCTCGGAGGCGCTTAGGTCCGTGAAGCTGTCGTGGGTCGGGTCGTAGGCATACCAGTGAAAGCCGCGCCGATCGAGGTAGCTCGCGTCGAGGTCGGACCGATCCATGGTCGCGACGTAGATCTTGCCGTTGTCCCAGAGCGGCCGGGTATGAAACTTCTGTGCGGTCTCACCGGGCAGCCAGTTGTGGGCGGCCTCCGAGGCGGACCGGGCGTCGCCGACGTAACGCAGCGTGTCAGTCCGCGCATCGATCCGGTAGAGACCGGCGTTCGTCTTGTGATCCATGCCGCCGATGTAGATGTCGCCATCGGGCGCCGAGCCCGTCGTGTGCCAACTTTGGGTCGGATGCAGACCGTTTGGCGTGTCCGGTAGCCGCCAGTTCCATATGCCGTCGAGCGCTCCGGCCCAGCCCTTCTCGACCTTCACTGGCAAAGGGTTCTGCTGGTCAGCAGACCGACCTATGGCAGGCATGGCAAAGATTGCGAGCACCATGCTGAGGCGGACGAGCTGACGCATCATGGTCTCCGCTCATAAGAAGCGCAGCGCACATTACTTGCTACGCTTCCGATATGTGACGGAAGGCCAACAGCCGCCCGCATGGCCCGTTCCTGCCGGTCTGCCTAGCGTTGTGGCGCGTCGGCCCAAGCTGGCACTGGATCCGCGACGTAGGCCGGGCCGGCCACAGCTCCGAACCCTCGAAACTGTCGCTCCTATTGCGAGAACGGCATCAAGCGGTGCCGGGCGGCCATATCAACACGGCTCGCCCGGCCTCGCGTGCTCGCTGGCTATCGGCGACCGTGGATGACCAGGGCGAGTAGGTAGCCGATTGCGCCAGCTAAGATCGCGAGCCCCAGAGGTGACTCTTGCGCGTGCGGGCGAAGCGCCTCGCTGCCCTGCTGGTACAAGCGCTGCGCGTCCGGGTAGCGCTCGCGGGCGCGGTCAAACGCATCGCCGGCAAACTCCCGTGCTTGATCGGCGGCGTCACTGAGCGTGTCCTTGGCTTGTCCGTACAGGTTCTGCGCCGAGCCCTTCAGCTCAGTTGCCTTCCCTTCAGCCTGCGTCTGCTTATCCCCCGTCAGCTCGCCGGCCGCGCCCTTGACCTTGCCGCCGAGTTCGTTCGCAGCCCCGGTGATCCGATCCTCGTCCATAGCTTTTCCTCCTCAGTATTGGAGCTGGTCGGGCCCCCAGCGCACCATCAACGCGTGAATAGCTCCTTTCGTCTCCAAAATAGATCCATCAGCGCATCGGTGTGGCGGAACGCTATGAGGAGCTTACGGCTTTCCTGATTTGGGATGACGCACGAGAATAGTTCGATGCCGAATGGTGCTCAGGGTCGTAGATCGAGCGCTGCCGAACCGGGATTGGGTGCGGCTCAGGGTTTTGCTGATACGCTGCGCGATCAAACCGAGGGCTATGTCGAGAAGCGCAAGGCTGACGCGGCGCGGGTAGTGTCGGACGTAGGCGACGCGATCCGCGAGACCGGCACCAACTTTGACGGTCTGCCGCAGTTGAAGGGGGTGTTCGATCAGGCCGCGCTCGGCGTCGAAGAGCTAGCCGAGAACATCTCACGTCGATCCTTCAGCGAGTTGTACGACGAGGTACAAGCCTCGGTCCGCAGGCGTCCCGTGCTGGCGACCGCGGCGGTCGTGCTGGCTGGCTTCGCGGTATTCCACACTCTGAATTCTCGGAAACTTCGACCGATCCCGCGCTCACATGCGGTGGTTCCAGTCGACGTCATCCCGACGCCGGAGCTGTAGGAGGGGGACATGGTTGAGCCCGGATTGCGGAGCATCCCTACCCTCGTCGGCGATGCGGTTCGTGAGCTGCGGGACCTCGTCGGCAGCGAGATCGCACTGTTCCGCACCGAGATGGCGCAAGGCGTTCACCGCATATCCCTCGGCCTCAGCCTGCTGCTCGTCGCGGGTGTTTTTGCCATCGCAGGCCTGTTCACGCTGCTCCTCGCCCTGGTCAAGGGCATCGCAGTCCTCGTGCAGTCGGACGCGCTGGCAGCCCTAATCGTAGGCGGCACGTTCCTTTTGCTCGCGCTCGGCATGGCCTTGTTCGGGCGCAGCAAGGCTTCGCTTTCCACTCTGGAGCCGACGCGCACAGGACGGCAGGTCAAACAAGACGCGCAGGTTCTTACGGATCGGATAGACACATGAGCGACTCGCCGGACAAGCTGGAGCATGACGTTGAGGCAACTCGGGGTCGGTTGGATCGC
>NZ_JALNUL010000071.1:0-14074 GCF_026540775.1 Methylobacterium sp. GC_Met_3
GCTGCAGGGATCCGTGATAGACGGGCCTATGCCATTGGCTTATTCCTCGCGGTATGGAGAAGCCGCTCCATACGGTCGTGGAAACGAACGCCTTTCTGACGACGGCCAAGCGGATCGGCCTGTCGGATGACGAGCGTGCGGCCATCGTGAACCAAGTTGCCTCGGCTCCCCAGGACGGCGATCTGGTTCAGGGCTCCGGGTGGGGTTCGAAAAATTCGCTCTGCCGGTTCGAGCGGCTACCGCGTGATGGTGGCCTATCTTGGCGATGAGAGTCCCGCCTATCGGCTGGGTGTGCTGAGCAAGACGGCGCGCGAACTTCACGGATGCCGAGGTCAATGCCATGTACGGTCTGACCAAGGCTTTCAAGCAAGCTCGGAACACGGACCGGAAACGGTGACCGGCGAGGGAGCGATGGAAAACGAAGCGTTCGAAACCGTCATGGCGGGCTTGCACGAAGCGCTGGCCCATGCCCGCGGTGAGGCGGTTCCCGGCCTCGTAGTGCCCCCCCCCCGCGTGCGTGCCGATCTCGACGTGGCCGCCATCCGACGGCGCACCGGGGCCTCGCAGGCCCGCTTCGCGCAAAGCATCGGCATCGCGGTCTCGACCCTGCGCACCTGGGAGCAGGGTCGGCGGCACCCGGAGGGGCCGGCCCGGGTTCTGCTAGCGCTCCTCGACCGAAACCCGCGGGTGGTGGAGGAACTGCTGGTGGGCGAAGGCTGACGCTCTGGATCGCTCGTCCACGCCCCGAAGTGGCCGAGCCAGCCGATGCGCTTCCGGTGGCGGCGTGTGGGACTGACATCCGCAGGTCTTCGATGCCGATCTCGCGTCGATCGAGACAGTCATTTCTTGCAAAAGGCCTGCTCGATCAAACAAGTTCGGTGTTGTGATCCGCGAGGAGGCCGCCCGTGATCCGCACAGGACTGTTTTGGGCGTGGTTCGTGACAATTCTGGCGGCATCGCCGGCCGGCGCGCAATCGAAGGCAGCGACTTACCTTATTCAGCAGGCCATCTCGGAGGGGTGCGAGAGCCATCGCGGAACGATGGACGCGTCCGGCGCCATCGAACGTGACCTGGACGGCGACGGCGTCCCGGATCTGATCATCGCCGATGACGGGTTACGCTGCTCCGGTCCATCGCCGCGCAGCATTAATTGCGGCATGCAGGTCTGTTCGGTGACGTTCTACCTGCGCCGCGGCCCGCTGCTCCGGAAAGTGCACGAGATGCTCGGCGCCGGCCTTAGCGTGGGGTCCGAGCGCATTCCGAAGGTGCACATGTATGCCCATGGCGGTCGGCGCGGCTTCGTCCGCTGGAACGGCAGCCGCTTCGATTGACCGGGAAACGGGTGACGCCCGCGCGCTTGCGCCCGCACCCCGGATCGCCGACAGCTTCGGCATCCCCACGATCCGGGAATCACCCGCGTTGAACGTCCTGTCGATCCAGTCCCACGTTGCCTACGGCCATGTCGGCAACGCCTCGGCGGTGTTCCCGATGCAGCGGCTCGGGGTCGAGGTCTGGCCGGTCCACACGGTGCAGTTCTCCAACCACACCGGCTACGGCGCGTGGCGCGGGCCGGTCTTCGACGCCGCGATGATCCGCGCGGTGGTGCAGGGCATCGGCGAGCGCGGGGTGTTTCCCACCTGCGACGCGGTGCTGTCGGGCTACATGGGCTCGGCCGAGATCGGCGCCGCGATCGTGGAGGCGGTGGCCACCGTGCGGGGCGCCAACCCCCGGGCACTCTACTGCTGCGACCCGGTGATCGGCGACGTCGACGAGGGCGTCTACGTGCGGCCGGGCATCGAGGCGTTCCTGCGCGAGCAGGCGGTGCCGCAGGCCGACATCCTCACCCCGAACCAGTTCGAGCTGGGCCTCCTCACCGGCCTGCCGAGCGGCACCCTCGCGGAAGCCGGAGCGGCGGTCGCGGCGCTGCGGGGGCGTGGACCCCGGGTCGTGCTGGTCACCTCGGCGCTCTGCGCCGACACGCCGGCCGACAGCATCGACATGCTCGCCGGCGCGGAGGGGAAGCTGTTCCGGGTCCGCACCCCACGCCTCGCCCTCAAGGTGAACGGGGCGGGCGACTGCATCGCGGCCCTGTTCCTCGTGCACTACGCCCGAACCGGCTCGGCGGCGGCGGCCCTGGGGGCAGCGGCGGCCTCGGTCTACGGACTCCTGAAACGCACCGCCGAGGCGGGCTCCCGCGAGATCCTGACCGTGGCGGCGCAGGAGGAATACGTGACCCCGAGCGAGCGGTTTCCGGTCGAGGCCGTCTGAACGCTCAAGCCGCGCCGGTCTCCGCACGAAGGATCGTCGGCTCGGCGGTCACCGAAAAATTCACCGACCGCGCGATGAAGCAGAAGGCGTGGGCCTCGCGGTGAAGCGCTAGGGCCCGCGCCGCGTCCGACCCGGCCACGATCGTCACGCGGGGGCGCAGGGTGACCGCGGTGAACTGGCCCGCGCCGCCCGCCTCCTCGGTCATGGAGCCCTCGGCGGCATCTTCGTAGGCCGTGACCACGATACCGGCCTGCGCGCACAGGCCGAGATACCAGAGCTTGTGGCAGGCCGCGAGCGAGGCCAGCAGCAATTCCTCGGGGTTCCAGCAGGCGGGATCGCCGCGGAAGGCCGGATCGGACGAGCCCGCGATCGGTGGCTTGCCCGGCGCCGACAGGGTGTGGGCGCGGTCGTAGCCGCGATAGCTGCTGGTCCCGGTGCCGGTATTGCCCGTCCAGGTCACCGTCACGGCGTAGCGGTGCTGCTTGTCGGCCATGGATCCCCCCGTGACAGAGCCGATCCGAGCGCCGCCTGTCCTCCGGGCGGGTCGATCGGACACGCCGCACGGTGTACCAATCTTGTGGTTCGCCACCGAGTCGCGGCTCTCTTGCCGCCGGGCTCGCGTGAGCAGGAAGGTCACTCCCCTATGGCTCGCCGCTTCGTCACCCTCGACGTGTTCACCGAGCACCGGCTCGCGGGCAATCCGCTCGCCGTGGTGCTCGATTCGGAGGACCTCGACACGGAGGCCATGCAGGCCATCGCCCGGGAGTTCAACCTGTCCGAGACGGTGTTCGTGCTGCCACCCACCGATTCCCGGCACCGGGCGCGCCTGCGCATCTTCACGCCGGGCCGGGAGCTGCCCTTCGCGGGTCATCCGACGGTGGGCACCGCTTTGCTGCTGGCGCTCCAGGACCCCGCTCAGGGCGATGCCCGCGCCTTCGGCCTGGAGGAGGAGATTGGGATCGTGCCTTGCGTGGTCGAGACCCTGGCCGACGGCAGCGGCGGCCGGGCGCGGTTCCGGCTGCCGGTCCTCCCAGACTACCTCGGCCCCGGGCCCGAGCCCGAGATCCTGGCGCCGCTTCTCGACCTCGAACCCGGCGATATCGGCACCGGCCGGCACGCGCCGAGCCGCCACGGGGTCGGCCCCCGCTTCACCTGCGTGCCCATCGCCTCCGTGGCGGCCCTCGACGCCGCCCGGCCGGCCCAGGCGCCGGAGCCGGGGGATGGTCTCTACCTCTACACGCCCGATCCCGTGGGAACGGGCCAGAGCTGGCGCGTGCGGATGTTCGCGCCGGATCTCGGCGTCCCGGAGGATCCGGCCACCGGCTCGGCGGCTTCCGCCTTCGCGGGGGTGCTGATGCACTACGAGGCGCTGGGCGACGGCACTCACGACGTGGCGATCCGGCAGGGCCAGGCCATGGGCCGGCCGAGCGCGATCGCGCTCCAGCTCACCATTGCGGCTGGCGCCCTGCAGGGTGTGGAGATCGGCGGCGCGGCCGTGATCGTCTCGGACGGCACCCTGCATGTCTGAGGGGTTCCGCAGCACGAAGCTGGCCGACGTGACGGCGCGGTTCGTGGATCACGACTGGGCGTTTCCGCGGACGCACGAGGCCGCCATCGCGGCGCATTGGCAGGCCCGGATCGCCCGCAGCCCCGGGATGTTCGACGGCACCGTCCTGCTGTGCTGTGCCCACGAAGTCGTGGACCGTATCGCGCGGCTCGACCTGTTCGCGACGCGCTATTCCAGCTTCACCTACTACCGGCACATCCGGCACATCCGGCACGCCGATCCCCAGATCCGCAACGCCTTCGCGGCGATCGTCCCCTGGACCGCCGACGGCGCGATCCTGCTCGGCGAGATGGGCGCCCACACGGCCAATGCCGGCCAGCTCTACTTCCCCTGCGGCACCCCGGACCCGGACGACGTGCGCGGCGACAGCGTCGACCTCGCCGGCAGCGCCGCCCGGGAACTCGCCGAGGAGACCGGTCTCGCGCTGCCGGAGGAGGCCGATACGGCCTGGATCATGCTCGAGGGCGAGAACCAGCTCGCCTTCCTGCGCCCCGTCCGCTTCCCGGAGCCAGCCGCAATGATCGCCGCGCGCATCACGGATCATCTCGGGAGCGAGGCCGAGCCGGAACTCGCCGGGCTGCACAGCGTGCGCAGTGCGGCGGAGATCGACCCGGCCCGCATGCCGGGCTTCGTGCAGGCCTATCTGGCGACGGCCTTTTCGCCATGGACCTGACGCGCCGACTGCGCCTCGTCTCAACCGCGGGACCCTTCGTCTTCTCGTGGGTCCCACCCTGGCAGGATATTCTTGCCAGGCGCAGCGGTAATACAGAGATCCATTTTATTGACCCTCTCCGGGTCAAGCATAGGATTGGCCATCCCCCGAATAGCCCGCGCGGTGCGGGCGCAACACCGCGGCTGGCCTCATGCGCACCCGATCTCACGCCCGCCCCGCCAGCGTCATGGCGGCTTTCCTGCTCGCCGCCGGCTTGACGCTGATGTCGGCCGCCGCCGCATTCGCCGCCGATGCTTTGGTCCTGCGCGTCGGCGATCAGAAGGGCGGGAACCGCGCTCTGCTCGAGATCGCTGGCCTCGCGCAGGATCTGCCCTACCGGATCGTGTGGTCGGAATTTCCCGCCGCGGCGCCGATCCTGGAGGCGCTGAACGCCGGCGCCCTCGATGTCGGCTATACCGGCGATCTCTCGTTCCTCACGGTCCACGCGGCCGGCGCGCCGATCAAGGCGATCGGCGGCACCCGGTCGGACGCGCGGTCACAGGCGATCCTGGTCCCTGAGGATTCGCCGATCCGTTCGGCCGCCGATCTCACGGGTAAGCGGCTCGCCGGCACGCGCGGCGGCTGGGGCCAGTTCCTGATCAGCGCCACGCTGGAGAAGGCCGGGATCAAGCCGGAGACGGCGACCTTCGCACCGCTCAACCCCGTCGACGCCAAGGTGGCGCTGATGGCCGGCTCGGTCGATGCCTGGGCGGTGTGGGAGCCCTACGTCTCGTTCGCGATCCTGAAGGACAAGGCACGCCCGATCGCCGACGGCGCGGGCCTGACCCCGACCATCACCTTCATCGTCGCCTCGGACAGCGCCATCGCCACCAAGCGGGCCGCGGTGCAGGATCTGCTGAACCGCCTGAACAAGGCACGGCTCTGGTCGCTGGACCACCTCGCCGAATACGCCCGGACCACGGCCAGCTTGACCAAGCTGCCCGAGGATGTCCTGCTTTCGGCCTACACGGCGCAGCGGACGAGCCCGATCGTGATCGACGCGGCCATCGTGCAGGAGATCCAGGAGGCCTCGGACCGGGCGACGCGTTACGGCATCCTGTCGAAGCGGCTCGATGTCGGCCAGGCCGTCGACCGGAGCTTTACGGCCGCGGCGTCGAACTGAGGCGGTGTGCTCGGGTAAGGTCAGGCGCCCCACGCCGGTGGCGCGATTCGGAGCGTGATGATTGTGCGCCCGGTTGTCGGCACGGCATCTTTCCGAGCGGATGCGCGGATCTTCGCCCGACCCGATGTCAGTCCCCGGCAAGCGGAGGGAACAGACCGAACAGTTCCCCCTCCGCCACCTGAGCAAATTTTACCAGCCCTGGGGAGCTTCGCCGTGGTCGGCACGTTCACCCGGTATATCCCCCCCGCGGCGCCGGCCGCGCGGGTGGAATCCCGGAGTTTTCATGTCTGATACCCGACGTCCCTCGTCGCAGTCCCGCTCGCGCATCCAAGAGGGCCAACCCTATCCGCTTGGCGCCACCTGGGACGGGCTCGGGGTCAATTTCGCGCTGTTCTCGGCCCACGCCACCAAGGTCGAACTCTGCCTGTTCGACGATCAGGGCGAACGGGAGATCGAGCGGATCGAACTGCCGGAGTACACCGACGAGATCTGGCACGGCTATCTGCCGGACGCCCGCCCCGGCACGATCTACGGCTACCGGGTCCATGGCCCCTACGAGCCGAAGGCCGGCCACCGGTTCAATCACAACAAGCTGCTGATCGACCCCTACGCCAAGGGTCTCGTCGGCTCGATCACCTGGAACCCCGCCCTGTTCGGCTACCAGATGGAGACGGGCGACGACCTGACCTTCGATGAGCGCGACAGCGCGCCCTACACCCGCCGCTCCCGGGTGATCGACCCGGCCTTCACCTGGGGCCGGCACCGCAAGCCGCACGTCCCGTGGGACAAGACCATCTTCTACGAGGCCCACGTCAAGGGCATGACCAAGCTCGACCCGCGGGTGCCCGAGAAGCTGCGCGGCACCTATGCCGGCCTCGGAACCCGGGATGTGCTCGACTACATCAAGAGCCTCGGCGTCACCTCGGTGGAGCTGCTGCCGATCCACTCCTTCGTGCAGGACGATTATCTCGAACAGAAAGACCTGGTAAATTACTGGGGCTACAACACGATCTCGTTCTTCACCCCCGCACGGCGCTACGCCGCGGTGCCGGACTTCGCCTTCTCCGAGTTCAAGGAGATGGTCTCGCGCTTCCACGGCGCCGGCCTCGAGGTGATCCTCGACGTGGTCTACAACCACACCGCCGAGGGCAACGAGAAGGGCCCGACCCTGTCGTTCAAGGGCGTCGACAACGCCTCGTACTACCGGCTGCTGCCGAACGAACCGCGCTACTACATCAACGATACCGGTACCGGGAACACCTTCAACCTGTCGCATCCGCGGGTGCTGCAGCTCGTCACCGATTCCCTGCGCTACTGGGCGCAGGAGATGCAGGTCGATGGGTTCCGCTTCGACCTGGCCACGATCCTGGGCCGCGAGCCCTACGGATTCGACGAGGGCGGCGGCTTCCTCGACACCTGCCGCCAGGACCCGGTGCTCAACGCCGTCAAGCTCATCGCCGAGCCGTGGGATTGCGGCCCCGGCGGCTATCAGGTCGGCGGGTTCCCGCCCGGCTGGGCCGAGTGGAACGACCGGTTCCGCGACGACGTGCGCGCCTACTGGAAGGGCGATGGTGGCCTCTTGCCCGACATGGCCGCTCGGATCGCCGGCTCGGCCGACAAGTTCAACAAGCGCGGACGCCGGCCCTGGGCCTCGGTGAACTTCCTCACCGCGCATGACGGCTTCACCCTGCACGACACGGTCTCGTACAACGACAAGCACAACGAGGCGAACGGCGAGGGCAACCGCGACGGCCACTCGCACAACCTCTCGTACAATTACGGGGTCGAGGGCCCGACCGAGGATCCGGAGATCCGGGCGGTGCGCCTGCGCCAGATGCGCAACATGCTGGCGACGCTGTTCCTGTCCCGCGGCACGCCGATGCTGCTCGCGGGGGACGAGTTCGCCCGGACCCAGAACGGCAACAACAATGCCTATTGCCAGGACAACGAAGTGTCCTGGCTGGACTGGGACGCGATCGGGGAGGAGGAGCGGGACCTCGCGGAGTTCACGCAGCGCCTGATCATCCTGCGCAACGCCCTGCCGATCCTGAACCGCGGTCGGTTCCTCACCGGCCAGTACGACGAGGAGTTCGGCGTCAAGGACGTGGCGTGGCTGCGCCCGGACGGGAGCGAGATGACACCCGAGAACTGGTCCGATGGCGGCGCCCGCGCCTTCGCGGTCCAGCTCGACGGCCGCGCCCAGGCGACGGGGCTTCACCGCCGCGGCGGCGACGCGACCTTGCTGATCATGTTCAACGCCCACCACGACCTCGTGACGTTCGCGCTGCCCGAGTCGGTCGGCGGCGTGGCCTGGACGCGGCTGCTCGACACCAACCTGCCGGACAGCCAGGACGTCGAGAGCTTCCCGTTCGGCGGCGGCTACGAAGTGACCGGGCGCTCACTCCTGATGTTCGTGCTGAAGCCCGAGGACAGCCCCGGCGACGGCGACAACGCCATGGAGCGCTCGTACCAGCACGTGATGCAGGCCTTCGAGCGGGCGAACGTCGAGACCGTCCGCTTCCATCTCGACGCGGAGGACTGAACGGCTCGGGCCGGGCGGTTTTTGGGCCGCCCGGCGCTTGAGCCTCGCCCCTATAACCGGACCCGAGGCGAGGCTCCAGATTCCTGGTTTTGCCTCATCGTCTTCCGAAAGCCGGAACCCACCTTTCGGGATGATGCTCTTGCGCCTTGCGCCCGGCGGCACACCCGGCTAACAGCACGGCACCGCGCGGCCCTGGCTGCGCCCGGAGCCCGCTTGCGCGCCCGGGCGCCCGGTCCGCGGCCGGAGGGGTGGCCGAGTGGTTGAAGGCGCACGCCTGGAAAGTGTGTATACCGGAAACGGTATCGCGGGTTCGAATCCCGCTCCCTCCGCCAGCGCTTCGCTAAGTTGCTGATCAACCACGAAGCATAATGAAATCAACGGCTTACAACTAGGCGACTGCTACCCCGCGGTGCTATCCGGGAGCATGAGCGACGTGAGCCGTCACACCTACCTCGCGCAGCGCAAGAACAGCGCGAATTGGTATTTTAAAGCCAAGGTTCCCCGAGATCTCGTGGACGCCTTCGGGCGAGAGCAGGTCTGGAAGACGCTCGGCACCGCCGATCTCGCTGAGGCCAAGAGGCGAGTACGCGACGAGGCGGATGCCTTCGACAAGCAGTGCAGGGCGTTGCGTGACCGGACGGCAACACATGGCCTGGACACCGTCGGCACCGTGGCCCTCACGTCGCTGAGCGAGGCGGCCATCCAGGAGATGGCACGCGCGTGGTTCGACACTCTGAATGTGGAGCGCGAGCACCGGCACGCGACTACGCTGCCACACGACCGGGACGAAGCCCTCATCATCCTGGACCAGGACGAGAGCGCCCTAACCGACCCCGGCGATCTCGGTCTCGACGCGGCATACCAAACCGCGGTCCGTCTACTTCGGGCCAGCGATGTGCGCTTAGTGCGGCGCCCGCTCAACCCGATACGCGCCGCCGGATCGCGGATGCCGTTCGTGGTGGATCGTGAGGATGCGGTTTCGGACCAATTTCGGCAGTTGCTTGCGCTACTTCGCCGGGGGCAGCTTGAGGACATTCACCGCAGCCGGGCACGCCTAACAGGCGACTACCAAGATCGATCGTTCGATCCGATGTTCGAAATCAGGGCGGAGCCGAACGGCAAGACCCTCGCACAGGCTATCGCCGCGTTTCGTGCCGAGCCGCAGCGGGCTACCCTTATCGCTAAATCCCAACAGACTTACGATGTGGTCTTCCGGCTTGCGGAGGAGCTTTTCGGTACAAACCGGCCTATCCGGGAAATTGGTCGCGAGGACTGCAAGGCGTTCAGGGCGACCGTTCAGGCACTACCGTCGAACGCCAGCAAGCGCTTCCCAGGCAAGTCCCTGGTGGAGATCGCGAAGCTGAGCGTGCCGGCCGCGGAACGGCTGAACGCCACCACGGTCAACCACTACGTTCACGGCCTGTCGGCCCTAATGAACTATGCCCATAACGAGGGCTGGATCGTTCAGAACCACGGCAAGGGCCTCGCGATCAAGGGCATCAAGAAGCGCCATCGCCGCGATCCGTTCACCGTCGCAGAACTCTGCGCCATCTTCCGGGCCCCGCTCTACACCGGCTGCCAGGGTGATGAGAACGGGTACGCGAAGACGGAGCCGAACCGGCCGCGGCGGGGACGGTTCTGGATACCATTGGTGGGGCTTTACACCGGAATGCGCCAAGGAGAGATTGCTCAGCTTCGCACAGCGGACGTGCGCCTGTTCCAAGGCGTCCTTTGCATATTTATCGCGGCGGATAGCGACGACGTCGACGACGCCGATCGCAAGCGGGTGAAGACGGCAGCGGGCGAGCGTTACGTGCCCGTGCACTCCATGCTGGAGCAGATCGGCTTCGCCCAGCACGTGGACCGGATGCGCAAGGTTGGCTCCGATCGCCTATTCCCGGATATCGTGCGCGGGGCTGACGGCTACTTCAGCCCCTTTTCTAAATGGTTCTCGAGGTTCCTCGCGCAGGTCGGAGTGAAGCGAGATCGCAATGCCTTCCATTCGTTCCGGCATACCTTCAGGGACGCGATGCGTGAGGCGAGCGTGCCGCCCGACGTGGTGACGGCTCTGGGCGGATGGGTCCGCGGCGGCCTCGAAGAGCACTACGGCAGCGGCCGGATCACCGCGGCTGTGCTCCAAGAGCACATGCAGCGCATCCGGTATGACGGGCTCGACCTTTCACATCTCGCAATCAGTCAAGCTTGACGCCACGCCCTTAGAATGAGTGGGGGAAGGCATACGCCAGTGCAACCGGTTTCATTAGGGATCGCCACCCCATGACCGAGCGCAGGCCATCGGCTCAGTCCACGCGTGGAGCAGTTCGACCGCCCTCCTTACTTCTGTCCGTCAGTTAATACTCGGATCGATGCTTGGCACCGACAAATTAAGGGTTAGCTCTTGTCCAAGATCACCAGGGGTGGGGGCACAAACGGTTCTGAGCGTAGGCTTGCAGCATTCGCCGAGAGAACGTTCCTTGATCTTTGGTCATATCCGAACACATTTATCGACAAAAAGCAGCATGGTGCGGGAACCGGCAAGGAATTTTGCGATCTTTTTGTCGTGTGCGGTGACGATTTAATAATATTCAGTGACAAATATGTTCAATGGCCTATAGCAAGAAGCATCGATGTTGCGTGGGCTCGCTGGTATCGCAAGGCTATAGCTAGCTCGGTCAATCAAATCAATGGCGCCGTCGGATGGCTTAACAAACATCCAGATCGAATATTCATCGACCCTCACTGCAAAACGCGCATCCCGATTGAGATGCCTGACGTTCGCAAGCGACGTGTTCATGGTGTGGTGGTATCGAATGGAAGCAACGTCGCTTGCCGCCAGCATTACCGAGATCTGAGTGGAACATTTGTAGTAAATCCTCACATCAAAGGCGGCGATCATATCGACCCGTCGCACGAGTATTACGGGCCATTTTCCATCGGCGACGTAAACCCGGACGCCGCTTTCGTGCACGTGTTTGACACGGAGGCTCTTCGAATATTATTCCAAGAATTGGATACGATATCCGATTTTACAAAATATATGAACGAACGGTCTGACTTCATCCGCAGCGGCAAGCTTTATTTTGCGGCTGGCGAGGAAGACTTGCTTGCTCATTATCTAAAATACACTGATAAGTCTGGCGAGCACAAGTTTCTGCTGCGAGACGATAGGCCCCTTCGTAAGAAGGAGGTGCTTGCCGTGGAGGGCGGCTCATACAATCATCTACGACGGATGACGCAATACAAATTAAAAAAGCAGGCGGATCTTGTCTCATATAATTGGGATCGGCTGATAGGACGCTTTACTCATCATATAATTGAAGGCACAAACGTCCGACTGTACGATGATCAGCCACTCGGAACCTTCGCAGAGCCCGCCCTGAGAATAATGGCTCAGGAGACAAGGGTTTCTCGTAGAAGCCTTGGCCAGCAACTCATAGATAGCTTTGATACAGCAGTAGCGGCGAAACAGCCTCGCTTCAACCGCACAATCCTACCGCACAGGAAGGCCGGCCGCAGATCTGACGGCAAGCGAGTGGCATACATATTCATCATCATGTCTTTTATGCCGGAAAAATTTAGCGGAAACGATAAATATGAGCTGTACAGAAGGCTGAGAGCTAATTTTCTCGAAGCGCTTTGCTACTCTGTAGGGTACGACTATCGAGAAGCGACGCACGCCGTAGCAATTGGCTTTGATGCTCCGAAAGCAATATCGGGCAGATCAGAAAGTTCGGAGGATCTTGTTGGCATAGAGTTTGGACCTTGGACGCCCGAAATGGAGCAGCATACCCTGGCGGAACGCGAGCGTTTAGGTATCAAGTCGCCGCGATCTCTGCCAACGAGTTTTGCGTCAGTTAAAGAGTGGTCGGATAATTCATCACCAATTCCGTCAGGCTTAAGTCGTCAGGCACGACGAGCAATCGAGCGTGCATCTCGTAAGCGGGATCGCCATTAGCGCCAATTTTCGACGGTCGCATCCGAACCGCTGGACAAGCCCGCCCCCATGCCGCGCTCTGCCCGGATCCCGGACGTACCGGGCACGCTGGAGCTGAGCGGTAGACCGGTTGTAGGCTGATGAGTTTAACATCCGTTTGATCAGCCTGCTCAATGGGCTGCCACGACGGGCTACCCGCACGACATAGACAACCGTCGCCACACTGTTCCCGTGTCCACGCCGCAGCGGCTACGGGCGCAGCATCGCAGGTGAAGGCCAACATTGGGGACCGAGGCGCATGCCGGGAAGCGATCCAGGGGCATTTCCGCCTCGTATCCGCAGGCGCACGCCGTCATCAGGGCGGGGCGCAGTTTTACCGTGCGTCGGCAACCGTCGCCGCTTAGATCTCGCGGCCGGAGGCGTGATAGGCCCGGTGGGGGTTACCATCAGGCCCTTGGTGCAACCGGTTTCACTGAATAGCCTTGCCACTGTCGAGCAACCGATAGACGCTCACCCGTCCGATCCGTAGGCGCCGGGCGATCTCAGACCCGCCCACGCCCTGCGCGGCCAGTTCGCGGACAGCCGCGGCGTCGATCGAGGCCGGCCGGCCCTTGTACACCCCCCCTCCGCCTTCGCCTTGGCGATGCCCTCTAGCTGGCGCTCACGCCGTATGTTCGTTTCAAACTCGGCGAATACGCCGAGCATCTGGAGGAAGGCGCGGCCGGCGGCGGCGGCGGTGTCGATCGGCTGCTCAGTGGCGCTGAGGGCCACGCCCTTGGCCTCCAGCTCGCGCACCAGGGTGGCAAGGTTAGCGATCGAGCGGGCAAAGCGGTCGATCCGAGTGACGACGATGGTTCCCCTCGGCGGGCGAAGTCCAGAAGCGTGCGCAGCTCGGTGCGGTTCTCGGTGGTGGTGCCGGTCTTCTTCTCCGCCTGGACCAGCTCGCACCCCGCGGCACGTAGGGCGGCCTCTTGGATGGAGAGCTCCTGATCGCTAGTAGAAACCTGGGCATGCTCAAAAAGACAAGTAATTGAATACCCAAATATGGGCCCTTCAGACTAGCTCCGAAGCCGCTCAGCGTTTCTTCTGCGCGAGAGGCGAAGGCCGTCCTGATGCAGACATTTTTACCAGCGGCAGCCTTAAATTGAGATTTGCGACGCCAGCAATTCCCATTCCAACAAGTAATACAGCGGCTGCTACAATGTTTGCTGCTATCTCTCGTTCTTTAGGCGCGTACAAAACACAAATTATTCCTAAAATAATAAACAGCGCCGCAACTATATTTTGCGTAATTTTGACTTTTGTCGATGAACGAATGTGCTCTTTCAATATTTCAGTTTGAGCCGACATGGCATCGGCGCCGTTAGCATGGAAAACCGCGCCATCATAGGCTTGGGAACAAGTCGTACAAGTCACTTTGAAAGGACGTTTTAGTGTCGTTCCATCTATTCGTTCCTGAATAGCACCGGAGCCATAGCAAGAAGGACACGGCCCCGGATCAAATACGACTTTCGTCTTAACCGGGTCCTGACGCATCGCTGACACCGAGGTCCTGTAGAGTTAGGCTTTCATGTATGTGGGGTGATGCCACAAGGTACCACAAGACCCAAAGATACGACTTTACGGTGTACCTTCCTGATGAAGGTCGCAGCAGGCGCTTAGAACACCTCCTGGGTGCGCGCGATGAGATCGCCGAGTTCGGTCATCCTAGCGTCCACGCCCCCTAGCGGTTCGCTGCCGTTGTAGACCGCCAAACGGTAGAAGAAGCTCCCATCCTGGATCACTCCATGGATGTTTGCGGTGAGCGTGCTGCGGCGAGCCCATACCCGGCAAGTGTCGAACTGGAGGTGCGGGTATAGCTCGGCGCTATCCTCCATCACGAGCGGTTCCATCGTGACATCCACGTCAGGTAGATGCGAAAGCGCCGC
>NZ_JALNUL010000072.1:0-14041 GCF_026540775.1 Methylobacterium sp. GC_Met_3
GCCCCCCCCCCGAGCGCAGCAGCGTTTTAACCCAGGATTGGCAAGGACCGGCTAACCCGCCTTAAGGCGGAGCGTTGGGCACCAGCGTGGAACTCACCGAGCTAGACGACAAAGTTCGCTAGCGCGGCCTTGGCACAGGATCCGTTAACGACCCCGCCCACCATACCCTCAGCGATCGGCTTCGGCCGCGCGCCGGAAGAGCAGCACCGGGGCCGATACCCCTGCGGCCTCGCCGGCGCAGTCGCGCTACAGCCTAGCAGATGTCAGGGCCAAGCGGCGACATCGGCATACGCGGCTGCTACAGCACTCATCCTTCCCGCCAGCATGCCCGAGGCGTTCGCGACGCCACACGGCCCGTAGCGGGCAAGCACGTGACGACAGGCGCATCCGGTCCAGTTCACCGGTGCTCGCCCGTGACGCCTTGGCCGGGCGGTCTCGTGAGGGTCGGCACAATGCGGCGGGACTGGAGACCGCGGAGCGTCGGCCCATGGCCCGGATCTTACCTTTATCGATTGCGTTGCTTGCTCTCTTGCCCATCGCGACGGTTGAGCTCCAGACAGATCCCGCCCGCGAGCGCGCCGGCCGCCGTGTAAGCCCAGGGCATGCGTGCCGGCGCGTCTTGACCTACCGGGCAGCTCAGACCTGCAGCATCTCTCGCAGCTTGAGGTGCAGGCCGAACGGGATGCGGGCCGAGGCCGAGCGCTTGGGCGCGTGGCCTCGCGCGGCTGGCTGATCATTTCAGAGACCCCGCTGCCCGTTGCCTACCTGTGCTCCCCAGCGTTTGAGCCGGACAGGAACATCGCTTCACCCCAACCAGTTTCTATCCTGAGACCGCAGAACTACTATCTGCTGTCGCAAAAATAATACCCAACTAATTTTTAGGAGGCCGCCATGGGTCTGTTCACAGCCGACATCAAAACTTTGGACGATCTGTTCGTACATCAGCTGCAGGACATCTATTATGCTGAGCAACAGATCACAAAAGCTCTGCCAAAAATGATCAGCAAAGCTACCGACCCGCAACTCAAGCAGAGCTTTGAGATGCATCTGAAAGAAACGGAAGGCCAGATCAAGCGCCTGGAACAAGTATTTCAGATGCACGGGCACAAGCCGAAGGCAGTCGATTGTCCGGCGATCGACGGTATTCTCAAGGAGGCGAACGAAGTTGCAGGCGAGGTCGGTGATAAGGAAGTTCTCGACGCTGCGCTAGTGGCTTCGGCTCAAGCTGTCGAGCACTACGAGATCACCAAGTATGGCACCATGATCGCTTGGGCCAAGCGGCTCGGCCGCGACGATTGTGCCAGCGTGCTGCAGCAGACCTTGGACGAAGAAAAGGCCACGGATCAGAAGCTGACTGCCATGGCCGAAAGCAAAATTAACCAAAAGGCTGCTTAAGCCCAGATTTAATCGCCTGGACAGGTGCAACCGTTGACTGACAGGGCAATGAGTATTGTTGCTCCAACCTAACACAGCATGAGGCCCGCCCCCGGGGGAATGGGAGCGGGCCTCAGTTGCGACTGTGCCGACGAGGCCGCGCACCACGAGCCCTGTCTTTGGAGCCAGCGTGCTGCTCTGCTGGCAATCGGGCTAGGCCCGGTCGCTGAGGTCAGCATGGCCTTCCCGGGTTAGCGCACCGTTACGGGGCCGACTTGGATGGTCGCGCCTTGGCGATCCGCAGGCCGGCCTTTCGGCAGCAGATCCGAAGCCCAAGAGCCGCGAGCTTGGGCCCGAGGCCGGCAAGGGCTTCGTGTAGAGCCTGCTCATCCTGCCAACCGCCGGCGGTCATCAGCACGGCGACCGGGTGCCGCCCACCGGCCGCCAGCGGCGCCAGGGTTCTCACCATCCGCTCGGTGCTGCCGATGCCGCCCCCGGGCCCGCACAGCACCAACCCAGCCGCATCCGTCGCGAACAGCCGGCCCGGGGGCGGCCGCAGGCCGGGCTGCACCTGGCGAGCCAGAACCTGGGCAGCTGCAGCGTTGCAAGCCTCGGCCTCGGCTTTCTCCCGCATCCGCGCGATCGTGCGCGACGACGGCACCCGTGGCGGCGGCGGGGCGTCCGGATCAGCGGGGTAGATCACCGCGGTGATGATGTGGGGGTTATTTCCAATATTTGTGGTCGGCATCAACAAATCTCCTGTGAACGAATATGCGAATGCGGGCGTTTCATTACGAGCCCAAATATGGAACCGATGAGGAAATGCCTATGAATGCCAAGACTTTTGGCCTTGCGGCCGCGGTTGCTATTGCTCTAACCGGCACAGCTTACGCCCAGCAGCCTCCTGGCGGCGGTAGCGCAACCGGCAACATGAACAACCCAGGCTCGGTAAAGAGCGAAGGTCAAAAAGCGACCGAAGAGACGACGGGCACGAACACCCGCTCCCCCGCTGCTGGCGCAGTAGCCGTGCCTGGGACCGGTACTGCGCGTCCTGGCGTGGGAGCCGGTGGTAGCGCCACAGCGCCGGCGGCCAGGTAAGCGCCGTAGGCTCTATCTCGTACAAGACGACGTGCGAGCTATGGGCCGGGACCGCCTCGGCGGCCCGACCTGCCGCCGGAACCAAGGCCTCACGCTCCCGTTGCCGCGCCATGGCTCGCTGGCTGTTTCCTGTCGGTCTCATCCTTATCCTGCTTGGTGTGGCTTTCGCCCGTTGGGAGAACGCGTCGCAGGTACCAGGAACCGCGCCCGGATCGACGCGAACGCCAGCCAGGGAGGCAAGCCCGAACCCTGGCGGTGATGCAGGGGCACCCACTGCACCGGTACCGCAGACCAGCGGTGGCAACGGGCAGTAAGTACGGCCGGGTCCGCCTGGGCGGCCCGGCCTGCTGCTGACCGGCGCTGCAACTGCCGGCATCAATTCAGCACCACGGGCATCGCAGGACCATCGTGTGCCAGCAGATGGTCCTGCGCAGTTATGACGCCCGGTGTCAGCGTCATGGTCCCGGCCATCATCTGGGGCGGCTGCTATCGACCCAACTCAGTCGTTCACTCGCGACCGTTCGGCTCCCGAAAGCGGAAGTAGCTGCAGCTCGGCTTATGCAGGTCAGCAAGGCTTTCCGTGACATGAAACTCTATGGCCGGGAGATCGAGATAGAATTCACTCTGATGAGCTTGGTGCGGATCGTGCACAAGATCGTCGCGATGGCTGAATTCCGGCGGCCTGCCCTCGACCTGCCGGGGCACGGACACACCCGCGCCGCCATCGATGGATTGGCACAGGCGCCGCGCGATCTCACCGCTTTGGAGGTCGAGGTGGCCGGGACGTCGGTCCGGCTTGTCTGGGCTAGGCCTCGTCTAGCACCTCCGGCGGGCTTGGCAACCTCGGCGCTAACCAACGGGGCAGCGGGTTCGCGGACCCGCCGGCATTCGCGGAACGAAATATCGCATCCAGTCTTACTGAGGCGACCGCAATCACCGGACCTTCGGAACTTGCCGAAACGCACCGACGACGACACTCCAGCGTCCGGCGAAAGCTTGCCCGCAACGCATTAGTACGGAGTACAATCATGAACGTTTCGACGAAGATCGCCACCCTGTCCGCCGCCGCGCTCCTCGGGCTCGGCGCCTTCATAGGCACCCCCGCCCCCGCCCAGGCCCGAGGCGAAGGCGCCATCGCGGCCGGCGTAGTCGGTGGCATCGCAGCAGGTGCGCTGGCCTCGCAGGCCTACCGGCATCGCGGCTACGGGCGCGGCTATGGCCGCGGCTACGGCTACCGTCCGAGCCGCTACGGCTATGGCCGCGGCTACGGCTATGGCCGCGGCTATGACCGCGGCTACGGCTATTGAGGTCTGTGCGGGACCCGTTCGGGGACGGGTCCCGCTTCCCCTTTTTCATCCAATAGGCCGTACCAAGTGAACGTCGCCCATCGCGTCGCTTCTCGCGATGTCATGAATTTAAAGGTCATACTTAGGTAATACCGACCCCCGCCAGCCTCCATCCTAGAGCTTTGCGCGTTCATCGAATATTCATCACCGTATACACTGCACCGTTTTTGAAAAACTGTTGCTTGGAACCAGAAAGTCGCGCTGGGATTATGTCTTTGTCGGAATTAGTTATTCAAATCCGAGGAGAGATTGATGCGTAAGTTCCTTGTCGCGGGTTTCGCCCTCGCCACCCTCGCCAGTCTGTCCACCGCCTCGATGGCCGAGGAGACCACGGTGATCCGCCGCGATGGGCCCGCCGTAGTCGATCACCGCGACACCACGGTCGAGCGTCGTGAGGTCACCACGGGCACCGTCGATTGTGGCTCGAAGACCGTCCACAAGGAGGACGGCATGGGCAACTCCAAGACGGTCCACAAGGAAGGCTGCAACTGAGGCTCCGCCTCGCCCCTTCCCCTGACCTTCAAGAAGAAATCCTCATGACGAACAAGATCCTACTCGCCCTAGCCACTGCGGGCGTACTGGCCCTGCCGATGTCCGCCCAAGCGCAGGGTACCCTGCGCGGCGCTGCAGAGGGCGCCGCGGTCGGCGCCGATACGGCGGGTCCGGTCGGGGGCATCGTCGGCGGCGCGGTCGGGGCGGCCACCGGAACCGTCGGCGGTATCCTCGGCGTCGACGACCGTCCCCGCTTCCGCAGCTACGTCCGCGAGCGTGGTGTGAGCTCGTACAGCTGGGGCGGACCGGTCCGGGTCGGCACCGTGCTTCCTGAGGACAGCGTCACCTACTACGATATGCCGACCGAGTATCGGGTGCGGCCGGGCTACCGCTACACCATCGTCAACGACCAGCCAGTCCTGGTCGACCGCGGCCACCGCATCGTTGAGGTCATCGACTGATCGAACCGGCGGACCGAAGCGCTGACACTTTCAGAACCCCGTCCGGCCACAGCCGGGCGGGGTTTCTTTTGCCGGTGGTGGGCGGCTTCGACTTACGTCGCGGACCGCGCGGCCTCCACAGGGCGGCGCTCGGCAACCAGGTCGATTCCGCATGCTGCGCCCGTGAGACCGGACCGGCAGCCCGTCCGCGACGGCGTCCGGCCACGTCGGCAGCACCTCCCTCTTGTCGCTGCTTTCGGGGCTTACGCAGTCCTGCACGCGACATTGTCCGAAGATGCTCGCGGCTGCAGGCGTGACCCCATGCTCAACACCTTCCTGGCCGTCCTCGCCGTGCTGGCGGTTCTGCTTGCTCGGGCCGTCCTTAAGCTCGTCTTCCTGCCGCTTCGCATCCTGCGCGGGATGTTCCGGCGCTGTCCCGTCGCCGCAGGGTCTCTGTAACCGTCGCGGCACTCAGCCCGAAACGGGAAAGTCGAGCTTCGGGTTTATGGCCGCTGATCTGGGGGCCATCCTTGAGACCGTCTTTTCTCGCAATGCTCGGGCTGCTCCTTGTGGCCTGCCCGCCCGCTTCCCTGGCGCAGGGTGCCCAGGAAGCTCCCGCCGCGACCGTCGAGGTCGAGGAGCCCCGCCCTGGGCCGCCGCCCGATCTCTCCGACCCGAACAGTAAGGCCGGCGAGGCCCTGAACGAGCCCAGCGAGCGCTCCGGCATCCCGAAGGTCCTGCGCTCTTCCGGGTCCCGGGCGGGCGGCCCGGCCAACGAACTCAACCCCGGCGGCCGGGCCGAAGCGCCGGCCCCGCCGAAGGGCGATCTCGGCCGGGTCGTCGCCGGCCAGGAGCCGTACCACGGCAACTACTGCGGCAAGGGACAGCGCGGCGAGGGGTTGCCCCCGACCGATGAGCTCGACGCGGCGTGCATGCATCACGACGCCTGCTACGACACCGCCGGATACCATTCCTGTGCCTGCGACACCGCGCTTAAGCGCGAGGCGTCCGCCGTCGCGGATGGTTCGAACGCCTCGCTGGAGGTCCGCCGCCGGGCCCTGAGCGTCGTGGAGGCGACCGCCGCCATGGATTGCCGCACCCCGTAGTCGCCGTAGTAGTGTTGGACCTCGCCCGCTGCCGCTGAATGATATTGCGGCTGTGGCGTCCGCTTTTTTGTAGCTCCGCCGGAAAGCAGACCGGCGGGAAGCTACCCATCCCGGTCATTCCGCATCCGACCCAACCCGGCCGTCAGGACCGCTGCGGTCGCTCCCCCGAAGCGGTCGTGCGCCAACGGTCCAGCGACTTCGGTTCGGGGTGGCTAGCGGACATGTCAGCCAAGGCCACCATCTTGATGTACGTGAGCGCGAGGTTGGGAAATTCGGTCGAATGGTACGGTACCTAACGATCATAGCCGATGAGTAAATGTCCTGTCCTGCTACCGTTTCTCTACTTGGCCGTAGTATCCTCGTTGTTGAGGACGAGTACCTGATCGCCACTGAGGTGATGCATTGGCTGCAAGAGACAGGGGCCGAGGTAGTCGGCCCAGTACCGAGAGTGGATCGCGCGCTCGATCTGGTCGAGGATCACCGCCTCGATGCGGCAGTGCTCGACATCAATTTGGGCGATGGAGATAACAGCTTCCCAATCGCTGATCGGCTGGAAATGCTTTGGGTGCCCTACCTGTTCGCCACGGGCCATGGGGCTAAGGCCAAGGCGGCTGGCTACACCGACCCACCGGTGCTCGTGAAGCCGTATTCGAAGGCCGATCTGCTGCGCACGCTCATGGACCTTATTGCCGCCTCGGCAAGGCCGGCAGGGCCGTGAGCAGGAGGGCCAGCCACGTCCGGTTTCATGCGGTGCCGCTCAAATAGCAGACCGTAGCAAATCCACCCATAGCAGCCGATCAAGGTGGTTCTTTTTCGGTATGCCCTAACGGTCAGAAACGGACCTGCATCATGCACATGCCCTCTGGTACAGGGGCACATCCGGAACCTCTCACACGATCGACGGTACCGCCACGAAGGTGACGACCACCCCCTCGATCGCGTCCTTCTGGACACGGTAGGGTACGATCCGCACGACGTGGTGCTGGCCCGATTGCTCCCCGGGCTGCTCGATCCGACGCTCAACGTCCTGGCCGGTGGCCAGGACGCTCTGCAGATCCTCCGCGAGGCTCGAGTAGGCCGGCCGCAGGGCGAAGTCGGTGAGCGGCCGACCGCGGTCGCCCTCCTGGATTGGGACGAACCGCGCCACCGCTGGCGTGAACGTGCGGATCACGAGGTTGCGGTCGAGGAACACCGTGGCCAAGCCGCTGGCGGTGAACAGGTTGCGCAGGTCGCCGTTTGCCCTGTCGAGATCGTCGATCTTGCCGCTCAGCTCGTGATTGACCGTCTGTAGCTCCTCGTTGAGCGACTGCAACTCCTCCTTGGACGCCTCCAGCTCCTCGTTGGTCGACTGAAGCTCCTCGTTGACCGAGACCAGCTCCTCGTTGGACGACCTCAGCTCTTCCAGCGCGGTCTCGTACTCCTCGATCATTGCCTGCAGCCGCTCGCGCGTCTCGCGCAGCTCCCGGTCCAGCTGCAGTACATCCATGTCCGGGTGCAGCCGCGCATCGCGCTGTTCGGCCTCCGCCCGGCTGAGCGAGACGCCCTGGTCGTGGAACAGCACCAGCAGCAGCGGGTCGGCACCGTCCCCCTGCGGCAGCGGCTCGACCGTGATCGACACCACCTGAAGCCGTCCGTCCTCACCCTCGATGGAGAGGTCCTCGCGCTTGGTCGACCTGCGCGTCTCGATCGTCTCGCGCAGGGCCGAGCGGAGGTCGAGGCGCAGACCACGGCGGGCCAGCGTCAGCAACTGCCGACTGGGTAAGCCGACCGGCGCCTCCAGGTACTTGCCCGTGCGCACCGAGTAGTGGACCACGTCGCCGTCCCGGTCGACCACGACGTGCGGCGGCGCGAACCGCTCAACGACGTGGCTCTCCACGATCTGGCGCAACGGCGGCCCGGCCTCATGGGCGGAAGAGGTTAGCCGAAGACCGCGGCTGAAGGACGAGGCACGGCCGAACGGTGCGGGTTGCGTGCCGGTGACGATCAGCGGCAGCGGTGCGGGAAGGCGGTCGGTCTCCCTGGCCTGGAAGATGCGGTGCTTCTTGTCCAGGCTCGTGAACAGGTCGGTGAACTGGCTGATGTTCTCCGCCGTGCCGAGGAACAGGTGCCCGCGCGGCCGCAAAGCGTAGTGGAAGATCGGGATAACTTGGGTCTGCACCTCTTGGCCAAAGTAGATCAGCAGGTTGCGGCACGAGACGAGGTCGATGCGCGAGAACGGCGGGTCGCGGATCACGCTGTGGGGCGAGAACACGCACAGCTCGCGCACCTCCTTGGTGACCACGTAGGAGCCGCCGTCGGCCGTGAAGAAGCGCGCGCGCCGCTCGGGTGAGACGGTGTCGAGCAGCGCCTCCGGGTAGCGGCCGGCGCGGGCCACACTCAGCGCCGGATCGTCGATGTCGGTGGCGAAGATCTGCACCCGCGGCGCGGTACGCAGGGTGTCCATGTACTCGCGCATCAGCATGGCGAGGGAGTAGACCTCCTCACCCGTGGCGCAGCCGGGCACCCACACCCGGACGGTACCCCCGGCCCCGCGTCCCTCGAACAGGCGCGGCAGAACCTGTGTCCTGAGGGCCTCGAAGGCGTCGGCGTCGCGGAAGAAGTTGGTCACGCTGATCAGGAGGTCGCGAAACAGCGCCGTGACCTCGTCCCCGTCCTGGCGCAGGCGCTCGACGTAGTCCTCGACCCGCGTGATGCGGGCGACCTGCATGCGCCGCTGCACCCGGCGCACGAAGGTCTTGGATTTATAGCCGGAGAAGTCGTGGCCGAGCTGGTCGCGCAGCACCGCGTAGATCTCGGCGGTGGCCGCCGCCGCGGCGGTCCCTTTGAGATCCTCGATCACCCCAAAACTGCGGGCGTACTCGGCGAGCTTGGCGCCGATGTCGTCGGCTGGGAGCGCGAAGTCGACCAAGCCGGTGGCGATCGCGCTGATCGGCATGTCCGGGTAGCGCGGAGCGGTCCCGTCGGCGACCTGCGCGAATGTCAGGCCGCCGCGCTCCTTGATCGCCTTGATGCCGAGCGTGCCGTCCGAGCCGCCGCCCGACAGGACGATGCCGATCGCGTACTCGCCGCAATCCTTGGCCAAATCGCTGAAGAACAGGTCGATTGGGTTACGCTCGCGTCGGACCGGATCCTGTCCCCGGATCGTGAGGTGTCCATCCTTGAGCCCCAGGATTGCACCGGCTCGCAGCACGTAGACGTGCCCGACCTCGACCAGCATCCCGTCTGCGGCAACTACAACTGGCAGCTGGGTGAACCGGCCGAGCACCTCGTTCAGTAGGCTCTCGCGGTCCGGGCTGACGTGGGTGACAACGATGTAGGCGAGGCCGCCATCATGGCCGAGGCCGGAGAATAGGGTATCGAGTGCCTCGATGCCTCCGGCTGAGGCGCCAATGCCGACGATGGGAAAGCGAGTCGCGTCGTCAGCCATCTGCGGGATCCACGAGGTCGTAGGAGGCGCCTGGTGATGCGGCCGACGGCGTTAGCGTGATCCATGTTGGCGAGGACAAGGTTTCACGGGTTGTGGTGGTGACGTGCGTCCATCACGCGGTCAAGCCGCTCTCACGGATCACGGCGGGCTCGAGCGAGGATCTCGCGGGATTGCTGCAACGTCTCACGCGTCACACCGATCACATCCGCGATCTCGCCCGAAAGTCGACGGGCGCGGACGTGCTGATCCGGCCGGGTCAGCCGCCGCGGATCGCGCAGCCGCTCGGCGAAGGGCACCTCCATCAGTGCCTCGCCGGCCGCGTTGGCGATCACGAAGCTGTAGGGCATCGGGCTCAGGCCGGTGCGAGCGAGATCGGCCGCCATGTCGGGGATCGAGGCACAAGCCTCCAAGTAGGCGGTTTCTAGGTCGGACAACATGAGCCCGTCCTCGTCGGGATCGAGGCCTTCGGGCGTGCGCAGATGGAAGAAGAACAGCGGCACGGAAACCTCGCAACAGCTACGCAGCGCAAGCGGCAGCCGTCCATCAGAACCCAGGTTGAGACCAATCGATCTCACATGCGTTAGAATTAGCAAATACTGCGTCATTTAAGGCAATTCAGCTCGCAATGCAGAGGATCCCCATGCTGAACCCCCTCATTGCCAAGCTTGAGCAGTTCACGCACCTCTCAAATGAGGACCGACTGATGCTGCAGACGCTGACGAGCGAGCCCGTGCGCAGCTACATGCCGGGCACGGACATCGTGCGCGAGGGCGACGCCCCGCAGACCGTCCGCCTCATCCTCTCGGGCTGGGCCTACCGCTACAAGCAGCTGCCGGACGGACGCCGCCAAGTGATCGCGCTGTTTCTGCCGGGCGACTTGTGCGACCACAACGTGTTCATCCTGTCCGAGATGGACCACTCGATCGGTGCACTCAGTGCCGTGACGTTGGTCGAGATCCCACCGGCAGCGTTTGAGGCGATGATGGCTGCTCACCCGCGCGTGACGCGGGCGCTGTGGTGGGAGTCGCTGGTGAACGCGGCGATGCAGCGCGAGTGGATGCTGAACCTCGGCCGGCGCATGGCGCCCGAGCGACTGGCTAATCTGTTCTGCGAGGTGTTCTACCGCCTGCGCGCGATTGGGCTGACGCAGGGCGACAGCTGCGAGATGCCCCTGACGCAAGCCGATCTGGCCGACGTGATCGGCATGACGTCGGTGCACGTCAACCGGGTGCTGCAAACGTTGCGCAGGCAGCAATTGGTTGAGTTGAGAGGCCGAAGACTGACCATCCCGGATCTGCCAGCTCTGGAGCGGGCGGCGCTGTTCAATCCGAACTACCTGCACCTTGACCATGTCGGTGCGCGCTTCGACGCTTGAGGACGACCATCGGATGGTGGCGAACGTAATCTCGGGACGGGCTTGGCGCTCATCTGGGTATGCGTCTCTAGCACCGGGCCCCGTCTGGTCCACTAAGTCGCGGTTGACCGTCCAAACCAGACCGTCACCACGTGAACCACACAAAACAGACCACCGGCGGCTCTCTGACCGATCCTTTGCGTCTGACCTGTAGCCCCGCGTCACGTGCATGCACTGACACAGTCGGCAAATCGACCGTTTTTCCGGTGATCTGGCGGGGCCAGTTCTAGATTGACTAAACAGCTCTGCCACTGTCGGTAAAACATGTCGGCAATCTTACTGACGGGTAAACGCTGCGTTTGTTTAGCAAACCTCAGCGGATGAGCTGGACCTGGACGCCGGCACCTGCAGCGATCTCCTGCCAGACGGCGTCCGCAGTGACCGCAACGGCGTTCGAGCGGGTGGCAAGTGCGAGACAGAGCCGGTCCCCGATCCCAAGACCCTTTGAGCGGGTCAGAGGCTCGAGAAGGGCGGCACGAATGCAAAGGTCGTCGTCGACTGGGGTAAGCGGAAACACGAGGCCGTTCCGTAGGGCTCTCACGGCCGCCTCATCCGCTCCGTTGCGGACTAGCCATCCGGCGACCTCGCCGAAATTCACGGTGGTCATCGTGGCGGTGCCGGTGAAGGCGTCGAGCACCTGCTCCCAGCCGGGTTCCCGGCGGAGGTAGGCGAGCAGCGCTGAAGCATCGAGGACGCTACGCGCCACGATCGAACTCCGTCGTGAAGGAGGCCGACTGATCGCTCGTGTCAGCCGACGTGTCCTCCTCCCTCGCAGTCTCAGCGCGCCGTGCTGTCAGAAAGGCGTTCACCGAGGCGTCCTCGCCCGACAGAAAGGAGGAGGTCTGGACCTGAAGCTCGGCCATGGCGGAGGCGACTGAGCGCACCCGAAGCTCACCGTCTACCAGGGTCAGCACGACTGGCCCGCCGTACTCGAGGCTGAGAGCCTTTCGCGCTTGGGCTGGAATGATCAGCCGACCACCAGCATCGATCTTGGAAAGCGTCGCGTTCATGACATCAGGGTCCAATCGGCTCAGAGGCACACGCCTGCCTGATTAAAGACGTCCGGCCATTAGCTCGGCATAGGCCATTGATCAGACAATCGGTATTATCGTCTTATATGCCATAAGACCGCAATATGGCAGTTTTATCAGGATTGGGTCACTCGTGGTTCATCGGCGAGTGTTCCCTTCGCGGAGGGCTGGCCGAAACCGAACGGTTTCGGCCACCGGTGGGAGATCCGGCCGAAACATAGGCTTGTGGTGGTTTCGGCCAGCATTTAGTTTCGGCCACCGCTTTCGGCCGGATTATGACCATGCCACGGACCTTCGCCTACCTCAGAGTGTCTACTTTCGGACAGACCACTGACAACCAGCGCGAGGAGATCCGCGCCGCCGGCTTTCAGGTCGAGGCTCAGCGTATGGTGACTGAGACTGTATCCGGAAGCGTGGCCACTTCGCAGCGTCGTGGCTTCACCCGTCTCGTCGATCGCCTTGAAGATGGCGACGTCCTCGTCGTGACCAAACTGGATCGTTTAGGTCGCAACGCGATGGATGTCGGCGGAACGGTTGCGCAGTTGGCCAAAGTCGGCGTGCGCGTGCACTGCCTGGCGCTCGGCGGCGTCGATCTCACAAGCTCGACGGGCAAGCTCACCATGGGCGTGATCAACGCGGTCGCCGAGTTCGAGCGCGACCTGCTGATCGAGCGGACACAGGCAGGTCTGGCGCGAGCGCGCGCCGAGGGTAAGGCGATCGGACGTCCTGCAAGCCTTACCGAGGAGCGACGCCGGCTGGTCGAGCAGAGACTACGTGATGGTCAGGGCGCCTCGGCGATCGCGCGTGAGATGAAGGCCAGCCGAGCCACGATCCGGCGGGTACAGGCCGCGATGCGCTCAGTGGAAGCCCAGTGACCGTTACACCTGAATGCGTCGATGCTCACGGTCGGCACGATCAGCGTAGCCGATATCGCCAAGCGGCTCGGGATCAACCGAGATAGGTTCTACACCTATTTCCCGGGCGCGCGCGCGAACAGCAGTGCCGCCAAGAGCTAGACCTGCGACAATTATGGACCTCGCCATGGCGCCGGTCCCGACGCACGCTCAGGGATAACAAACGCTGGCACTACTGCACCGGGCCGCCCTCCCTCGCAAGGCAACCGCTTGCGATCCTGCTGGAAGGAACGGATTGCATCAGTGATGCGCAAAGACAGACAAGTTCAGAACACCCCATAGTTTGCAGGTTTATAAGACGTTCCATTGATCTCGATACAAATAGAAGCGACGAAGGCCCAATTCCCGAGATTTCCGCCAGGATTTCTAACATAAATTATGAGTCAGCGATTTGTTTTGGCAGAGCCTTCCTCTACAGCGACAAAGTTTGACACCCGAACGCGATCAGATTGCGGACTGAGAGATCGATCGAGGCGTCTGGTGTCGTCAGAACGATCTGGAAGTCTGATGAACGTACGATCGAATCAAAATATCTTCGATAGAAGCAAACACTCAGACGAACGTCGGACGTCGCGACTGTGAGGATACTTAGCATCAAAGCGTCGATGTCGTGTGACATGCCGCGAAACGATGTTTGCTAGGGTGTCTTTCATAAAGCAGGGGTGTATGCTGGTTCTTTGAAACATGGCCAAGTACGACGTTTACGACTATTGTTTCAAGTCGTTTTAGTAAATGGCTCTGTGTTGCAATAATATAGATAAATTTATTACATATAGCAAGAACGGCGCAAAATTCCGCGATGTGAGGTCATTTCGACTAAATCGCATGCGGATCGCCTTCCTTTTCATGAGTTGAGTGCCGTTGGCAAATTACCGTCCAGCCATCGCCAGGCCAGACTGCGCTCACCTTACATCGGGTTGTCATCATCCCAGAGAACCTCAACGGCGCGAGATCAAGGCCTGAGCGCCTACCTAATCACGGCTCAAACGCTACGAGGACGATCCACCATAAAAGATCCGATAAAGCCTTATCGAAGATGGCGCATAAAAACTACTACTACTAATCTTCAACAGACTTTTATCTGAGTCAAAATGCAAATCATCAACAGTAAACAGGATCTATCAGTGGAATTTCAGCACATAACATTTGTATCACAGGTTCAAGATAGTCCTGAGATAGAATGGATTATAATGACCGCAACTCTTTCTTACATCGGAGTTATCGACTCCGTTCCGACTGAGAAGGAAGCATTAGATATACTAGAAGAATTAAAAGAGGGAGGAAAAAAATACGGCTATCATGATTTTTCGTTCATCCAAGGACATCTTTCCAAAAAAAGTTACAAGTAACGAATGATGTATATGCCAGGATATGACACTCGTCCATTCTATCGCCGTTA
>NZ_JALNUL010000073.1:0-13355 GCF_026540775.1 Methylobacterium sp. GC_Met_3
CACGTTCCGTCATTCCTGGATCATCCCCGCTGCTCCGTTTTTGCGAGCGCAGCGAAACAATGACGGCATAGCGATGTCCGTCGATGTCGGACGCGGATGATGCAATATCAACCCTCGTCGGCCTCGCTTCGTCATCCCGGTCACCGCGCATCGCCGCCTCTGTTGAATCGAGACTAAAGGGGTCGTCCTGTATGGACCAAGCCGACATCTCGCCGCCGGACCACGATCCTCCCCCGCATTACGACCCGACCTGGGTCTCCTTCGATGTTTTCGGGACGCTGATCAGTGTACGTGAAGGCTCCTACGCGGCCTTTCAATCTATCCTCGACGATTGCTCTGGCTATCAAGTCAATCTGCGCGAGTTCTGGGAGTTCTGGGAACACCGCAACATCGCCCACTATTGGGGACCGTACCGCAGCTACAGGGACATCTGCACCTTGTCCCTGGAAGAATCTTTCGCTCACTACGGCCTCCACGGCGACGCCGCATTGATCGAGCGCTATTTCGACGCCTTCCCAGGCTTTCCGCTCTATCCCGACGTCGAGCCGACGCTGGCCCGGATCAGCGAGAGGCGGCGCCTCGCGATCGTGTCGAATATCGACGACGACCTTCTGGCGCGCACGCGGCTGCCCTCCGGCATCGCGCTCGCCTGCACCGCGGAACGCGCCCGTGGCTACAAACCGGACGGATCGCTCTTCCGATACCTGATCCGAGAGACCTGCGTGCCGCTCGACCGGATCCTGCACGCCGGACAATCCCAATTCACCGATCTTGTCGGCGGCAAGCCCCTCGGCCTCACGATCGCCTGGGTCAACCGCCGCGGCGTCGCGCTCGATCCCGCCGTGCCGCGGCCCGACGTCATCCTCGACGACGTCGCCTCCCTTCTGCCGCTGCTCGCCTAGCTAGGAGCCCTCCCGATGCGCGTCGTCGCCCCAGCCCTGGCGCTCTGCGCCGTCCTCTTGGCCGCCCGGTCACTGCCGGCCGCTGCGCAGGTCGCCGATACCGCCCTGCACCGGATCCAAGAGACGAAGACGCTGACCATCGGCTTTCGCGAGTCCGCCGAGCCCTTCGCGTTCCTCGACGGCTCGCAACAGCCGTCCGGCTACTCGGTCGAGCTCTGCCGACGCGTCGCCGGCGCGTTGGCCCAGGCCCTCAAAATTGACGAGATCCGCACCCGGTTCGTGCCGGTCACGCCGCAAACACGGATCCCTCTGATCGCCAACGGCACCGTCGATGTCGAGTGCGGCACCACGGTCAACTCGCTGGGCCGCCAGCAGCAGGTGGACTTCAGCTACGCGGTCGCTCTGAGCGAGGGCAAGCTCCTCGTCCGCAAGGAGTCCGGCATCCGCGACCTGCCCGACCTCGGCGGCAAGGTGATCGCACTGGCCGCCGGCACCACCGCCGATCGCTACGTCCGAGCCGCCCTGGAGGCGCGGAAACTCACGGCCCGCATACTGACCGTCCGGGATAACGGCGAGGGCCTCCTGGCGGTCGCCTCGCAGCGCGCCGACGCCTTCATCAACGACGCGGTGCTGCTCGGCGGCGTGGTCCGCACCGCGACCGAGCCAGACCGCTTCGCCGTCGTCGGCACGCCCCTCTCCTTCGAGCAGGTCGCCTTCATGGTCGGCAAGAACAATTCGGGGCTGCTCACCGTGATCAACGGCGTCATCGCACGCCTTGCCCAGTCGGGCGAATTGCAGGGTCTCTACGGGCGCTGGGTGACTCCCTACGCGGGCCCGATCGATGCGGATACCGCCGCCCTCTTCAAGATCGAGGGGATCCCCGAATGAACTACGCCTGGGATTGGGGCCTCGTGCTCCGAGAACCCTATGCGGGGTGGCTGATCGCGGGCGTCGCCTGGACGCTCGCGCTCTCGGCAGCCGGGTGGTCCCTTGCCGTCATCCTCGCGCTTCCTGTCGCGCTCCTGCGGGTGCTGGGCTCACCCGCGATACGCGGGCTTGCCGGGTTCTACGTCTCGGTGTTTCGCAACATCCCGCTGATCCTGCAGATGTTCGTGTGGTTCTTCGTCGTGCCGGAGTTGCTGCCGCGCGATCTCGGCCTGTGGGTGAAGCGCGACATGCCCCAGCCCGAATTCACGACCGCGGTCGTGGCGCTCGGTATATACACGTCCGGTCGTCTTGCGGAGCTTTTCCGTTCAGGGATCGACGCGGTGCCGCGCGGGCAGGTCTCGGCCGCGCTCGCCTGTGGCCTGACCCGCGCCCAGGCCTACCAGTACGTGATCCTACCGCAGGCTTTTCGCATCATCCTGGCACCTTTGACGTCAGAGTTCCTCTCGATCGTCAAAAACTCATCGATCGCCCTCACGATCGGGGTCCTCGAGCTGACCGCAGAGAGCCGCCAGATCGAGGACATGACGTTCCACGGTTTCGAGGCGTTCGGGGCGGCGACGCTGATCTATGTCGTGATCGCGTTCGGTCTCGATCGGATGGCGGCGCGGCTTCGGCCAAGCGCGCTCGCAGTAAGGACCTGAGCCATGAACGCGCTCTGGGACAATGCCGCGTTTCTGGTCGAAGGGCTGGCCCTCAGCCTCGGCCTAACGGCGATCGGTGTCCTCGGCGGCCTCTCGCTTGGGACCGCACTCGCCGCCCTGCGCCTGTTCGGGGGCCGCGTCGGCGGCGCGGTGGTCGACGTCTACGTCTTCGCGTTTCGGGCGGTGCCACTGATCCTCGTGATCTTCTGGTTCTACTTCATGGTTCCGCTGATCCTCGGACGGCCGGTTGGGGCCTTCGCCTCGGCGGTTGTCGCCTTCGTCCTGTTCGAAGCTGCTTATTACAGCGAGATCATCCGCGGCGGTCTCGCGAGCGTTCGCCCCGGACAGATGAACGCCGCACTCGCCTGCGGGATGAGCCGTCTGGCGGCGCTGCGATACGTCGTTCTGCCACAAGCCTTCCGGGCCATGATGCCCGTCTTCCTGACGCAGGCGATCGTGCTCTTCCAGGACACCTCGCTGGTCTTCGTCGTATCGCTGCATGACTTCCTGACCGCGGCCTCGATCGTCGCAAACCGGGCCGGCAGGCTCGTAGAGACCTACCTCCTGGCCTGCCTCGTTTACTACCTCGTCTGTCTTGGAGCGACTGCGGCGGTCGCCAGGATGCGAAGGAGCGCTCCGTGATCGTCTTCGAACGGGTCGACAAGTGCTATGGCGACAAACCGGTGCTGCGAGAGGTCAGCCTTAACGTCCGGCAAGGTGAGGTTGTCGTCATCTGTGGGCCATCGGGCTCTGGCAAGTCGACGCTGATCAAATGCGTGAATGCGCTTGAGCCGTTCCAGTCCGGCACGATCAGAGTCGGTGAGGCAGTGCTCGATCGAGGGTGGCTCGACGCGCGCGCCCTGCGCCGGCGGGTCGGCATGGTGTTTCAACATTTCGAGCTCTACCCGCATCTCGACGTGATGGAGAACCTGTGTCTCGCCCAACGCACCGTCCTCCGACGGTCGCGGCCGGCGGCCGAGGAACGGGCTTCGGCGCTACTGGACCGCGTCGGCCTTCGCGACAAGCGTTCTGCCATGCCCGCTCAGCTCTCCGGCGGACAACAACAGCGCATCGCGATCGCACGTGCTCTCGCCCTCGACCCCGAGGTAATGTTGTTCGATGAACCGACTTCCGCCCTCGATCCCGAAATGGTCAATGAGGTTCTCGATGTGATGACCCGCTTGGCCCGCGAGGGCATGACGATGATGGTGGTGACTCACGAGATAGGATTTGCCCGGCGCGTTGCCGACCGGGTCGTCTTCATGGAGGACGGAGCTATCGTCGAGGATTGCGCGACCGATGCCTTCTTCGGCGATCCGGGAACACTCTCGCAAAGGGCGCAACGCTTCCTGAGCAAAGTTCTCCCTCACTGAGGTATCGTCGCCCTACGTCGGGAACCGCGGCTTCGCGACCGAGGTCCCGATTCGCGGAAGTTTGTCTGAGACGCGTGCGTCGTCTTGCGGTGATCGAGTTCCCGAAACTGTCTCCCTCCGCCTCAAGGCAGGCGGTCGGCACTCGGCCAGTTTCAGCCAACTGCCGCGCGTCCGCTTTCTTCGGTTTTGCGCGCGAAACCGGAACGGCAGAAAACGGCCAGACTACGTCACGCTGGATCGCCATTGCGCGCAGAACCGGACGTTCGGCTTTGCGCCCATTCCGGCCGCTCAGCCGACTCTAGCGGCTTCTCCAAAGCGGACGCTGCAACAGCCCAGTTTGTAGGCCTGAGTTGCGCCAGGAGTCGACATTGGGTTCAGGGTTTGAACCGAAGATTCCGAGTATTCTCGGGTAGTACGCCAACTTCTGGACTCGGCTCACCCAGATTCTTTGCCATATTGTCAGATTAAAACCGAAACCGACAGTCATAAACTAGCTTGTCTGCTTGCTATATTGCGCTGACACGCATCTAAGTCAGACGAGTAAATTTGACGGATTCCAAAACTGCGGTCTAATGACTGGTCGCCCTCTGCCCCTGATCAGGGGCAGAGCGCTTGGTACCTGCTTTTACTCGCACGCAGATGGGGCGTTCAGAGATACTCGACTGTGGTGGCGAAGGGCCGCCGCACCAGCCTCACTCCAGGACCGCGCAGGATCTCGATGCGGGTCTCCGCGCCGTCGCGGAACAGGCGCAGATCAACCGTCTGCTGCCCGACGGTGAAATCCAGTAAGGTCAGTTCCGGTATCCAGTCCGGCAGGTGCGGGTCGGCCAGGATCGTGCAGGATCTGGCGTCCACCCAGGCGCCCATCAGGGCATGCAGCAGGCTGAACACCGAGCCCGCCGCCCAAGCTTGCGGGACGTTGGCCCCGAGATACTGCACCGGGAAAGGCGCGTCGGACCGGCTCGTCCCGGCGAACACCTCCGGCAGGCGATGCAGCATGAAGCGGTCGGCCGCCGCGATTAGGCCGGCCGCGATGCGGGCTGCCTCGGCGTGGAAGCCGTACTGGGCCAGCCCGACCGCGATTACGCCGTTGTCATGCGGCCAGACCGCCCCGAGCTGGTAATCGTGCGGGTTGTAGGCCGGATGATCTGCCGACAGTGTGCGCACGCCCCAGCCGCTGAACATGTCCTCCGCCATCAGCCGCCGCGCCACGGCCTCGGCCCGCTCGGGCGGCACGATCCCCGACCAGAGCAGGTGGCCGGGATTCGAGCTGACGCTCATCACCCGCCGCTTCTCCGGATCCAGGCATAGCGCGTAGTACTGCGCGTCCTCGTCCCAGAACGCGGCGTTGAAACGCCGGTGGAGAACGTGCGCCTTTTCCCTGAGCGCCAGCGCCCGATCCGGTCGGTCGAGTGCGTCGTAGATCTGGGCCATCCGGCGCCACGCGTCGTAGACGTAGCCCTGCAATTCGCACAGCGCCTTCGGCGCGGGCACGTCGTCGCCGCTCTCGTCGAGGACGGCGTTGTCCGCGTCCTTCCAGCCCTGGTTCTCAGCCCCGTCCGGCGCGCGGCGCTGGTACTCCTGGAAGCCGTCACCATCCAAGTCACCGTAATCGTCGATCCAGGCGAGGCAGCGTTCGGCAGTGACGAGGTGGCGCTCGATCAGGCTCCGGTCGCCCGTGAACTGCCACGCGCGGTGCAGCAGGATGAGGTAGAGCGGCGTGGCATCCGCAGTGCCATAGTATGGCCGGAAGGGATTCAGACCCAGGGCGGCCATCTCGCCGCGGCGCAGCTCGTGCGGGATCTTGCCCGGCTGCATGTCGCGCGCATCGTCGGTCGCGTCGGCTTGATAGCGGGCCAGCATCTCCAGCGCACCGCGCGCGAAGTCGGGGTAGACCGGCACGGTCTGGATCGCGGTGATCAGGCTGTCGCGCCCGAATAAAGCGGCAAACCACGGGATGCCGGCGGCCGGTACAAAGGCTTTGCAGTCCGTGCCCTCAAACGGCAGGCGCAGGGCGGCGAGGTCATCGAAGGATCGGTCGTAGAGCTGCTGCAGGCCGTTGTGCGGCGTGCGCAGGCGCGGGGCCCCATCGCGCCAGTCGCGCAGGGCTGCGGCTGGCCTGGACCGCTCACGCTCGGCGAAGGCGACGCTCGGCGCGTCGAGCGTGTCGTCACCGTCGATCCAGCGGTAGTCAAGGTCGGTGCTCCAGGACTGCTGGGGACCGAGTTCAACGGGGAAGCATAGCGCGCCGTCCCGAAGGACTGGCCTTGCCGCGCCGTCTGCTGGACCAACCCATAGTCCGCGACGGAAGCTGTCATTCGTGTGGACAGTCGCGAGGCAGCCCTCCTCGGGGGACCAGTGGGTGCAGGTCTCGCCGCGCACGACGATCCGGTGAGCCTTCACGTCGAAGACATCGGCGAAGTCGCAGGATACCTGCACGGCGAGGCAGAGACGCACGCGGCTGCGGTTGTGGTTGCGCAGCTTGAGCGACTCGCGCATGCCGCCGTGATCAAGCGAGCGCGACAAGGCAAGGCTGACTGTGCCGGCGGGAACGTCGCCCGCATCTTTGGGCAGGGTTGGGTTCACCATCACGACCTGGGCGGCAAAGTGGTCGGTGGCTGCGGAATTCAGCACCTGCCAGCCGCGTCCATCGACGGTGACCGTCCAGGCGCTGATGAGGCGGGTGTCGCGGAAGAACAGGCCGCGCTCGCTCGGCTGATGGATCTGGCCGTCGACCTCGGTGATGAGCACGCTGTCGCCGACGTTGATAGTGAGCTGAGCCGGACCGACGCCAATCTCGTAAGCCATGCACGAGCTTCTCTGCGGAATGCCCGGCGAGGCCGGGATCGGATCTCGGCGACTAGGCGACTTCCTGGGCAGCCTGCCGCATCATACTAATCCAAGCACTCAACTCGTGCCGGGTTTCCACTCTCGCCTTAGCGACTTCCGCTGCCGCCGCCAGCACTGCCATTTGGAACAGCCCGCTCAGGTAGGTTCGCGTTGCCGCCAGCTGCCGAGTCGGTCGTAATGGTCTCGGCTCCGGTAGCTCCGCGAGGAATGACTACATTGCGATCATTGCCTGTCGTGTTGGGCTGAGCCTGGATCGCTGCACCCCCTGATCGTGGGGTGCCGCTGGGCGCAATCGGCTGAGCTGACACCGCTCCTGAGCCAAGTGCGGCAAGCGAAGCAATTAGGATGGTCGATGTAAGGCGCATTAGTCGTCCTTTCAGGTGCGATTCTTTGATTAACACGGCGCCGGAGCGAAGTTTCCAGGCGGATATCATGTGTATTCCGATATTAGCAATTCGCGGTGTGATCTATTCCGCAAGGCAGATCCCTAAGTATGATACCGTTGGAATTCGGCGAAGTGGCTTATGTGCTCAGATGGCTCATCGTTGCTGGTCGTTGAGCACGAAAACCCTGCGCGAGCGAACTCGGAGCAAACCATCACGCACGAAAAAACCGCCGCGACCGGAGCCGGGCGGTTTGAGGTGGATCCCGTTGAGAATCAGAGTCCGATCTACGCGCCTCATCTCGCCCGCCTAGCCGAATAGCGCAGACAAGACGATCGAAAGAGGGCTGGGGGCGAACTCTACCTCACAATGCTGCAGCATGATGCCCCCTTTCGCCGCTCCTGAATGTTGCACCGTCGCCATCCACGCCGTCCGGAGGACGCCTAGCAGGCTCTTGAAGAAGTTCGTGGCGTGACCGACCCGGGCGCGATTCACTCATTCTCGGGAGCGCGTGGGGAAGGCGGATGGGGGTGCGGATCAGCGGTCGGGGACGTTGTTCTCCTACGTGGATCTGGAGGCTCGGGTCCGGCCCGACCACCTACTGCAGACGGTCGGCAGCACACGGATGTGGCGCTCCCAGCGCTGAACCAGGACTTCTTTGCGCTCTACCCGGCGCGGATGGGTCGTCCGTCGATCCCGCCTGAGACGCTGCTGCGAGCTATGCTCCTGCAGGCGTTCTACTCGATCCGCTGGGAGCGGCAGTTGATGGAGCGTCTGAAATTCGACCTGCTGTTTGGCTGGTTCGTGGGGCTGGGCGTCGACGATCCGGCTTGGGATCATTCGAGCTTCGGCAAGAACCGGGACAGGCTGCTAGCCGGCGAGATCGCCGCCAAGTTCCTGGCAGCCGTGCTGGTCCAGCCCCAAGTAAAGCGGCTCCTGTCCAGTGACCACTTCGGCGTCGATGGCGCACTGATCGAAGCCTGGGCCTCGATGAAGAGCTTCAGGCCCAAGGATCAAAGCGGGGATCAAGCACCATCGCCGGCCGGTGGGCGCAACACCGAGGTCGCCTTCAAGGGTCAGAAGCGTTCGAACGAGACGCGCGCGAGCACCACCGATCCCGAAGTCAGGCTTATCCGCAAGGGGCCGGGCATGGAGGCCAAGCTCTGCTTCATCGGCCACGCTTTGATGGGGAACTGTTCGGCCCTGATCGTGGACACCTGCATGACGTCCGCGCACGGTCTCGCCGAGTGCATCGCCGCGCTGGCGATGATCGAGCCGAGGGCGGACCGGCCCAAGGCCAGCTCAGTGGGCGCCGACAAGGCCTATGACGCGGAGGACTTCGTCGATGAGCTGAGGTCGATGAATGCGCACGCGCACGTGACCCAGAACACCTGCGGCCGCCGCTCGTTCATCGATAGGCGAACCACCCACCATGCCGGCTATGGCATGAACCAGAAGATCCGCAAGCGCATCGAGGAGGGCTTGGGCTGGATTGAGACGGCGAGTGGCCAGGGGAAAGCCCGCTTCAGGGGCCGCGACAAGGCCGGACGGGCCTTCGCCTTCACCGCAGCGGCCTACAACCCCGTCCGCCTGCCCAAACTGTTTGCTCTGGCGTGAGCGTTCTGGGCAAGTGGCGGATCGTCGAGCTGCCCGGCTACGCGGACGACTATGCCGACATGGTCGAGCCGGCCTACATCCTCTTCGAGGCCACCGGCGGCGAGTTCGCCTTTGGATGCGTCACCGGGACGTTTGCTGGTGGCGGTGATCACGCAGCCGTTGAGTTCGACTGGTCCGGGAGCGACGAGATGGACGAGGCCCGCGGCTCCGGATGGGCCGAGATCCAGGCCGACGGCTTGCTTCAGGGCGAAATCGGCATCCATGCCGCTGACGAAATCCCCTTCATCGCTCGCCGCTGGCCGAGTTCTTCAACAGCCTGTTAGGGCGCCTGCAGTTACCTGTTCGGAAAGGCGCTAAACAGCTAAAGCTCTGCGCAGACGCAGTGCCTCCGGTAGCCGCTGCGTCCGCCGCACTCGCGCCGACGCCCGCAGAAAAGTCAGAAAGTTATCCGCCTCTTCAAGGCTCATGCCGCATGCAACAGGATCGTGGTCCTGCACGACCATGTGGGTACCGTCGCCAGCAAGCTTTACACTGATTTTCGGCATCCAGCTTCTCCCTATAGAAGCTTTGAGGGCGCTCTGCTTTGACCGGGCTCCTCACAAACACAACCGGCCTGCCGGCATCCGGTTCGCAAGCGCGACAGATACTGCCGTGAGTCAAAGTGGTTGTGCGATGAGGACCATGTGCGTGCAACTCCGCAGATCCATGCGGTCGTCACGATCGTGAAGATCGAGGCCGACCAGCGCGCCATGTGCTGTGGCTGATCGTGTCAGCCCTGTTCTCTTGGTATGGGGCACACTTCGGCAGCTACAATGACACCTACGGCTCGCTCGGCCCGGTCGTCGGCTTCATGACCTGGATCTGGCTGTCGACGACGGTCGTGCTGCTTAGCGCAGAGCTGAACGCCGAGATGGAGCACCAGACCGCCCGCGACACCACGGTCGGCGGCCAGAAGCCCCTCGGCGCCCTGCAGGCTAGCAAGGCCGACACTGTTGCCGCGTCGCCCTAGTATCGACCCCAGTCAGACCTGCCAGGCCTCTAAATTAAAGCCGCGGGGATCTGAATCGTGAGAGTGCCGCTGTTCGCTACCGTCATCTGCGTGGGCCTGTCAGCACAGACCCACTCTATCGACAACTGCCGCTCCAGGCGTTGTCCAGTCCCGCCAAATTGAGTAGAGCGCCGCCATCACGACTGGCCCAGCAAAAAGGCCGACAAGCCCGAAGGTTTCGAGGCCACCTAGGATCCCGATCAGGGTCCAGACCAGCGGCAGCCGCGCGGCTCCTCCGATGAGGGCCGGCTGAACGAAGTTGTCGCCAGCCAGCATGACGGTGGCCCCCCAACCGAACACGCCGGCCGCACCAAACCATGCGTCATGCTGGATCGCGAGAATCAGGGCCGCAGCCGTGAATGCAAACCAGGCTCCGAAGGGCAGCATCGCAAACGTGACGGTGAGCAGCGTGAAAAGCCCAGCCTGCGGTAGCCCGGCAACCCAGTAACCCACGCCGATCAGCAATCCCTCTCCGATGGCGACCAACACCGTACCGTTCACAACGCCTCTGATCGCAAGGGCCACTTTCTCGAACAGCCGCTCGCCGGGATTCCCCAACCACTCCTCCGCAAGGCAGAGCACGCGCGTCCCGACCCTATCCCCGTCCCGGAGGAGGGCGAAAAGCGTCAGAAAGGTGACAAAGGCCAAAAGCACGCGATAGGCGATCTCTCCGCCGAAGCTGCGCATCCAAGCCGCCCACGCTTCGAAGTTCACGTCGGTGAATAGCGCCCGCAGTCCTGCTGGGTTGCTGACGTGAGAGCGCCACCAGCGATCCGCGTGCTCGCCCAGAATGGGGAGACGCGTCAGCCAGCTCGGCACCTCGATGCCACCCTGCTGGGCGCGACTGATCCATCCGAGAACGGCCTGTCCTTCCCGGCCGAGCTCGGCAGTGGCCAGCACCAACGGCGTCACCAGCACGGCCGCACACAAGAGGGTGGACACAGCGGGGATGAGCCGACCGCGGGATGTCTTGGCTCGCGGCGCCCGCCGGTAAAGGGGCCAGATCGCAACGGCGATGATGATCGCCCAGACAACCGCGGCCAAGTATGAGCGCGCCGTCCAAAGCGCGACGAGAAGCACAACTGCGCCGAAACACGCCCTGCGCCTGCGGCGAGCTGGGTCCCCCGTCAAGGGACGCTCGATCGGGTGCATCGGCGCCTGAACGTCCAAGATCTCATTCCTGACGCCTGAGGGAACGGCCCTGACCGCCGAAGGCCGGCGCAGTCCAGAATGCGGACCCGGTGATCAGCCTTTGGTGCTCGAGTTCTGATTGCGCTTGTCGGCGTGGGTAATCGGCCCCTTGGAGCCCTTCGAGCCGCCGCCCCATTGCAGCGCCATCCGGATCTGGTCGCCTCCGGCGTGATCAGGGCTTACGACCTTGTCGCTTCCGCTCACCCGCTTGCCGGATGTGTCGCCTGAACTGGATGCCATCGGATCTCGCCTTTTTACGTCGCGATGCTTCCGCGCATGTCCCCGCGCTCAGGGGGCGGAGACGCTTTGCCGGGCGGAGTGTAGGCTCGGCCCCCCCCCCTGGGTCCCGCCCTCTGCTGTTGGGTATATCGGGCCGGATCGACGGCCGCCTATAAGGTTTTGCCCTAAGGACTGACCCAGGTGCCGTGTGGGCGTCAGAGTGCTCAAAGGTGGTCATCGGTGCGGGCTGAGCCCGTATGGTGGCCGGCCGCACCTCACAGATATCGTAGATTCCGTCGCTCATGTTGGGCTCCCTGAATTTTGGGCTGGAGCTCGATGGATCAGCCAGGATCTGATCCGCTTCGCCGGGCAGCGCTGGCAGATCGGGCGTGGCCCGGCTCAGCCTGAACCGTCAGCATCCTTGAAGACCTGAGGGCACGTCCGTGCCGGCAAAACTCCGCGCGACGCCGGCTTCAGACCGCGCGCTCAAGTTGGTGGCGCTTCGCGTAAGGCTCGCTCGCCCAAAGGCGTTTTGCCTCGTCGAATGTCCGGTTCAGTGTGACCCGGTCATCCACGGCAGCGATCCAATCCGGGGTGACGTATTGGTGCTGGTTTCGAGGCTTCTGGTCGACACGAGAGATCTTGAGGTGACCACCTTCGACCTTGTCAACAGTTCCAATCCGAGTTCCGTCGCTATCGACGACCACCATGTCCCTGTTGATCAGAGCGAGCAGTGGACGACCTCCCGCGCTATCCTGTCCTTTCATCGACATATTTTACTCTCCAGTTGTATGAGCGATTGCTTGCGGCAAGATCAGAACTGGTTGCTCAGCAGCGCCTCGTATCCACGCGGGGTCAGTTCAACCGTGTCTGCGTCCGGCGTGGCGACATACCCGGTGCGCGCGAGTTCCGAGACCGCCACCGCAACGGCGGGGTCGGTCCCGAACCGTTCATCCAGCGTCGTGATGCGCAGGCGTGCCCCGGGCAGCCGATGCGTACTGCGCAAGTATATAAGGATCTCACGTGCTATCTCTGACTGCATCGATAACGTCTCCGGGCATTCATTCAGACCGTTCGCGGGATCAAATCTCGAATAGCAATCCATTGCCGCGGAAGACGCCCCTTTAGTCTGGGTGCTCTCTTCCGTGGTACTGGTTTTTCACAGCAAAGCGACCGATGTAATGGGGCCTATCTATCGCCGGGTAGAGGAAAGTTGTGATGATCCGCTCCCGCGCCCGTCGCTAGCCAAGAGGCCGTTCGGCTCTGTGCATGCCCCTGACTTGCACCCGGTCCGGCCTCATGAAGCCGCCTAGGGGCCGGCCTTTGCGGCCCTGACGCATGTGCCCCGGCGCAGGGCGCCGATCGTGAGAGGCGCCGCCTATGCGGAGCGGGCGCGGCGTGCCGAGCTGAGCCGCGAGCGCCAGCAACCCAGAATCACACGCACCGTCCGCAGCCCGGCTCTCACCACAGGCCACGCTGCCTGTTGGCCGGGCCCGATCGCCTCGCACCGCATCAGGTCAGCCAGCCGCACCCGCGTCCCATGCGGTGTCTTGTCGAACGCATCCAGGCCATTCGCACCCATGCTGCGCCTCCCTGCCTTCGCGTCGAAGTTAGATGGGGTCCTCGCCCCGCCGTGGCATCCGGATTGATCCTAAGTGAGATGCCGGACGGGCAAGTCGTTCAGGGCCTTGACCTAGGAGTCGTCCGAATTGCGGGCGGCAGCACCATGATCAATTCGGGGACAACGCGACATCTGCGGAGGGTATGACATGGACAGATCCCACGCTTCTTTCACGCCCGAAGACCTTGGTGCCTGTGCGGCGGCCGCAATGGCCGAGATCCGGATTTCCTTAAGCCGCCTGACGCCCGCCGAGCGCGCCGCTGGCCTGACTGTCTGGCTTTGGACCGGGCTGATTGAGAGGATCAGCCAGGACCAAAGGAGTTGGACATGCGGCGAGGCCAGAAGACGAACGCGGAGCAGGTCGTGCTCAAGCTGCGCCAGATTGAGGTGCAGACTGCCCAGGGCAAGAGTTTGGCCCTTGCATGCAGGGAGGCGGAGATCTCCGAGCAAAGTTACTACCGCTGGCGCAAGGCGTACGGCGGCCTTCAGGTCGATCAAGCCAGGAAGATGAAGGATCGGGAGCGCGAGAACGCTCGTCTGCGCCGGCTCGTCGCCGACCTTT
>NZ_JALNUL010000074.1:0-13223 GCF_026540775.1 Methylobacterium sp. GC_Met_3
GGTGCCCTTGCTACGGAGGTTGTCCATCCGAGGGTGTCGAGCGCGGCTGTGGTTGCGAAACTATCGCGTACCGCGGTCCCGGAATTCTAACCGAGGACTTCCCCCGGGCGGCTTCGGACGGCCGCGACGTCGGACCCGATATCGTTCAGCGCGCAGCGGACCTGTTCCAGGGCGGAGGTCACGAGCTCGGCCGTGTGAGATCCGGCGCAGTCCCGCGCCCGAAGGCCGCGCCCGTCGCATAGATACGGCATCATCTGGCTGTGAAGCGTCGCATAGGCGCCGGGGTTGGACAGCTCGTAGACGACCGCAAGAGCGTGGTAGGCCCGAACCAAGATCTCCAGCGCGACATCCGCCCGGCTCGCGGCCTGTTCCCAATCATCGCTATCCATGCTGCGCTTTAAATTTTATTGCTGTCCAATCGACAGTTAACATGCCCCGTTAAGACTGTCGACGTTCTAAGCTATTGTTATTGCGGCGCTTCGGGGTGTGGGAACGTTTATTGGCGGCTTATGGCTCGACTGCAACACATTTAGATATCGGCTGGCGATATCAAGTCATCATCTGATTGCGCCCGTGTCGGGAAGGCCGAATCATTGTCGCGATCTTGTTTTCCGCCTCGGCCAGCACGCTGTTCACAAGATGAGTCGCATTCTCGACGGTTCCGGCAGACAGGGTTCCGCTCCGGCTCGATTCCTGAGCGATCCGGAAATTGTCCTCGACGAACGCACGGATCTTCCGCTGGACATCGACGAACTCGCCCGGGTGGGCGGTTTCGTAGAGAAGTGCCATGGCCAAGTAAGCACGGCCGACCATATCGAGTGCCAGATCCGCGCTCGTCTCGGAACTCACGATCTCGGTCGAGGCCACGGTGGACAATCCCTGTCGATTACATCCGGCAGGCTAACAGAACGCGAAGGCGTTGCAATCGGCCAAGTTGTTCCGCAGGCCGTTTCCCCTGAGACATCTTGGACCGGTGGATCGGGCTCTGATTCCGTCAAGTTTCCCCCAGCCGGAAACCCCGGATCCATGGCGGGCCGGTCACGGGTTTCTGCCGGGTGATTGCAACCCGCGGCGATCCCCGGCGGCCGTACCACCGCTGCCCTCCGGAGGATCTTCGGTCGCGCCAAGCCGGTATCCGGTCCGGCCGCGGGTCGGGCGTCGCACGCGCGTCTGCGTATTCGAGCCTGTCAGAATCCCGACGCTTTCAAGGAGTCGTGGACGGATCGGCCCCCTCGGCTGTGGTCTCGCGCGGCCAAGCCGATTATCGACACCCGCAAAGGGGACGGCCTCGCCCGGCCCGCAGGATCCGGCCGCGTGCCGGAAACCCAGGAGAGTCATGATCGTGCCCGACAGCACCCCGCGCCCCGTGATGCTCGTGATCCTCGACGGCTGGGGCCTCCGCGACGAGATCGCCGACAACGCCGTCCACCAGGCCCGGACGCCGGTCTTCGACGGGCTGATGCGGGAACGCCCCCAGGCACGGCTGCGGACCTTCGGTGCGGATGTCGGGCTCCCCAGAGGTCAGATGGGCAATTCCGAGGTCGGCCACCTCAATATTGGCGCGGGCCGGGTGGTCCTGCAGGATCTGCCGCGGATCGACACGGCCATCGCGGACGGGTCGCTGGCCCGCAATCCTGCCCTGACCCGGTTCATTGAGGCCCTGCGCGCCACGGGCGGCACCTGCCACCTGATGGGGCTGCTGTCGCCGGGCGGCGTCCACGCGCACCAGGACCACGCGGTGGCGCTGGCGCGCGTGCTGGTCGAGGCCGGCATCCCGGTCCGGCTCCACGGCTTCACCGATGGGCGCGACATGCCGCCCCGCTCCGCCGCCACCTGCGTCGCCGCCGTCGAGAAGGCGCTGCCGCAGGGCGCACGCATCGCCACCCTGTGCGGCCGCTATTTCGCCATGGACCGCGACCGGCGCTGGGAGCGGCTCACGATCGCCTACGACGCCCTGATCGAGGGGCGCGGGACCCGCTTCCCCCGGGCCGGGCAGGCGGTGGCCGCCGCCTACGCGCAGGACGTCTCGGACGAGTTCATGCAGCCCGCCATCATCGGCGACTATGCCGGCATGCGGGACGGCGACGGCCTGCTGAGCTTCAACTTCCGCGCGGACCGGACCCGGCAGATCCTCGACGCGCTCCTCGACCCGGACTTTTCCGGCTTTCCCCGCTCCCGGACAATCCGCTTCGCCGCTGCCCTGGGCATCGTCCAGTACAGCGTCGAGCTCGACGCCTTCGCCGACACCCTGTTCGGCACCCTCGACCTGCCGAACGGGCTGGGCGAGACCGTGGCCCGGGCCGGGCGCACGCAGTTGCGCATGGCCGAGACCGAGAAGTACCCGCACGTCACCTACTTCATGAATGGCGGCCGCGAGGCGCCGTTCGAGGGCCAGGACGCGATTCTGGTGCCCTCGCCGAAGGTTGCGACCTACGATCTGCAGCCGGAGATGTCGGCGCCGGAACTCACCGACCGCGCCGTCGCGGCGATCGGCTCCGGGCGCTACGACCTGATCATCCTGAATTTCGCCAATCCCGACATGGTCGGCCATACCGGCAGCCTCGCCGCCGCCGTCAAGGCGGTGGAGACGGTCGATGCCTGCCTCGGTCGCGTGGTCGAGGCGGTGACCGCGCAGGGCGGGGCTTTGCTGGTCACCGCCGACCACGGAAATTGCGAGACGATGCGCGATCCGGAGACCGGCGAGCCCCACACCGCCCACACGCTCAACCCGGTCCCGGTGGCTTTGGTCGGCGTCGATGGGGTGTCGCTGGCCGATGGCCGGCTTGCCGACGTGGCGCCGACGCTCCTCGACCTGATGGGCCTCGCACAGCCCCCCGAGATGACCGGCACGTCCCTGATCCGCCGGGCGGGCTGATGGTCCGGCATGGCGGCTGCACTGCTCAGGCCGTCATGCCTCAGGCTATTGCCATATGTCCCGCCGTGGGACCGGTTTGTGTTAGCGCGGGGCTGAGTTGGCCTGTGACTGTGCGGGATCCACGCGCGCTACCGTCTCTCGCGGCGAGTTTGCGAAATCCCATTTTGCCCAACGCGCCAACGCTGGGCGCATCTCTCCCCCTCGCCCCGCTTGCGGGGAGAGGGCTTCCTGCCCCCTTGTTGGGGCAGGAAGCGAGGCGGCAGCCGAGGGTGAGGGGGCGGTTGAGGATGAGACTCTTCTGGAGCCGCCCCCTCACCGCCGCCTCGGCTGCGCCTCCGCTTCCCGCCTGGACGACGAGGTCCATGCGGGCCTCTCCCCGCACGCGGGGAGAGGGGGGCGTCGCGCCCCGGCACCGCACATGATCGCCCGGCACAGCCTGATCTATGTCGGCTCGCGCGGCTTCGCGGCCGCCTTGAACATGGCCTCGGTGGCGGTGTTCACCCGGCTGGCGCCGGCGGCGAGCTACGGCACCTACCTGTACGTCCTGTCCTGGGCGCTGGTGCTCTATGGGGCGACCTGCCAGTGGCCCAAATTCGCGTTCTTCGCCCTCTACGACGAGGCCCGCGAGCCCGCGCAGGTCGGCACCGTGGTGCGCATCCTGGCCGGCACGCTGCTGCTCGCCGGCCTCGGCAGCGCGCTGGCGGCCGGGTTCGGGCTGGTCCCGGGGCGGATGGCGGCGGCGGTCCTGGCGCTTGCCTGCGGCACCACCCTGTTCGAAGGCGCGACCGAGATCGCCCGCACCCGCCTGCGAGTCGGGGCGGTCGCGGCCTCAGTGATGACCCGGGCCGTGCTGATCCTCGGCCTCGGCAGCCTCGCCCTGCACCTCTCGGCCGATCCGCTCGACCTCGCCTTCGCGGTGGCCACCGCCAACGCGCTCGCCTCGCTCCCGGCCGCCGCCACGATCGCGCCGATGATGCCCGGGCGGGGCAGCCGGGCCGAGGCCCTGCGCCTGTTCACCTATGGCTGGCCGCTGGTGCTGTCCTTCGGGACCGCGGCGCTGGCCCAGAGCCTCGACCGGCTGATCATCGCCAAGACCGTGGGACCGGCGGGGCTCGGCGCCTACGGGGCGCTGGCGGATTTCCTGCGGCAGAGCTTCATCGTGTTCGGCGAGGCGATCGCCCTGTCGCTGATCTCGCTCGCCAAGCGGGAGGCGCGCACCGGCGGCATGGCCGCCGCCGCGGGGGTCCTGAGCGATGCCGCCCGGGCCATGACCCTCGTGGCGGCCTTCGGCGCCGTGTTCTTCCTGTGCTTCGACGACCTCGTGGTCACGGTGCTGCTCGGGCCCGACTACCGGGCCGAGGCGCGCCACCTCGCCCCGGTGCTGATCCTGGCCAGCATCCTGATGATGTTCCGCGCCTATTATTTCGGGCAGGTGATCTACTTCACCCGGACCAGCGGGCTGGAGGCGGCGGCGGCCTTCGCCACGCTGGCGGCCGTGGCGGCGCTCTCGCTCCTGCTGATCCCGACCTTCGGTGCCCCTGGGGCGGCGCTCGCCTTCGCGGGCGGGCAGAGCGCGGCCTGCCTCGTGCTGGTGTTCGGCGCCCGGCGGGAGGGCACGACGATGCCCCTGCCGCTCGCCGACATGGCGGGCATCGCCGGGATTGCGGCGGCCTGCGCGGCCGTCAATGCCGGGATCGGGCTGATGCCGGGGGGCTTCATGGTGCCGGGGCAGGTTCTGCGCATGGTCCTGCTCACCGTCGGCGCGGGGGCGGCGGCGTGGCGCTACGACGTGCTCGGCTTCGCCGGTGCGATCCGCCACCGGCTCGCGGCCTGACGGATCCCATGCCGGACACCGCCACGCTCCCACAGGGCCTCGTCGCGGCGATCCGGCCCCCCGATCCGGGGGCGCCCTGGATCCCGGCCTGGCGGGCGCTGGGGGACGGTTCCGCCATCCGGAACCCATTCTACGAGGCGGGCTACGCGCTCGCCGCCCGCGACGCCTTCGGTGCCGGGGTGCGCCTGCTGATCGTGGCCGACCGGCCCCCCGAGGCACCGGGCGCGCGATTCCGCGCCGCCTGGCCGTTCCGGGTCGCGCGGTGGCGCTGGGGCCTGCCGCTGCCGGTGCTGATGGGCTGGACCCACGGCTACTGCCCCTTCGGCGCTCCGCTCCTCGACGGCGCCGAACCGGAGGCGGCGTTGGCCGGCCTCCTCGCGGCGCCCCGGGCGCTGGGCCTGCCGCCGCGACTCCTCCTGCCGAACGCCCCCGCGGACGGTCTCTTCGCGGATCTCCTGGCGGCGCGGGGCGCCGCCCGTGCCGCATACTGGCCGCACAGGCGTGGCCTGCTCGACCTCGGCGCCCACGCCCCGGAGGTGCGGGCCTCCTATCTCGGCCACCTCTCGGGCCAGCGGCGGCGCAAGCTGCGCCGGGCCCATGCGCGCCTGGAGGCGGAGGGCACCGTGGCGCTCGAGATGCTCGACGCGCCCGCCGCCCTCGACCGGGCGCTCACCGAGCACGTCGCCCTCGAAGCGGCCGGCTGGAAGGGCCGGGCCGGCACCAGCCTCGGCCAACGGCCGGCGGAGGTCGCCTTCCTGCGCGCTGCCCTGGCCGATCTGGGGGCCGAGGGGCGGGTGCGGATTGCGCGCCTGCGCCGGGCGGATCGGACGCTCGCCTCCCTGATCCTGCCGGTCACCGGCTCTGAGGCCTGGGTGCTGAAGATCGCCCACGACGAGGCGGAGCCGGAGGCCGCCCCCGGAATCCAGCTGGTCCACCGCCTGACCGAGACGGTGGCGTCCGGCGGGTGGGCGCTCGACCGGATCGATTCCTGCGCGCCGCCGGATTTCGCCCTCGGCTCGCTGTTCTGGACCGAGCGGCGGACGATCGCCCACCTTCTGGTCGCGGCGGGGCCCGATCCCCTGTTCCCGGTGGCCCGGGCGCTGGAGCGTCTCCGGGAGCGCGTCGCCCAGGCGCGCCTCACCGGCCGGCGGCTTACCAGCCGAAGCGGGCGATCTGCGCCAGCCGTGCCTGGGTCTGCGCCGGATCGCGACCCATGACGGCGACGCGCCCGGACAAGTCGTAGCAGGTCGGGCTGAAGGGGAGCTGGACCAGCACGATCCCGTCGTCACGGGCGCGGGCGACCGAGGCGATCAGGCAGGGCAGGACCGGCTGGTCGGACGGTCCCGCGATGCAATCGGCGCGGGGGCTGCCGAAGATCGGGCGGTTCGGCCAGCTCAGCATCAGCGTGGTGCCGCCCCGCCGGTCCGGGGCCGGCGGCAGGGTGTAGCTGCGCAGGAACAGCCCGCAGACCAGCAGAAGCAGCCCCGGCAGGATCAGCACACGCATCCGGTTCAATCTCCCGAGTCGAACCGCGTGCGGTAGAAGACCTCGCGCCCGGCGCCGTCGATCACGCGGACGGCCTCGGCCGGCTCGCCCGAACGCTGCGGCACCCGGGCCCGGGCGAACAGGCGCAGCGCCCGCTCCTGCGCGGTCTCCAGGCTGCCGACCCGCACCGAGATCCGCGTCTGGATTTCGCCCGGCTCCGGTCCGAGGACTTCGATGTGGAAGGTTTCGCGCAAGGGCATCCGCCTGATCGAGGGCATTTGGTCTCTGGACCCGGCGGGGTCCGGTCTCCGGATCGCGTGGTCCGACCGGGGCGCGATACCACGATCCGGGGGCTGGCGCCGGGCGATCCCTTCAACACGGTCTTCGGCTGCCGCGCGAAGCGACCCAGGGACGCGCCGCCGCTGCAGCCCTCAGTTGAGCCCCTGGATGCGCGCGGGTCGCCCCCGGGGTCGCGCATCGGGCCGGGTCTGCCGGGACGCCTGCCGGAACTCCGTCGGCGTCAGGCCGTGGCGCTCCTTGAAGCGGCGGGCGAAATGGGCCTGGCTGGCGAAGCCGCTGCCGTAGGCCAGCAGGCCGATCGAGAGGTGGGCACAGGCCGGGTCGATCAGGCGCTTGGCCGCCACCTCCAGGCGGCGCTCCCAGATATAGTCGGAGATGTGCCGGCCGCGCTCGTGGAACAGTTCCTGAAGGCGGCGCAGGGAGACGCCCATCGCGGCGGCGAGCTGGGGCGGGTCGAGGGTCTGATCACTCAGGTTGGCCTCGATATACGCCTTGGCGCGCTGGAGCGTGACGGTGCCGTGGGTGGAGCGCGGAACCTCCTGCGCGAGCCGCTCGGCGAGGCTCGCCACGATCAGATCGATCCCGATCGACGTCATGCGTGTGGCCGCGTCGGGTCCGAGCCGGTCGGCCACGGCTATCAGTTCCTGGATGTACGTCCGCGCCAGGATCGTGGAGGCGAGGTCCCCCCGACCCTGAGGGCGCTGAACAGCCGGGACGGCCCCAGTGCGGTTTCCAGACGATCGCGCGGCAGGTCGAGAACCAGGGCGCTGCCCGTCTCCGTCTGGAAGACGGCGGGGCGAGCGTCGACGGCGACGAAATCACCCGCGCGGCTCACCGCCTCTTGGTCGCCTTGCTGAATGGTATCTTGGCCGGAAAGCCGCAGGACCGCGTAAACCCGGTCGTGTCGGCCGTTGCGCCGGACCGTCTCGGCCGTCGCCTCGGTTCGCTTCGCCGTGTGCGAGAAGTGCGAGATCAGCAGCGGTCCGATGCCCGTCACATCCATCCGGCCCTGGAACGGGACGTCGTCGAGGGTCCGCAGGTCGGCCGGCACCAGCCGCTCGCAGACCATCTCCCGCCATCGGCGGAAGGCATTCTTGGGATGCACTCCACCCGTCGAGAAGAGCGTCTGCATGCGAAGTCAGAGCGTGAAGGCTGTACACCGCCACCCGGCGTGTCGGCTGGAGAGCGTCATACTGTATACTTTTAGAATTATCAATAATAATTAATTAACATTGTTCTATTGGGTCGGTGTGTATTATCGATTGCGCTGTTGTTGAATATAATTCAATCTTCAGCTAGTTAATTTCAGCCAATATATTGCGAAGTACAATATTTTTGCCTCGAATGCGCCGAGCGTCGTTAGCATACCGCGACCGGTCTGCTCGCCGCGCCGCGCCTCGTTGCGGCTGCGGCGTGCGGTCCGGGAGCCGGCCTCATCGCTTCATGCAAGACGTCCGGGACGATGGTGTACGCAAGGCACCGACCGTGCGTGATCCGGTCTTGGAGCCAATCTTGGCGCCAAGTCCAATTGCCTCGCAGCCGCCCGCGGCCCTATGAGGCCTCACGCATCGGGAGACACCACCGGAGAACGCCGTGGACCCGCTCAAGGCCGCCGCCGCGACGCTGCTCTGCCTCGCCCTGTTCTGGCTGGCCTTCCGGCTGACCCGGCGGCTGGTCGATCTCGTCATCGCGGGGGGCTACGCCGAGGAGCGCCGGCGGCTGGAAGAGGAGGCGGCTCAGGCTGAGTCCGAAGCCGAGTCCCTGCCGCAGGCCGCCGCCATCCGGGTGACCGCGGCGAGCTTGGCCGCGGACGGGGAGCCGTCATCCGCCGCAGCGATCGGCGTCCACAATCCCGCGACCTCGTCGATCAGCCGCGTGCAGGGCGCCGCCGCTCAGTAGGGGTGGTCGATCCGCGCCCCCGACGGACGCGGATCGGAGCACGCAGGGAGGTGCTGGGCATCCACTGGCCTTTGCCTGGGGTGTGCGGTCCTCTGGGCGCGCCGCGATCGGACACGATCGGCTCCCTCACGAGAGGCGAGCGGTCGGGGCACCCCAGCCACCGCGGGTTGGGCCTTGTCGTCTCGGACGAGCGCTCAGCCGCGCTCGCTCTGTCGGAATGCCGAAGTCCGGTGCGTGAGCAGACGGAACAGGCCGAGGCCGATCAGGCCCGTCGCGCCGGCCAGGATCACGGCTGGGCGGACGCCCGTGCGCGCCGCGGCGCGGTCGAGGGCCACCTCCACGGCCCCCGCGAGATTGGCGGCCAGCGGCACCACCTGGGTATCGAGGAACAGCTTCGGCGCCGACGGACCCGACGGCTTCTTCAGCAAGTAGTCCCGGCTGATGATCAAGCTAACCTCCGTTAAGTTTCAATAATTCTCGCGAACAAAGCTCGGTGCCCACGGTTTCGACGGAGAACGCTGTGACGTAGCTCGTGTATCCCTGGATGCATCGGCCCGGAGACATCCCCCTTGGACAAGCCCGAATTCAAGCCGTACCGCCTGCCATCCGGGGGATGGGGCTCCGCCCTCTCGGTCGGGACCATCCTCAAGCGCGAAGGCGTGCTGGCGAGCGGTCCGATCGTGCTGAGCCGGCACAACAAGGTCGACGGCTACCAGTGCAACAGCTGCGCCTGGGTGAAGCCGGCCAGCCCGCTCCCCTTCGAGTTCTGCGAGAACGGCGCGAAGGCCGTGGCCTGGGAACTCACCGCCCATCGCTGCACGCCGGACTTCTTCGCCACCCACACGGTCACGGAGCTGCTCGGCTGGGACGACTACCAGCTGGAGCAGACCGGCCGCCTGACCCACCCGCTCCGCTACGATGCGGCGACCGACAAATACGTGCCGGTCTCCTGGGGCCACGCGGTCGATGAGATCGCCGGTGAGTTGCGGGCGGTCGAGGACCGGAAGAAGGGCGCGGTCTTCTACAGCTCCGGGCGCCTCTCGAACGAGGCGAGCTACCTCTACCAGCTCTTCGCGCGGCTCTACGGCAACAACAACCTGCCGGACTCGTCCAACATGTGCCACGAGACGACCTCGGTGGCCCTGCCGGTCAGCATCGGCCAGGCGGTCGGGAGCGTGACGCTCGACGACTTCGCCAAGTCCGACTGCATCATGTTCTTCGGGCAGAATCCCGGCAGCAACGCGCCGCGGATGCTGCATCCGCTGCAGGAGGCGAGCCGGCGCGGCGTCCCGATCATCACCTACAACCCCCTGCGCGAACGCGGGCTGGAGCGCTTCCTCAACCCGCAATCGCCCACCGAGATGCTCACCGGCAAGGCGACCCGGATCAGCTCGCAATATCACCAAGTGAAGGCGGGCGGCGATCTCGCGGCCCTCGCGGGCATCTGCAAGGCGGTGCTCGCCACGCATGACGCCGCCAGGGCCAAGGGCGATTCCATCCTCGACGAGGACTTCATCCGCGACAACACGAACGGATTCGAGACCTTCGCCGACTGGCTGCGCGTCCAGGACTGGGACGAACTCGAGCGCCGCTCGGGCCTGCACCGGGCCGACATGGAATCGACCGCCCACGTCTACTGCCATTCCCGGGCGGTCATCGGCGTCTACGGCATGGGGCTGACGCAGCATCAGGCCGGCGTCGAGACCGTGCAGATGCTGGTCAACCTCTTGCTGATGCGCGGCAATATCGGACGCGACGGGGCCGGGATCTGCCCGATCCGCGGCCACTCCAACGTGCAGGGGCAGCGCACGATGGGGATCACCGAGAAGCCCGAGCTGTTCGACCTGGACCGGCTGGGACAGCAGTTCCAGTTCGAGCCGCCGCGCGAGGCAGGCTACAACACCGTGGAGGCCTGCGAAGCGATCCTGCGGGACGAGGTCCAGGCCTTCATCATGCTGGGCGGCAACTTCGCCCGGGCGATCCCCGATCATGGCCAGATGGAGCCGGCCTGGCGCCGCCAGCGGCTGACCGTGAACGTGATCACCAAGCTCAACCGCACCGCGCTGCTGCCCGGCACGATTAGCTACATCCTGCCGGTCATCAGCCGCCTGGAGATCATCGAAACCGCCAAGGGCCAGCAGATGCTCTCGATGGAGGACACTTCGGCCTGCGTCCACGGCAACCGCGGCGTCCGGCGCCCGGCCTCACCGCACCTGATCGGCGAGATCCGGCTGATCTGCGAGCTGGGGCAGCGGGTGCTCGACCCCAATCCGCGGGTGCGCTGGGACGTCTACAGCGACGATTATGCGGAAATCCGCAGGGAGATCGGCGAGACGCTGCCGAAGTCGTTCTGGGATTACGAGCGGCGCATGTGGGAGCCGGGCGGCTTCCAGCGCGACCTGCCGGCTAAGCGGCGGGAATGGCACACGGAGTCGGGCCGGGCCATCTTCGTCACACCGACCGCGCTCGACGAAGATGCCGACATGCCCGATGTCGGCCACGATATCCTGCGGCTGATGACGCTGCGCAGCAACGACCAGTTCAACACCACGGTCTACGGCTATCACGACCGCTTCCGGGGCATCAAGAACACCCGGAAGGTGGTGCTCATGAACCGGTCCGACATCGACCGGCTCGGGCTCAAGGTCGGGCAGCCGGTGACGCTGCGGACGGTGGCGCATGACGGGATCGACCGGGCGCTCTCGGGGCTGCTGGTCGTAGCCTACGACATCCCGATCGGCTGCATCGGCGGCTATTACCCGGAATGCAACGTGCTGATGCCGATCTGGCATTACGCGATCGGCAGCAAGACCCCGGCCGCCAAGGCGATCCCCGTGACGGTGCACGCCGACGGCGATCGGGTTCTGGAACCGCAGCTGGAATATGCCACGGGCTAAGCCATCGCTCTCCGGTGGCCTGCGATCGCGCGTCACGACAGGGGCTTGGCGCCGGACCCGCCGGCAACGCGATCGGGCGCGGCTCTAGATCTCGAGCCCCGCCACCTGCCGCAGCGCCTCGCCGGCGATCATCGCGGCAGCCACCGCCACGTTGAGGGAGCGCAGGCCCGGCCGGATCGGCACCACGATCCGGGCCTCGGCCGCCGCGTGGACCGCCTCCGGGGCGCCGGCGGATTCGCGCCCGACCATCAGGCAATCGTCCGGGCGGAAGGCGAACGCCGTGTAGGGCAGGGCGCCCGCCGTGGTGGCGAGCACGAGCCTGCACCCCGCACCGGCCCGCCATGCCTCGAAGGCGGCAAAGGAGCGGTGCCGCGTGATCGCCACGTGGTCGAGGTAGTCGAGCCCCGAGCGGCGCAGGTGGCGGTCCGAGACGTCGAAGCCCGCGGGCTCGATGATCTCCACCGCGAGCCCCAGGCAGGCTGCCATGCGCAGCATCGTGCCGGTGTTCTGGGGGATGTCGGGCTGGTAGAGGGCGAGGCGCAGCATGGCCTGGGCCTTGTGGCGGGCGGGTGCCGCCCCGTCAAAGGGCCGTCGCGCCGATGCGCAGTCGGCAAACCGCCGCGCTTTCGACCGCGCCCGGCAGATCGTGCGGAACTTAAGCTCCGCCAGAGCCTTAAGGCGGCGCCACCTTCGTCCGCGGCCCCCGACCGAAAGACCTGATCCGATGCGCAAACCGCTCCTCGCCTCGGCCCTCCTGCTGGCCGGCCTCGCCACCGCCTCGGCCCAGAATGCCAGCCCGAATGCGGGCGGTGCCAGCCCCGCCACCCCGGTGCCGGGGCAGCCCGCCACCATGGCCGACAACCTGCGGCCGACCTTCGTGGTCCAGACCCCGGACGACCGGGTCGCCAGCAAGCTCATCGGCACCAGCGTGGTGAACGGCGCCAACGAGACGATCGGGCAGATCGCCGACATCGTCCTCGACGAGAAGAACGCCGTGAAATCCTGGGTGATCGGGGTCGGCGGCTTCCTGGGGATCGGCTCGAAATACGTCGCGGTCGACCCCTCGGTGGTCACGCTCAACCGGGCCGACGACAAGACCCTCCAGGCTCGGATCGACACCACCAAGGATCAGCTCCGCGCCGCGCCCGAATACATCTATCTCGGCAAGGAGCCGCCGAAGGGCGCGACCCCGGCCAACCCGGCGGGCGACCCGGCGCAGAAGCCCTGACGCCAGCCCTGACGGACACGGCAAGCGGGCCGGCGACACCCGGCCCGCTTGCCTCCACGCGGCGTTCCGTGCTGTGCCCACCTCCGTCCCGAGGTCGGAGTCCGACACGATGCGCCGCGCCCTCATCCCGCTCCTCGCCTTCTGCCTCGGCCTCGTCGGCATCACGGGCGCGGCGGTGTTCGCGTTCATGCCCGAGAAGGCCCCGGTGGGCGTGCCCGGCGTCGGCGGACCGTTCACCCTGGTCGATCAGGACGGCCGCACCGTCACCGAGCGCGATTTCGCGGGGGCGCCGCATCTCGTGTTCTTCGGCTTCACCCATTGCCCGGACGTCTGCCCGACAACCCTGCAGCAGGTCTCGGACGTGCTCGTCGCCCTGGGACCGAAGGCCGCCAACATGCGCGTGGCCTTCGTCACAGTTGATCCCGAGCGCGACGACCCGGCCAGCCTGAAGACTTACCTGTCGAGCTTCGACCCGCGCATCACCGGGCTGACCGGCAGCCCCGAGCAGGTCACCGCCACCGAGAAGGCGTATCGCGCCTATGCCCGCAAGGTCCCCGGTAAGGATGGCGACTACACGATGGAGCACACCGCCATCGTGTACGTGATGGACGCGCAGAACCGCTTCCTCGGCGCCCTGGACCTCTCCCGGCCCGCTGCCGACACCGCCGCGCAACTCGCCAAGAAGATCTGAGTCTCGGGGTTAGG
>NZ_JALNUL010000075.1:0-12829 GCF_026540775.1 Methylobacterium sp. GC_Met_3
ACGATGACGCGGCCGCTCGGCGCTATCTCGCAGGACTGGCCCCGGTTGCTCAGGGGTCGGTGCGCTGGCTTATCTACGATGATACCCGGCAATGGGTTTCGGTTGTGGATGGCGAGATCGCCCCGCTGCGAGAAGACTGCGAGCAGGTGCTCAGGGCATCGCGGAAAGGCGACGTCACAGCATCCTTCGTCGATGCGATCCGCGAGTTCCTTACCGAGGGAACTGATTGCACCACGCAGATCGTAGCCCTCTCGTGCGCCGTCTTGATGCACAGCATCGGTGATCTCGACGCAGTTTTCACTCAAATGCAGTCTGGCGTCATGGCAACCCTCGTCTACGCCGAGGATGTGGTCGTTCGCCCTATCGCCGCATGATCGAAGCCGGCGCAGTCGAAGAGCGGCATGCCGTATTCGACCCAGATCCGAACAATTCGAATGTTCCTCGTTAGTGGCCCTCCACCTTGGACGTGCATCCTATGCGGAAATGGCTCAGGGCACTTTCGATGATTGAGCGTCGTGCAGAAGATCGGACCTGCCTCAACATCCCCGGCATGATCCTGGTCGACGAGCACAGGACCGTTCCCTGCATCATTGCCGACCGTTCAGCGACCGGCATCCGGGTCACGTTGCCAAACACCGAAACTCTGCCGGAAGTCTTCATCCTCACCTTCGACGACACCGGTGAGGCGCTCGTCTGTCGCGCGGCTTGGCGAAAGGCTGACCAGATCGGCTGCATCGCCGACGTGCTGGTGACCGCCTGGCTGGTGAAGCCAGCGCTCAAGCCGCAGGTGGCTTGGCACTGAGGCATAGCGCTACTCCGCCGCTTGCCGCTTCGCCTGACTGCCGGGCACGTCTAGCCCGATCGCCTTGGCCAGTTCGGAACGCTGCCCTGGATCATGATTCCGCACGGCGCGAACCGGCTTCACCGGGTCGACTTGCGATTGAGCCTCGATCCGATGCGACATGCGACCGACGCCCATCATCGAGCGCAACTTCGCCGTCACACCGATCAGGACCAGCAGACCGATCACCAGCGCGAAGACCGAGAGCGTGTGCTGGATCGCGTCGTCGTACTGGCGCCCGGCGTGGATGATCAGCCAGCCCACCCCGACGAACGTGGCGGCCGCGCTCAGCGGGATCAGCGGATCGGACATCAAGACATCAACGAGCCGGGCGCCGATCAGCTTCAGCGGCTCGTCGCCGCGCTAACCCCCGGCACGCTACTCAGGAAGCGGGTCGATGACGATGTCTCACCCGGCACTTAATCCAAGCACGAGTTGCTGCGCGATGAGCATCAGCCCGGCCAGCGCTCCACCGACGACGAGTACATCGGTAAGGCCGCGTTCGGGCTCAGGGCGGCTCCGAGCCATAGCACGGCTCGGTGCGTCTCGGGGGCGAAGCTGCACGACGTTGTCCGACCGGTCCATGACCGCCTCCAGCATCATTTCTGGCTCGTATCTGGTGCCGTCTGGCGCGGTCCGGCATGCGCAAGCGCACATTCTCGTCGGCTGCGGCTGCGGCTACAGCGGCATGAACGCGCGTGCCTCAACGACTCCCAAGTCGCTCGTCCGATTTTTGCGACGCGTGTGGCGCATGCCTCAAGGGCTTTGCGTTGTTTCGAGACTGCCTCGTCAAGACCGCGACCAGGATCACCGCGGCCCCAATGAAAAGGAAGGCGGCCACCCACAGCAAGACCTTAGATAGCAGATCGGTCATCCCTCGGTATTAGGCAATCTGTCTTGCCTGCAGATTTCCGAACGGTTGCAATTGAAACATTCGTGCGTCGAACTTCCGGCCTCCGCAATCTACCGTGCGATCAGCTTTGCGCCCGGGGACCACCACCCCCTCTTCGCAGATCCTGCACCTGGAGCGGCGGCATGATGCTCGCCGCCCCCATCCAGCACATCAAGGCGGTCGAACTCCGGTCTCGCGTCTTCCTAGACGAAGTCCGTATCGTCGAGCTCGAGGATACCGTTCGGCGCACCCTCGCGCTCGTACTTGTTGATCGCAACGTCCTCGATTTCGGTGCGGTAGTTCAGGAAGACGACGAGCGGGTCAAACGACAGATCGTTCACATCAGTCAGAGCGTGCAGCAGCTCAATTGGAATCCGGCAGGGAATTACCCGACTGTCGAGCATGCCGAAGCGCCCGTGGTCGAGCGTCTCCTCGTCAATGACCGGCTGGCCCGCCTCGTAACGCTCCAACGGCATGGTGGACCTCCGAACTCCGCCTTCTCGCATCGGAGCACCCTGTCGGTTGGTCAATCGGTGCCCGCATATCCGTCTCCTAAGAGACCATCCTCACCGCAGCCGAGTAGCCCCATAGCCGACAGCACGATCACGCGCGATGACCTTCTGAGATGCGATTATGTGGCTTGGTCAGGCTTAAACGCTGATGTCGATCACACGCTTCTGAGGCGCCGGCAGGCCTCGAGCATCCTTTTGAGCCTCGGAGCCTGCTTCGTTGGACTCGGGCACGACCATCGTCACAGTATGCAGACCGGCGCGATGCTCGATTGCAGCTTCGGCCCTCGCCGACTGGATTAAATCCGTCGCTTTCAACAGTCCGACTGCATCGATCGAGGTGGTGATCGTCATGGCTCCGGCCTCCTCGCGGATGAGCAGACCACACGATCGATGATCGAACGGTTTCGTTGCTATGATCAATGCGATGTATTCGAGGCGGCCTCCCCAACCCGGACCAGCGCTGGATCCGCCGCGCCGATTGGGAAGCCGAGCGGATCGGCCCGGAGCCGCCGCCGCGCCCCACACAACGTCCTGATCGAGCGCCAGGACGGCAGCCGGGTTGTCCGGCCGTTCCGTAGCCTGCGGAAGGTGATGGAGGTGGGCCATGAATGAACGCGGCACCACCATGGGCACGCAATCGCGCCAGACGCTCAGGATCGCCGGCCCGGGCCTAGTTCAGAAAGGCAACCCCAACCTGGTCAGCGTTGCGCCATATCACCTCGGCTCGCAGTGTGATGCCTTGCTGGCGTATCGACAGATCAAAGCGGCCAGGGAGGAGAACCTTACCAGCAAGTACAAGCTTGGCCCCCTTTTGGGACAGGTCTCGGACCATGCAGTCGACAGTACGGCAGTGATCATCGAAAGCAATTTTTGCCCCGAGATATGTTCGGCAACGCTGTGTTCCGCGTCTATTAAGCATGATCAACGCTCTCGATTTGAAACATACCGGCCTATTAATGGCTTGTTTAGCAATCTTCGGACCGTAGCCGTGGATGCGCCCAACATCGTCGGGGCAGCATGAGCGACACGAATAAGAAGCTACCTTTCCGCACCGGCGACAGCATCCTGCACAAGCCGTCCGGCGAGACGTGGGTTTGCGCATGGGCCGATCCCGCCACCGGCTACCTCTCCTGGCTCGGCTGGCCACCGAGCGAGGCGTGAATCTCCGATTTCGAGCTGGCGAAGGCCGTGGATGACGCGGGCCACCGGAAATGGCTCCTGGAACTCAAGAACTCCGCTCGACGCGATGTCGGCCGTGCGCTGCGGCTCTACGGTGGTCCCGATGCTGAGGAGGTGATCCATGGGTGAGCATCATTCGCCGATGAACTGCACCCTCACGAAGTCTTCGCCTCTTTCGACAACCTCGCAGCGGTGCCGCACCTGGATCGACATTGCGATCAGCAGAAACCAGTCGGGGAGTCGGCTGGCGTCTGCAAGCTCCACGAAGGCAGCTTGGTTGCCATCGCGCTTGGCGAGGCAGTCCACAGTGTGGAACAGGTCCCCAAATACAGCAGAAGCCACCTTGAAGCCTACTCGCGGCTTTAGAGGGTCGGCTGGTAGGCAACCTCTGCTTGGTTTGGTGTCAGCGGATTTTATGCAACTTTTACAGAAATCAAAGTCTTTTTATTTTGAGCGTGTCTCAAATTCGCCAGTCGCAACTTTGAATATCTTACCGATGATTGGATTCGATATACGACATCAAAGTTTGCGACCACCTCGACCGGCGTTTTTAATCGCGTTGACGGTTTGATCGTCGTAGGCCTCCACGATACTGAATCAGCGAATTTTACGCCGATCTTTAGATCGCTGCTCCAAATTAGCTCACAGCGCTGGAAAAGCGAAAGTCCTGCCGAAATTAGACGGAAAATATTTGGCGGGGCTGAATGCCGATCAACTTCGATCATAGCCCCGGATCTGCTCAGGTCCCAAACGAGACAGTCGAGGCTGCCTTGTTTCGCGCGCTCAGCCTTTGTCCTCGCTTCATCTCCAACTCCTCTGGTCCAGGCTGATCCTCTCAATCAACCAGTCCAAAGCCAGCTGGTTAAGTCACAGCTTCCCCCTCCAGCGCCGCGGCCACGAACCGAGCCCATGCCATGGCATCTCGCGATAGCCCGACGCGTTCGCATCATGCAGTGGTGACGTCGGCCTCGATCGGCACGCGCACGACCTCGACGCCGCTGCGCTGTACCTCCCGCTCCATTTGCTTCGTGGCTACGCGCCACGTCTCGTACTCGAGCGGCAGTTTGCCACCGTCCACAAGCCTAGCCTCCGAAGCGGACGACGCTGCTACGGACGCTGAGGCTTTCGGCTACGGCAGCTGCGACGCTTTGTGGCTAATGGGAGGGCGGAAAGCCTTCAGCAGCGGCTCTAGTGAAGGTCACGCCCGACTGCGACAATCACCCTACGAAACGTTCTCGCTTGAGGTCGATTGTGGACGTGCTGCCACGTTCGTGCGCAGCTGCTTCATCCCTATCCTCATGAGAATTCGATGACGCCTCAATTTTGGCTGTGGCTCGGCTGTGCCGGCATGGCGGCGGGAGCGGCCGTGATCCTGTTCATGGCGAAGCGACGGACCCCCGCTGAGGAGGCTGATGGGATCATCCACGGGATTGTACCCATCATCGCAGCCTGCTCCTACTTCGCGATGGCCACGGGACAGGGAAGCCTCGTCCTTCCAGCAGGGCCCGATGCGGCTGAGGCTGCGCGGCAGTTCTACTTTGCGCGCTACATCGACTGGACGTTCACGACGCCCCTGCTGCTCGTCGGCCTCGCTCGCACCGCGATGCATTCCGGCATGCGGCGCCCGGCCGTCGTGTGGGGGCTGATCGGATCCGACCTGATCATGGTCGTGACTGCCCTTGCCTTTGGCCTGTCCGACGTCGCCGCGGTGAAGTGGACGTGGTTCGCCATTTCCTGCGGCGCTTTTCTGGCAGTGTTCTACGGGATCTTCGTGCAACTGCGCGAGGAGAATGCCGGGGAGCGGGGCGACGTACGGAAAGCTTTCCTGCGCAATGCCGTGTTCCTCACGGGGGTGTGGTCCGCCTATCCGATCGTGCTGCTCGTCGGCCAGGATGGCCTCGGCTTCCTGTCGCCCACGCTAGCTCTGGCGGCGATCGCCATCCTCGATCTGACCGCCAAGGTCGTCTACGGAATCATGGCGACCTTGGAGACGACACACGCTGTCGACCGCGATTTGAAGGACGACCGCGGGGCCACGACGCCGCTGCGTCGGGCGGCTTGAGGCGGATGGCAGCTCCGTCGCCTGTCTCCCTCATCGGGGATACTGCCGGCGCGAGCCGCCACCGCGTGCCCGTTCGGCGCGCATGGCTGCTGCAGGGCGCGGGCGTTCTGATGGGTCTCGGGCTGGTCGCCTCAGCCTGTCTGCCACGCGAGAGCTCATGGCTCGTGGCCCTGGCTGGGGTGATCGTTTTGGGGGTTCCGCACGGGGCGCTGGACGGCGCGGTGGCAGCGCCGCTGCTGCGTCCCCGCTATGGACGAGTGTGGTTCGGGGTCTTTGCATTCCCTTATCTCGGTCTTTCCGCGCTGGTGCTCCTGGCGTGGCAGATCCTGCCTCTCGTCACCCTAGCGACGTTCCTCGCCGTCTCGGTCCTGCATTTCGGCCTGGAAGATGCAGGCCCGGGCAGACCAATTGAGGCGCTCGTGCGTGGGGGCCTACCGGTCGCACTGCCAGCTCTGTTGCACCCGGACCAGACGGCGGAGGTTTTCGCGGTCGTGACCCGTTCGCCAATGCCGCAGCTTCCGGTGTGGTGGTCGACCGCCGCGTGGCTCTGGCTTGCCCTTACTGCGGCTTGGCTTCTCACGCGCGGGACCCGACGGGGCGTGCTCGGCGAGATGATCGTCCTGGCGGTGAGCTTTCTGGCGCTGCCGCCCCTCACGGCCTTCACCCTATATTTCGTCGGCCTCCATGCCCCAAGGCACATGCTCGCCCTGGTACGGGACCCAATCAAGGCCCCCGGCGTGCACTCTATGCAGCGAGCCGTGCTGGCTTCGCTGCCGATCTTCGCTCTGACCGTCATGCTGGGTGCCGGCCTCTGGCCGCTCTATGCCGCCAGTTCGTCCGGTGCGGCGGCGACCCTCTTGGTCGTCACGCTCCAGATGCTGTCAGCTCTGACCGTGCCGCACATCCTCCTCGACCGGATCGCGGCGCGGCACCAGGGCTCCGTTGCTGCGATGACGGCGAGGTGCGAAAATCCTGCTGGCTAACGCCAGGACAAGTTCTAACGCCGACGCTCAGTGTTCCTCCCCGCGGGGCTATTCCACCGCGGACCCAGCGGGACCGGAACGGGCAGTAGGGGATGATCTCGGGAAGCTAGCAAGCCAGCGCGGACGGCTTCAGTCCAACCACCTGCCGGAGGATGTCGTCCGCTTCCTCGCCACCGTTCGAGTGGCCTGAAACGAATCCTAGAGCGTCCGCTTCCGCCAAATGTCCGTTCGGAAGCGGACTGCCTCAAAACCACCCAATCCAGACGTTCACGAGTGTCGCTTGACGCGACTCGTACTGGTCGTGAGCGGAATAGACGCTTCGGAGGGAGACGGCCAGAAAAGCATACGGACGTCACATTTGTCGACGTCGCTCAGGGCCTAAGCAAGTTTGTCCGGCCGGTGCGCGTTGAGTTGGCCTCAGTCCCGTCAAAGAGCGCGGCGTCCTCCACCAGGGCGAAGCCGTCCGATCTGTTACAAAGGCTGCGGCGGGAATTTTAAACGCCACGGGAGCGAACTGCCTTGGAAGTCATCCACGACGATCCCCCGATGCCGGAGGAGATTGCGAACGGGTTCTACCCGGCGTTCGAGGACAGATGGCGGAAGGCGGAGCTCGCAGGCCGGTTCGTTATGCTTGGCTTCGTGCTGGTCTGCGCCCTGGGGTTGCTTGGGCATGGTCCGTTCAGCGAGCGCAGCCTGACGAACAAGGACGGGTCGATCAGCATCCGATACGAGCCGGTGGTGCGTTTCGGGGGCCCCACGATCATCCGCTTCGACACAAGGGTTCCACCCGGCGGCGACAAGGTGGCCGTGACCATCGCCAAGGATCTCGTCGACCAATTCGGGCTTGAGAGCATCACGCCCCGGCCGGCGACCTGGGAAATTGCCGGGAGCAACATCCGCCTCGTCTTCCCGGTGCAGGTCGGGGAGAGCCACGCGCTGATCCGCTTCACCGGCTCGCCAGCCTTCCGGGGCGGGGTGGATCTCACCGCTCGGCTTGATGCCGGAGAGACCTTATCCTGGTCGCAGTACGCGGTGCCCTGATCATGAACACCGTCCTCAAGGCCGCCGCGGCGTACGTTATCGTCCTGTTTGTCATCCGGCTGATCGGGCGGCGCACGGCCAGCCAGCAAGCCCCCATCGACATGGTGGTGCTGTTCCTGTTCGGCGGCCTGAGCGTCAGCGCAATCCTGGGTGACGATCACTCGTTTACCGGCGCGATGAGCGCGCTGTTCACCGTGGGGCTCATGCACGTCTCGGTATCGTGGCTGAAGCTACGCTTCGTTTGGTTCGAGCGGATCGTCGACGGCACCCCGATCGTCGTCTACCGCGACGGCGACTGGGACGAGACCAACATGCGGCGCCTGCGCATGCAGCAGGCCGACGTGCGCACGGCTGCGCGCCAGCAGGGGCTGGACGACCTGGGGAAAGTCGCCGTCGCCATCGTCGAGCGGGACGGCAAGGTGTCCGTCATTGAGAGGGAATGATCGGGCGGACGGTTCGGGGGGTGAACCCCCACTCATCCAACCAAGGGCCCCCGAGCGGGACGATGCGTCCTAGCAACCGCCGTGGAAACGCCGTGTTGTCGACCGCCCAGGCTGACCTGCGCGGCACGAATTCGCCGCCTCGCATCGGCAACCACCGTGAACCCTGCCAGCGAGGCGACCATGACCGATCCGACGCAGCTACCACCTGGGGTCGCGAACGCCCGTCGCCTGGACGCCCTACAGGACTACGCCATCCTGGACACTCCCCCAGAACAGGGGTTCGACGACATCGTCGAGTTGGCCCGGCTGACCTGCGCGGTTCCCGTTTCCCTCGTCAGCCTCGCGGCGGGCGACCGGCAGTGGTTCAAGGCCCGCTCGGGATTCGACTTTAGCGAGACCACGCTGGACAAGTCGGTCTGCGCGCACGCCCTCGCCGAGCCCGACCTCTTGGTCATACCGGATCTGACGCTGGACCCTCGGACGCGCGACAATCCACTCGTGACCGGTGGGCCGCACCTGCGCTTCTACGCCGGTGCACCGCTGCAGGCGACCGGCGGGGGCGCCTCGGCAGCCTGTGCGTGATCGACATGGTCCCGACCGGACGGGCTGACCACGCCCCAGGCGACCGCCCTGCGGGCCCTCGCCGGTCAGGTCATGACCCAGATGGAACTGCGCCGCGCGATGGCCGAGCGCGAGAGCGTCCTGGCCGGCCAGGCGGTCCTGATCGAGCAACAGAACGCGCTCATCTCGACACAGGCGTCCGTGACCCAGGCGGCCGGGTATCGGGACGCCATCCTCGACATCCTCGTCGCCGGCGCGATGGCGGCCGTACCACAAGCCGAAGGTGGGGTGATCGAGATGCGTGAGGGTGACGAGCTCGTCTACCGCTCGACGCGCGGGCCCCTCGCACCCCATGCCGGTCTCCGGGTTCCGGGTTCCGGTCCGCCCGGACGGTGATCGGGCGGGACAGGATACCATCCTGGTGGTCGACTACGATTCTGCGACGCGGGATCTCGTCGCCCGCTTCCTGGAACGTGACGGTTTCAGCGTCGCCGTCGCAGTCGACGGTAAGGAGGGTCTTGGGTTGGCCCGGTCCTTGAGGCCTCGGGTGATCCTGCTCGATGTGACCATGCCGCAGATGGACGGATGGGCGGTACTGCGCGCGTTGCGGGGCGATGCCGAACTCGGGCATACGCCGGTCATCATGGTTACGGTGCTGGGTGAGCGGAACCTCGCATTCTTCCTAGGGGCCACCGGCTACCTGCAAAAGCCGGTCGATTGGGACGAGCTTCAGGAGGTGATGGACCGCTTCCGCCCCCAGGTTCACGAGGGCCCGTTGCTCGTCATCGACGACGACGACGCAGCCCGCGAGCGGATGGCAGTACGCCTGTCCCGCGAGGGCTGGCGGGCGACGAAAGCCGAGAACGGAAAGGCAGGGTTGTCGGCCGTTGCGGCGGAGCGCCCGTGCATGATCCTCCTCGACGCCGATGCCGGAGATGGGCGGCTTCGAGTTCCTGGCAACCCTGGGGGCGAGGCCGGAATGCGGTTCGATTCCGGTAATCGTGCTGACGGCGAAGGATGTCGACAGCGACGACCGGAGGCGTCTGGCCGGCCGCGCCGACTGCGTCCTGCAGAAAGGCCAGGTCGGTCTTGATGACCTGCCGGGACTGATACGTCCCCTCATGTTGCTGGCGGTCCGGGACCTTCCCGCACGGGACGAGCCGTGAGGCGTATCCGGTTTTGGATGGACATCCGCATTCTCTATCGGCGGAGCGCCTGGCATCCACGCAATACGGACGCGCGCCCCGCGGCGAGCGCTGCCGGTTGCTCGTGCCGCAGGGGCACTACAAGACCACCACCGTCACCGCGGCACTGAGCACCACCGGCCTGTGCGCGCTCAGCCTCAAGGATGGCGTCACGAACGGCCAGCGCTTTCGCAGTTACGTCGCCGTCAACCTCGTCCCGGTGCTGAAAGCCGGCGACACCGTGATCCTCGACAACCTGCGGGCCCACGAGGTCGCCGGCGGGCGCGAGGCGTTCGAGGCGGCGGGTGCCCGGGCCCTCTACCTTCCGCTCTACAGTCCCGAGTTCAATCCGATCGATCCTTCGACAGGCTCAGGATGAAGAAATCTTGTCCAAGCTGAAGCATCTGCTCAGGACTGCTGTCGCCCGCACCGTGCCCGACCTCTATACAATCATCCGCGAAGCCTTCACCGGCTTCACCCCAGACGAGGGCTGCAACTGCCTCACAGCCGCCGGTTACGACGATGACTTGGCCGTCGCTACAGAGACGGGAATAACTCCAGTTCAGGAGTTGGAATGCCGCGCGCGCGCCGCTCGTGCACTCGTGCTCGCGGCACAATCCGAAAGCTCTGTCAAACCACGGTATGCGCTCAAACAGACTCTGACGCCTCCACCCAGCCGGACACGGCGTTGACCGATTCAGCCGGCTTCAGAGTCCCACCATTAAGGCGACGGCGGCGCAGCGACTACCGGAAGCTGGCGCGGGGGGAACCGATCGGTCAGCACCGTCCGCAGCAACCGCTGCCCCGGCCTCTCGATGAACCGCCAGATCATAGCCGATCCGACGAACAGGACGAGTATCGTGAGGCCGAGAGCCAGCAGGCGACCGCAGGATGGGAAGAGTCGTTCCAGCATCGCGTAGCCGATCCTCTGGTGGATCAGATACATGGGATAGGTGGCTGCGCCGAGAAGAACCGTCACGCCGCGTCGCGCGCGCATCGGCGGTCGCCGCAAAGCTGCGGCGACGATCGCGATCACCGCAATGTTCAGCACCGCTCCCACCCAGACGTTGAAATCTGTTCCGGCATAATAGGCCCGATGGTAGCGGATCTCGTTCGTGCCCTGAATTAAGGCCAGTGGCAAGATCAGTCCGAAGAATACGGGGAATCCAACAAATCTGGATTTGTAAAATATTTCATATATTACTATCCCGGCCGCAAAATAGGCGCTGTATTTCGTCAACAAGATGTACGACAGGGTGCCGCTTTTCCAACTGTAGATATTCAGGGCAGAGATGATCATCCAGGCGGCAACGATCTCTAGGGTATAGCGTCCGTAGGCGGAGGCCGTTTTGAGCAGGAAAATCCAGGCGTAGAAGATGAGCTCGCAGACGATCGACCAGTAAACACCGTCGACGAATTGCGCGCGGAATGCCGGTGCGACGATCGCCAGATTGGCGAGCCACTGCACGCCGTCGAGAGCCTCGCCCTGCGGACCGAGTGCCCAAAGGACGAGGAAGCTGAACGACATGCAGAAGAGAAAGCCGGGATAGATGCGCGTGGCCCGGGCGATCAGGAACGCACCGGCGCTCCGATTCTCGGCGGAGTAGCTGATCACGAACCCGCTGATGACGAAGAAAAGCTCGACGCCGAGGTAGCCGTACTTGGTGACGCAGTGGATCTCCTGAAGCGAGAACGTCGTCATGCCGTCCCGGGCGGCGCCTCGAAAAGTGTAATGATAGAGTATAACGGCAAGGCACGCGACGACCCGCAGGATGTCGAGGCTCTCGAAGTGGGGCCGCCCGGGCGGCGCCCGACCCGAGGCGTTTCCAATGCTCGGCGCAGCTGGATCGCTCGGCGCGGAGATCGTTGTCATGGTCGGGTTACCGTACGACGAGGCGGTCGATTTTGGTCCACGGCCATGATTACGCCTGTGCGGGCCCGCGCAATCGCCCCAGCGGCGTAGCCCGGAATTGCCGTCCCTCAAGCCGTCGGGCCGGTTGTCGGCCCCTTTGCATGGCCTCATCCTCGCACAGGCTCGCCAGCCACACGGGTTCGCGTTGGCGTGGGCAGCGTGCGGAGAGGCGTATGCCGGCGCTCGACCGGAAAGAGGATACGGGCGAGGCCTGGTGGCGCGACGTCGTCCTCGCGCTAGGGCTCCTGCTGTCGGCGGCTTCCCAGCTCAGGATCGGCAGCCTTCCGGTGGGGCCGGGCGAGTTGTGCCTTCTGATCTGGATCTCCGCGCACGTCTACGAAGCGATCTTTTGGAGCCGGATCGTGCTTACGCTTGCGGGCCGCCGCATCCTGGCCTACTGGGCGTTCTTCGCCGGTACGCAGTCGCTCGGGCTGCTGATGGGCCTCGCTCTCAGAGACCATCAGGATCAGGCCCACATCGTCCATGAGATCCTGGCCTTCTCCATCGCCGCCGCGGTGAGCAGCCTTTGCCTCGCCAGATCGAACGCATCGGAGGGGTTGCGCCGGACGGCCTGCCTCGTGACGCGGATCGGGGGCGCGTCGCTCGTCTACCAGATCGCCTGTGGCCTCCTCGACCTCCGGGTTCCGGGGATCGACTGCTGGTACTGGGACCGCTTCCGGGGCTGGTCGGACAATCCCAACCAGCTCAGCCTTCTCTGCACGTCGCTCGTCCTCATCGCGGTCTACGCGGCCGAGACAGCGTTCGGGCGCCGGGAGCAATTCGTACTGCTGCTGTGGGGAACGCCTGCCTTCGTGGCCGGACTCATAACGAAGGGCAACTCCTTCCGGCTCGCCATCATCGTCGCGCTGGCCGTCTTCGCCATCGCTAAACTGCGCCGCTTCCTTGTCGGCGATTATGCGCGCACCCCCTATCGCTTCACCCTCGCCGTCCTCGTGATTGGGTTGGCGGTGCCTTTGGGCCTCACGGGCGCGCTGGTCCTGCACGAGGTCAAACTTGAGAGCGTCGCCAAGGACATGTCACGGGATGCCGATCAGACGCTCGATGAGGCCGCCGTTCGCGTCTATCTCTGGGGCGGCGCGATCCAGAAGGGCTACGACTCCTTCTTCCTTGGGCTGGGACCCTCCTCGCACGTCCCTGTTCCGCCCGAAGTGGTGGCGCGCCAGAAATGGGCGCGTACCGCGACCGAGGAAGGCTTGGG
>NZ_JALNUL010000076.1:0-12583 GCF_026540775.1 Methylobacterium sp. GC_Met_3
GCCGTCGCGCGGGACGGGAGAACGGCACTCAGAATGATGCATGCCGCTATCGGTCTCAGTTCGGCTGCAGCCCATCCGCCGAACGTTGAGATGATCGAAGCTCTCGCGAGAGCCTTTATGGCAAAGCTCATCGTGTTCAGCCGCCATCGCCCGAACGCGTCTCAATGCCCTGTCCCGGTCACGCTGCACCGAGATAAGCCGCCTCCAGCCCTTTGTCCGCTGACAGCTCGGCGGCGGTTCCGCGCGCGACGACCTGGCCCTGCTCCAGCACGTAGCCGCGGTCGGCGACCGTGAGGGCAAGGGCCGCCATCTGGTCGACGATCAGGATGGTGACGCCCTCGTCGCGCAGCTCCGCCACGGTGGCGTAGAGCGCGTTGATCATCGCCGGGGCGAGGCCCAGCGACGGCTCGTCGAGGAGCAGGATGCGCGGATGCGCCATCAACCCGCGGGCGATCGCTAGCATCTGCTGCTCGCCGCCTGAGAGTAGGCCCGCCCGGCTGGCCGCCCGGTCGCGCAGCCGCGGGAACCGGTCGAGCAGGCGCTCGACCTCGGCCGGGTCGATCGGTGTGCCGCGCCCGAAGGCGCCGAGGCGGATGTTCTCCACGACGCTGAGCTCCGGGAAGACCTGCCGGCCCTCCGGCACCAGGACGAGGCCGCTGCGCGCGATCCGGTGAGCGGGCAGCGCGTCGATGCGCCGGTCCTCGAACACGACCGATCCCGCGACCGGGCGCAGCAGCCCCGCCAGCGCGCGCATCGCCGTGGACTTGCCGGCACCGTTCGCGCCCAGCAGGGCGACGGTCTCGCCCGGCCGCACGTCGAGATGGACGCCGTCGAGGACCGGTGCGGCGCCGTAGCCGGCGGTCAGGTCGAGGACGGAGAGGACGGCGTCCGCCGGCCCCCGCCACGGCGCGCTCCGCGGCCGGGCCGGCGTGTCGGCGCCGCCGAGATAGGCGCGCAGGACCGCCGGGTCGCGCCGGATCTCGGCGGGCGTGCCCCGCGCGATCGGGCGCCCGGCATCCATGACGAGGATGTGGTCGGAGATGCCCATCACCAGCGGCATGTCGTGCTCGACCAGCACCACCGCGACGCCGCTCTCGGCGATCCGGCGGATCAGCTGGGCCAGCCGGTCGGTGTCGGCCCGCGACAGGCCGGCGGCGGGCTCGTCGAGGAGCAGGACCATGGGGCTGCCGGCGAGCGCACGGGCGATCTCCACGAGGCGCCGGTCGACATGGGGCAGCTCGGCGGCCGGGCGGTCGAGGGCGCCGCGGTAGCCGACGAAGGCGAGGAGCGCGGCGGCCGTCTTGCGGTCTTGCGTCCGTGCGCGGCGCCAGAGCCGGCCCGGTGCCAAGCCGAAGGCGACGTTGTCGGCCACCGGCAGCGAGCCGAACAGGCGCGTGGTCTGGTAGGTCCGCGCGATGCCGGCGCGGGCGACGACGTGGGCTGGCCGCCCGGCGAGGTCGCGGTTGCCGAGCCGGATCGCACCGGTGCTCGGGCGGTAGAAGCCCGAGACCATGTTGAGGACAGTGGTCTTACCGGCACCGTTCGGGCCGATCACGCTGGTGACCGCGCCGGGCCGGGCGGTGAGGTCGACACCTTCCGCCGCCGTGATGCCGCCGAAGCGGATGCCGATGCCCTCGAGGACGAGCGGGTCACGCGCGGCCGTGCCGGACAGCGGTGCCGCCCCGCCCTCCGCGGCGGCCGGCGCGTCGCGGCCACGGGGCAGCATCCGGGCGAGGCTGCCGACCAGCCCCGAGGGCACCAGCCACAGCACCGCCAGGGTCACGATCCCGAAGAACAGCAGGCGGTACTCGGCCAGTCCCGACAGCGCTTCCGGCAGCAGCACGGTGACGAGGGCGCCAAGGAGCGGGCCGAGCACCGTGCCGGCGCCGCCGACGATCACCGACAGGACGAACAGGATCGACTGCGAGAACGGGAACGAGCTCGGCGCGATGAACAGCATCAGCGGCGGCAGGATTGCCCCCGCGAGCCCGGTCAGGGCGGCGGAGATGGCGAAAGCCAGGGTCTTCACCCGGACCGGATCGAAGCCCAAAGCCGCGGCCGCCACGTCGGCGTCGCGCACGGCGCGCATCGCCCGGCCGAGGCGGCTGCGGGCGAGGAGGTCGAACCCGGCGAGGCTCGCGCCGGCGGCGAGCACCGCCAGCACCGCGAGGCCGGCCGGCCCGAGCGGTTCGCCGAAAAGCGTCGGCGCGTCGGTGACGACGAGGCCGTTCTGGCCGCCGGTCAGCTCGCCGCCCTCGATCAGGCCGTGCTCGACGATGAAGCCGAACGCGATCGTCAGCATGGCGAGGTAGGGGCCCTTCACCCGCATCGCCGGCACCGCCACGAGGCTGCCGACCAGCGCCGCGATCAGGGCCGCCGCCGGGAGCGCCAGCCAGAAGCTGACGCCGTGGAGCGTCAGGATCGCGCTGGCGTAGGCGCCGATCGCGTAAAAGCCGGCCTGGCCGAAGGAGATCAGCCCAGTCAGGCCGAGGAGCACGTTGAGGCCGACGCCCGCCACCGTGGTCAGCGCCACGAGGGCGATCACGAAGTGGCTGTAGCCGGCGGTCAGCGCGACGAGGCCGAGCGCGGCGGCGGTGAGGCCGGCGATGCCGAGCCGCATCGCCGGGGCCGAGCGCAGGTACGGCATCGCGTCAGACCTTGTTGACCGCGGCGCGGCCGAGCAGGCCGTCGGGGCGCAGGGTGAGGGCCAGGATGATCACCGAGAACACCACGAGCTGCGTGTAGGTCGAGCCGAGGGTCGCGGTGACGCCGGCCTCGACGAGGCCGTAGAGCAGCCCGGCCAGGATCACCCCGGTGGCGGAGCCGATGCCGCCGAGGATCGCCACCGCGAAGGCCTTGATGCCGAACAGCGTGCCGAGCTCGGCCGAGACCGAGAACAGCGGCGCGATCAGCAGGCCGGCGATGCCGGCCAGCACCGCCGAGAGCGCGAACGCGCAGGCCACGGTGCGGCGCACGTCGATTCCCATCAGCCGGGCGGCGTCGGCGTTCTGCGCCACGGCGAGCAGGACGCGGCCGAGATCGGTCCGGCGGAACACCGTGCGGATCGCGAAGGCCAGGGCGATCCCGACCACCGGGATCACGAGCTGCAGCGGGTAGATGCCGGTCCCGAGGATCTCCACCGGCTTCGTGGCCAGGGGCGAGGGCAGGCTGCGCGGCTCCTTGCCGAAGGTGAACAGCACAGTGTTGTCGAGGACGATACCGCCCGCCACCGTCGCCAGGAGCCATGCATCCGAGCCGCGCGTCACGAACGGGCGCACCAGCGCCCGCTCGACCACGAGGCCGAACAGGGCGCAGCCAGCGAGCGCCAGGACGATCGCGGCCGGCATCGGCCAGCCGAGGGTGACGCCGAGCGCGTAGGCCAGGACCGCACCGAGGGTGACGACGCTGCCCTGCGCGAAGTTCACCGTCCCCGACACCGCGTAGGTCACGTGGAAGCCCAGGGCCACGAGCCCGTACATGCTGCCGAGCCCGAGGCCGCTGACCAGGATGGAGGTCAACATCGCCGGGCTCAGTTGGTCACCGCGACGATCTCACCGTCCTTGAAGCGGGTGAACACGTAGTCGTTCGGGCCGAGCGCGTCGTGCTGGCCGGGCGCGAAGGGCGTGGTGTAGGTTTTGATCAGGCCCGGATAGGTGCCGATCTTGTAGAAGCCGTCGCGGACCTTCGGGCCCTCGGTGGAGCCGGCGGCCTGGATGGCGAGCGCCAGCAGATGCGTCGCGTCGTAGGCGTTGGCGATGCCGACGGCGGGGGTGACGTCGGCCATCGACTTGATCGCCGGGTACTTGGCCTTGAGCGCGTCGAGCACCGCGCTCGCCTTCGGCGAGGTGTTGCCCGCGAAGGTGAAGGTCTGGATGAAGTGCACCTTGGCGGCGCTCGGGCCGGCGAGCTCGTCGAAGCGCCCGCCCGCCGGGCCCCAGTGCGAGACGACCGGCACCGACCAGCCCATCCGGTCGAGGGATTTCACCACCTGGGCCGAGGGGCCGACATTGCCGACGAGGAACAGTGCGTCCGCGCCGGCCTCCTTCAGCCGGGACAGCTGGGGCACCATGTCGACGTCGTTGGCCTCGTACTTCTCGATGCCCGCCGCCGGGAGGTTGGCCGCCTGGAGCGCATCCTTGAGGCCCTTCTGGTTCGACTCGCCCCAGGCGTTGTTGACGAGGATCATGCCGGGCTTCTTCGCCCCGTAGGTCTTCACCGCATAGGCGACCAGCGCCTCGTCGACGAGGGCGTCGACCGCAGAGACCCGGAAGGCGTAATTGTCGGCGGCGCCGTTGCGGGTAATGCCGGTCCCGGCCGCCCAGGGGCCGATGAACGGCACCTTCATCTGGTTGGCAATCGGCACGATCGCCATCGAGACCGGCGTGTCGAGGCCGCCGACCACCGCGACGACGCCCACCCGCTGGATCAGCTCGCGGGTCGCCAGCACACCCTTGGACGGGTTGGCCTCGTCGTCCCGGGCCACGAGCTCGAGGGGGCGCCCGAGGACGCCGCCCTTGGCGTTGATCTCGTCGATGGCGAGCCCGATCCCGCGGGAGATTGCCTCGCCGGATTTCGCGGACTGGCCGCTCAAGGCCGTCACGAGGCCGATCTTGACCGTCTCGGCCGCCTGCGCGGTCGAGACCGCGAGGCCGAGCAGGGCGCTCGTCGTCACCGCGAAGCGGCGCAGGGTCGGGGGCAGGAAGGAGGCCATAGCGTGTCTCCGAGGGCGGGGCGCAGCCTGCCGAGCGCAACCTCTATGCCACCGGGAATTGATGGATTCGGCAGCTGCATAAACCTGTAACAGTATCCCCGGGGGCATCTTGTGCTCAATCCAGCGCCAAAGTGCATACACTTCCTGCATGCGCGAACGCAGTTTTTGCGGCACCTTCGGCGGATAGGAGGCCTGCCATGACCGACGTGACCCACGATGCGGCGACCGCGCGCGACGCCGCCAACGTCACCGCCTATCTCGAAGCCTCGATGGTGCCGGATCCAGAGACGGCCGCGCGTTACATGGCGCCCGGCACCCGGATCGTGTTCACCGGCGCCCGGGTGTTCAACCATCCGTCCGAGGTCACGGCCTTCAATGCCGGCCGCTACGCCTGGGTGAAGAAGCGGATGGAGCGGCTGGACGTGGTCCCGGGCGACGGCGTCACCACGGTCTACAGCCTCGGGACGCTCTACGGCGCGTGGCCGGACGGCACGCCGTTCGAGGGCAACCGCTACGTCGACCGCTTCACCGTACGCGACGGTCGGATCGTCGGAATGGAGGTCTGGAACGACAGCGCCGAGCGCCTCCTGACCAAACACGGCGTCACGGCTTGACGCCGCGGGTTCAGGCCGCGCCGCCCGCGACGTAGGGCGCCAGCAGGCGTCCGAGATCGCGCTCGCGGGGGGCCGGGGGCACGATGCGCGCCCGCTCGGCCACCGCGTCGAGGTGGTGGTCCATGAGCGCGGCGGCGCGCTCGGCATCGCCCGCAACCAGGGCGGAGACGATGTCGCGATGCTCGCTCACGGCGCAGTCCGAGGAATGCGGGCGGCTGTACAGGGACAGGATCAGGGCGCAGCGATAGCCGAGCTCCGCGACGTAGCGGATCAGCACGGCGCTGCCGGTCATCTCGGCGAGCATCAGGTGGAATTCCGTGGCGAGCCGGATCGACAGCGCCTCGGGCCCGCCCCGGGCGGTCTCCTCGCGCGCGATCTGGTCCAGGAGTTCTTGGCGCTGCTCCGGCCTGAGCTGTCCGGCGAGACGGCGGACTACCAGCCGCTCCAGGCCCACGCGCACGTCGAAGGTGTCGCGCGCCTCCTCCCAGCTCGGCGTCGCCACGACGGCGATCCGGTTGCGGCGGAGGTCGACCAGGCCTTCCCCGGCCAGCCGCAGCAGAGCCTGCCGCGCGATGGTGCGACTAACCCCGAACCGCTCGCCGAGGGCGTCCTCCGGCAGGCGGTCCCCAGGGGCGAGCGCCCGTTCCACGATGGCCCGTCGCAGGGCTTGGCAGATCGCTCCGACGCGGTTGCCGTCGTCAGCCTTCATGGACCCGGTAAATCCAGCGCCACCGCCCCTGCGGACTGGTCCGTCATGATCCTCTCCGGGGTCGCAATCCGCTCCGGCGGCCCGGACGGATGTCGGGTACGCTGTCTGCCGAAGCGGACCTCCCGGTGCAACGGTCACGCCACCGTTTTCAATCGATCCCGAAGCATGTCCGCCCGTCTGTTCGATGGGTCCAAAGCAGCCGTTCCGCTTTTGGCCATATTACGTCACGTCGGATCGCCATCGCGTGCCGAACCGGACGTTCGGCTTTTTCGCCCAGGACTGCCGTTCCCCCGCGACCGACAGGATCCCAAAAGCAGACGACCCGGCGGCGCCTGCCGGTGCTCCTGTCCGACGGGCTACTTCTCGCGCCACGCCTTGGCGATCTGGTCGGACATCGGCTTGACGAGGTAGCTCAGCACCGTCCGCTCCCCGATCTGGAGAAACGCCTCCACCGGCATGCCCGGAACCAGCCGGACCCCGCCCAGACGCGTCCGCTGGGCGTCCGCCACCGCGATCCGGGCCGTGTAGAAGCTCATCCCGGTCTTCGGATCGCTCGCCACATCCGCCGACACCCGGCTCACGGTGCCGTCGATCTCCGGCGTCGTGCGGGTGTTGAACGCCGAGAACCGCAGCACCGCCCGCTGGCCGACCCGGACGTTGTCGATGTCCTGCGGATGGATGCGCACCTCCACCGCCAACCGGTCGGCGTCCGGAACGACCAGCATCACCGGCTCGGACGGCGTCACCAGACCACCCACCGTGTGCACACTCATCTGATGCACCACCCCGTCCTGCGGCGCCCGGAGATCCACCCGCTTCAGCTGGTCTTCTGCCGCCACCCGCTTCTCCGACAGCTCCGACCCTTTCGCCCGGATCTCGGCCAGGTCCTTGCCCACTTCCGCGCGCATCTCCGCGTCCACCTGCAGGATCTGCAGCCGCGTCTCCGCGATCTTGCCCTTCGCCGAGGCGACCGACGCGGTGAGCTGTCCGCGCTCGCCCTCCAGGCGCGCGCCATCGCGCTCCAGCGCCGTCACCCGCGAGAGCGCGACGAGCTTCTTGGCGTAGAGGTCGTGCACGCCGTTGAGTTCGGTGCCGATCAGACCGATCTCCCGCGACTTGGCCTCGACCTGCTCACTCAGCCCCGCAATCTCGTCCTGCAGCTGCGAGGCCCGCTCCGACAACTGCGCCCGTTGCCCATCCCGGCTCGCCCGCCGCGCGGAGAACAGCCGGCTCTCCCCCTCCACCAGCGCGGCGATCTCCGGATCGGCAACGCGGCGCAGCAGCAGTTCCATCGGGAACACGACCCCGGGCAGGCCGTCGCGCTCGGCCTCGGCGCGGGCGCGGCGCGCGGCCAGCTCGTCCAGGGCCTTGCGCGTCATGTCGAGGTTGGCCCGCGTCAGGGTCTCATCCAGATGCACCAGCACGTCGCCGGCCCGGACGCGGTCGCCCTCCTTGACGCGGAGTTCGCCCACCACGCCGCCGGTGGGGTGCTGGACCTTCTTCACCTCCGACTCGACCACGAGTTGGCCCGGCGCGATCACCGCCCCGGAAAACGTCGTCAGCGCCGCCCAGCCGCCGATGCCCGGCACCAGCACCACCGCGATCAGGCCGGCCGCCACCAGCTGACGCCGGATCGAGGCGCGCAGGTCGTCATCGTCCGCCCCCGGCGCGAGGCTGGTGGGCGCGAATCGTGCGGCGACGCGGCGTCGGAGGTCGATCGCGACGCGGCTTAACGTTGCGTCCGCGCGCGCGATCAGGGCCGCCGCCCGCGGCGGGGCGCGTCGGGGCGCCGCTGCGGTCATGTCGGGAGGATCGTCCTTCACGCCTTGAGACCCGTTCGCCATCACGCGCTCTCCCGGAGGACCGGCGCGGGAGCCGGGCGCAGCACGCGCTTGAGCACCTCGTCCTTGGTCCCGAAGGCCTGCACCCGGCCCTCGTGCATCATCAGCACGTGATCGACCGCCGCGAGCGCGCTCGGGCGGTGGGCGACCACCACGCAGATCCCGCCGCGTCCCCGCACCCGCAGGATCGCCTGCGTCAGGGCGTTCTCACCCTCCGCGTCGAGGTTGGCGTTGGGCTCGTCCAGCACCACCAGGAACGGATCGCCGTAGAGCGCCCGGGCCAGGCCGATGCGCTGGCGCTGGCCCGCCGACAGGCCCGCGCCGCTCTCGCCCAGCATCGTGTCGTAGCCCTGCGGCAGGTTCAGGATCAGGTCGTGCGCGCCCGCCGCCTGCGCGGCCGCCACGACCGCCTCGGCGGGGGCGCCCGGCAGGAACCGGCTGATGTTCTCCGCGATCGTGCCGGCGAACAGCTCGGTCTCCTGCGGCAGGTAGCCGATCTGCGCCCCGAGATGCTCGGGCGCCCATTGGCCCAGATCCGCTCCGTCGAGCCGCACCCGGCCGTGGAGCGGCGTCCAGATCCGCACCAGCGCCCGCACGAGGCTCGACTTGCCCGCGGCCGAGGGACCGATCACCCCGACCCCCTGGCCCGCCCGCAGCTGGAAGCTCACATCGTGCACCGTCGCCCGGCTCGCGCCCGGCGGCACCACGTGAACGCCCTCCACGCTCAAGCTGAGCTTCGCCTCCGGCAGGGCGAGCGGGACGCGGGCCGGCGGGTGGCGCTCCAGCGCTACGGCCAGACGCCGCCAGCTCTGACGCGCGGCCACGAAGACGCGCCAGTTCGCGATCGCCAGTTCGGCCGGCGCGAGCGCGAGCGCCACCAGGATCGAGGCGGCGATGATGATGCCGCCGCTGGCCTGGTTGTTGATCACCAGATACGCGCCCAGCGCCAGCACACCCGATTGCAGCGCCATGCGGCAGGCCTTCGAGACCGCCCCCAGCCCCCCCGCGATATCGGAGGCGCGCTGCTGCGCCTGGGCGTGATCGCGGTTGACCGCCGCCCAGCGCCGGCACATCCGGCTCTCCAGGCCGAGGGCCGCCACGGTCTCGGCGTTGCGCCGGGTGGCCTCCGACAAGGCGAGCCGTCGCCCCGCATGGGCGGTGGCGCTGCGCGCGGGCGCCCGCGTGGCCAGTTCGGCGGCGAGCGTCAGGCTCGTCAGCAGCACGGCGCCGCCGATCGCGGCCACCCCGATCAGCGGATGGAACAGGAAGCATACCATGACGTAGACGGGCAGCCACGGCAGGTCGAACAGGGCTGCGGGCCCGGATCCGGCCAGGAAGGCGCGCACTTGCTCGAGATCGCGCAGGGGCTGACCGGCCTGATCCGGCTTCGCCCCGCGCAGGGGCGCCTGGACGCTGAGGCTGAAGACCCGCGGGCCGATCTCGGCGTCCAGCGCCGCACCGATACGGGCGAGGGTGCGGGCCCGCAACGCCTCCAGCGTGCTCTGGGCGGCGTACAGGACCAGGGCGAGCACGCACAGGCCGATCAGGGTCGGGATCGACCGGCTCGGAATGACCCGGTCGTAGACCTCCAGCATGAAGAACGAGCCGGTGAGCGTGAGCAGGTTTGCGAGCGCGCTGATGCCGGCCACGCCGATGAAGGCACCGGCGCTCCGCCGGAGCACGGTCGCCAGCTCGCCCGATTGTCCGACCTGGCGCATGCGTTCGCCCCCTCGACCCAGGCCTGCCCCGGCGAGACGGGGACCTAGCATGCTCCGTGCCGATAGCAATCAAGGCTCCACCGAACCAGCGCAACGAGCATCATTCACCAAAATTCTGGAACAAATATGTCAATCGAGCAGACTATAATCTATCGATCGACGCCAGTTCGCAACTTTGCGAAGGTATCTTCGCCGCACAAACCTTACAGCCAGCACCACATCTAGATCCGGACCGGGACAGCATCGAGCACCGTCTTGACGCTCAACCAGCGTCGCCGACCCGAATCTCATTCTCTGCCGCGATCATTCAGCGCAACGGAGAGCGCCGAGCGTTACCTGTACGGCCCTCACGCCGTGTGGAAGCCGTTGTTGTCATGATGCGCGTCGAGGGAGAAGACCAAGCTGGCGTCGGCCGACGTGTGACCGGACGTATCGGTCTCGTAGGCGGTGACGTATGCTGGCCGTTGGCGCTGCCATCGGTGGCCAGGACCGGAGCCGTCGTGGTGACCGGGCCGCTGTCGAGCTTGTAGTGCAGCGTATCGCCGCTCACGGCCGGGGCGTAGGTCACCAGGCCATCGCTGGTCGCGTGAGTCCCACCTGTTCCCGTATCGTGCGTGAGCGCGACAGTCGGGGCAGTTGGCGCGGCAGCGGCCGCACCGGCTCCGGGCGCACCGGAGCCGGTGCCCGCGCTCATTCCCGGGACGGTAAACTGCTGCGATCCGGTGCTGAGCAGGGTTAGGCCGCTGTGGGCCACGGTCATGCAATCGTAGCTGGCGCCGTCGACGTATAGGTTGCGATCGGTATCCGCTGAGCCCCCGTAGAAGTCGTTGAGGAAGCTGACGCTGACCGCGTGATCGCCCGAACCAAAGTCACCCTTCACCGTCAAAGTGTCCGACTGACCCGCTGCGTGTGAGGCATGAGCTGTCTGGACGCCACCAACCTGATGGCCATCCACGGAGACGACGTACTGCGCGTCACCGTTGTAGGCGTCCTGGCTGACCTTCAGCACCAGGTGGCTCGCCCCCGTGCCGATCGTCGTGGCGCTCATAGCGGGTGCCGTGCTGCCCGCGCCAACTGCAGCGCTCGTGTCAGGCGTGCCGGTGCTGTTTGACGTAGCGGTCGTGGCGATGGTGACGCCGCCGTTTTGCAGGAGGACGGCCGGGTTGGCCTCCGAGGTCCCGAAGCTGTGCCCATCCAGGCTGACGGTGCTGACATAGAGGTTGCGGTCATGGCCCTAGCTGAAATGTCCGCTGCCGTCGTACGCATCGTTGAGGAAGCGCACTTCTACCGCGTGCGGGCTGCTCGGGCTGAAATCGCCCTTCAGCGCGATGTCCTGCCACTGGTTCTGGCCGTGCACGGCCGAGACGGTCTGCGTGCCGCCCACCGCCTTGCCATCCACATAGACCTGGAATTGCGGATCGCCCTGGTAGTGGTCACCAGAGACATGGACCACTAGGGCATGACTGCCCGAGCCGACGTCAGCTCCGGGCATGCTCCCAGCGGCAGGCGTGGTACTGGCGGGCGTCGTAATGACTGGTGCGGGATTTTCGCTCGGCTGAGATACGGGAGCCGACGAGGAACCGGACGAGAAGACAGCGGCATAGATCGGCTCAAGATAGGCCTGCACCGCCGCTGCGGTCGGATGCAGCCCGTCGAGGTAAAGAGCCGCATTAGCAGGCGCGGAAGCACTGCCCATGACCGGGCTTGCCGCAATGTCGGCGATCGCATCAGCGCCAGCAGCGTTTGCCCTCACCGTGTCATTGTACGCAAGCCGAGCACTCTCGTCAGCGCTCGACCAAGCAAACACAGCGTCGCTCCGCGGCAGCACGGTGGCAACGGCAACCTTGAAGCCCTGCGCATGTCCGTCTTGGACCAGTTTTGCCACTCCGGTGTACAAGACAGAAGCCGTTGCACCCTGCGCCAAGTCGTTGGTTCCGGCCTGGACAACCAACCAATTGGTGCCGGAGCTTGGATCAAAGTCCTTCAGTACAGCGCTCTCGTTCAGCCCAGCCTGCTGACCTACATATGCTCCGGCGAAGGAATGGTTCTTGACTGTGTACGTTCCGCTCAGATCAAGGTTCTTCCATGGGTCCGCACCGCTGATGCTCCCAGCTCCGATGCTATCCCCGGCTATAACAAGGTTCACGTTACTGCCAGGCATGCCCGATTTTTCTGCCAATACGTTTAAGTAGCCAAATCATTGGAGTTAGGCTATTATAAGACCCGTTTATATTAGGCTAATGACCTTGAATCGCAAATGGCAACGGGCGGCCGAAAGCCATGGGCCCAAATGCTGGACCTCCCAAAGCAGTTCAGCTTGGCCGTCTCACCGTCATACAGATCAGCTCAACGGATTCATTATTGAAGGCAGGCATTGAAGAAATAAATTTGGCTACAAGCAGTCATCGCATCCATATAGACGGCCACATTGCGGAAAAATTGCCCCAACTCAATCATAGGCCCCGAATTTTACGCTATATTTATTTACAGACATAACCATCCATGGCTCAATGAATCGCGTGAGCAGCTTACAAGTCGCACTATAAATTCTAGATCCGCAGTCAAATGATAAGCAAAACGCAAGGGGACTGTATCATTGTTTCATGTGCGCGTCAGCTCGGGCTGATGCTCAAGCACGTGTATCGCCATGGAGAAGACATTCACCGACCAAAGAGCGGATCTCCACGGCGCCGCGTGGCTTGAACGCTTCCGGGAGGGTTGGGATGACGTCGAGCGGCGGTATCTCGGAGACGGGAACTCAACGATCATCGGCCTCCGCGTGCCGCGCTGTGCTGTTGCGGCATATGCCCGGACTTGTCCCGTATAACGATCCTGTGTCCGCGCTGGTTGGAGACGACGACGTCTCCCATCGTGCTCGACTGCTTGCTTCTGGCCGTCGGTAGCGGCGTGGCGGATCAGCAGCTTCTCCTGGATCCAAGCGGCGAAAGTCACCTGCAAGATCAGTAATATGCTTCATCAATATTTTTTAT
>NZ_JALNUL010000077.1:0-12380 GCF_026540775.1 Methylobacterium sp. GC_Met_3
CAACAGGCCGAACGACTTATGACTGGTTCATAACACGCTCTAGGCACGCAGGCAGGAACCGGCGCGATAGTTCGTTTTAGTATGGCCCAGGCGAACCGTAGCCACTAGTTTGTTTTGAATATTGGCTGAGACCGTCCGAAACGAACTTTATCAATCAAACCACCGATAACAGACCGGCTAGCCAGAAGGCCGCGAAGCGGACATCGTGAGGGTCTGCGAAGGGTCGTGAGCGGGCGCGGCGGCGACGGCCGCTTTCATGCGCCTTAGCCTCAAAGCGGACTGGCGGAAATCCACCCATCTGAGACCTTCATGCGCGCAGTCAGCGGCGACCGATCCTGGCCGGAAGCGGCTGGTCGACTTTTGCGAGTGCCAGGTTCGAAAGCTGACGAGCCACTCCTGGCTCGTCGAGGCTATGCAGAACGTCTGACACGCAATTTCATGCGGGCAGAGTGAGAGCGCAGTCGCTGGCTCGCAAGGTGTCGAAGGAATGCGGTGATGAATCCTACGTCACCTTGTGGACTTTAGGATGCCCGTAATGTGACTGGCGGCATCGGCTCATCGCAGCGATGTCGGCAAAAGACAGGGGCGACGGATCAAACCTCAATCTGCATGCCGGTCTGCGCGGTAATGCGACTGTAGTGTTCGGTTCGGCGATGCCGGGCGAAGTCGAAGATCGTCGTCTTGCCGAAGGCGCACTTATCGAAGTCGCAGGGGGCCAGGATGAGTTCGTCCTCTTCTGTCGCCGCCCGCGCGAGGACGAACCCATCCGGGTCGACGATGATCGAGCCGCCCATCAGCGGATGCCCATCCTCGATGCCGGCCTTGGCCACGCCGATGACATAAGTCGCGTTCTGATAGGCGCCCGACTGAAGCGACAGGTCGGAATGGAACAGACGCTTCTCCAGGCCTTCAGCACTCTGCTGACCGTTCGCCGAGGGGGTGTTGTAGCCGATCGTGACGAGTTCCACCCCCTGAAGGCCCAGGCACCGGTAGGTCTCCGGCCAACGCCGGTCGTTGCAGATCGCCATGCCCATCACGACACCGGCGTTGCGCCAAACGCGAAATCCGAGATCGCCCGGCTCAAAATAGCGCTTCTCCAGGTGCTGGTGGGTGCGCTCCGGGTCGAACTCGCTGTGTCCGGGCAGATGGATCTTGCGGTATTTGCCGACGATGGCGCCGGCCCGATCGGTCAGGATCGAAGTGTTGAAGCGGCGTCCCTCGGGCGTCAGTTCGGCGTAGCCGAAGGTGATCGCAACTTCGAGGGCGCGTGCGCGCTCGAACAGGGGCGCCGTCGCGCCGTTCGGCATCTCGCGCTCGAAGAACGCGTCGATCTCGGCCTCGTCCTCCATGTGCCAGCGCGGAAAGAAGGTCGTAAGCGCGAGCTCCGGATAGACCAGCATCTCGACACCCCGAGCGGCGGCGGCTTCCAGAAGGGCGATCATCCGGGCCACGACGACCTGCCGGCTGTCGGCACGCTGAATCGGGCCCATCTGAGCGCCGCCGACGACGAGTTGAACCATGGGGAGCTCACCTTTCTGGATACGGCGCGACCGGACCGAACGCCCTGCAACCGCGTATTCTCCCGCCGGTGCAAAGCCGCTGCCAAGCTCCGGAACCGGCGACTGCAGGAAGCCGCATGCAACCCTTGCAGATACCTTGGCTGGAGATTTGCGGGACAGCCGTCAGCCGCCGGCCATCCCACGTCGGCACGAGACCGAGGTCCCGACATGTCGACGTTGCCATCCTGGGGATCCGCAATTCTGTCCCTCGCCTTGCTGCTGGGCATGCACGACGCCTCCTCGGCCCAGGGCGTGCTGCGGATCGGTATGACCGCCTCCGACATCCCGCTGACCACAGGACAGGCGGACAATGGTGGCGAGGGGATCCGCTTCGTCGGGCAAACGATCTACGACGCGTTGATCGCATGGGACCTCACCCGCTCCGACAAGCCTGCCGACCTAATCCCTGGTCTCGCGACGAACTGGACGGTGGATCCGGTCGATAGGAACAGATGGACGTTCAGGATCCGACCCGGCGTCACATTCCACGATGGATCCGACTTCAGCGCCGACGCCGCCGTTTGGAATCTCGACAAGCTGTTGAGGCCCGACGCTCCTCAATACGACCCACGCCAGGCCGCGCAGGGCAAGGTGCGTATCCCGGCGGTGGCGAGCTATCGGGCGATCGATCCGATGACGCTGGAGATCGTGACAAAGGCGCCCGATGCGACGCTGCCCTACCAGCTCGTCTACATCGCCATGTCCTCACCGGCGCAATGGGAGAAGGTTGGTCGATCCTGGGACGCCTTCGCCAAGCAGCCGTCCGGTACGGGTCCGTGGAAGCTTACGCTGTTCGCCCCGCGTGAGCGCGCGGAGATGGTGCCCAACGACTTCTATTGGGACGCGTCGCGTGTGCCGAAGCTCGACAAGCTGGTGCTTGTGCCGCTGCCCGATGCGAACGCGCGCGTCGCCGCGCTGCGTTCCGGTCAGGTCGACTGGATTGAGGCGCCGTCGCCGGATGCGGTGGCGTCCTTGAGGAAAGCGGGCTTCACGATTGCCACAAACTCGTATCCTCACAACTGGACGTGGCACCTGTCTCGCATCGCGGGTTCACCCTGGAACGACATCCGGGTGCGCAAGGCGGTCAATCTCGCGATCGACCGCGAGGGACTGAAGGAGCTACTCGGCGGCCTAGCGGTGCCGGCCACCGGGTTCCTCCCGCCTGACGACCCGTGGTTCGGCAATCCGTCGTTCGAGCTCAGGTACGATCCCGGCGCGGCCAGGAATCTTTTGGCGGAAGCCGGTTACAGCCCGGGTAAGCCCCTAAGGACGAAGATCGCGATCTCGGCATCGGGCTCCGGCCAAATGCAGCCCCTGCCGATGAACGAGTTCATACAGCAGAACCTCGCCGAGGTGGGCATCCAGATCGACTACGAGGTGGTCGAATGGAACACACTCATCAACATGTGGCGCGCCGGTGCCAAGGCCGACATCTCACGCGGCGTGACCGGCATCAACTACAGCTACTCGCTGCAGGATCCGTACAGTGCGCTGATCCGTCATCTCAAGTGCGATCTGACGGCCCCCGTGGGAAGCAACTGGGGATATTATTGCGATCCAGCGATGGACAAAATGTTCGACGACGTACGCAACACCTTCGACCTCGTTGAGCAGGCCAAGGTACTGATGCGGATCCACGAGAAATTTGTCGACGACGCGCTCTTCGTCATGGTCGTCCATGACGTGAACCCGCGCGCCATGAACCCGAGCGTGAAGGGTTTCGTCCAGGCCCAGAGTTGGAACCAGAGCCTCTCGCCGGTCTACATCTCCGCTCCGGAACGTTAGTGGGTGAGACAAGCGCCGTCCAAAGCCGATAGGACGTTGGCCGGATGTGGCCGTCAACCGGAACGGCTGTAGCGGACGCGACCGTGCGATACAGCCGTTCAAGCGCTTCTTCGTGGTGCCTTGGTCTGCCCCATCCAAGACCAATCGGCAGTGGAGATGACCTTGATCGACGATCAGATAAGAGGCCTCATCGCCAACCGCGTCGACGCGGCGTTCGACGAGCAGCTCGAAACGACCTGCCAGTTCATTTCCGTGCCAAGCACGCGCGGTGCGGAGGCACCTGCGCAAGACCTGATGGCCGATCTCCTGCGCGCGCGAGGCTACGCCGTCGACGACTGGCGCATCGACCTCGCTGATCTGCGCGGCCTGCCCGACATGGGCGTCATCGAGCATGACTTCTCCCGCGCACGCACCGTCGTCGGTACGCTCAACCCGGTGGCGGGCGGAGGCCGCTCTATCATTCTCCAGGGCCACTGCGACGTGGTCCCGGCCGGGCCGCTCGAGTTCTGGGACAGCCCCCCCTACGCACCCCGCGTGGAGAACGGCTGGCTCTACGGGCGCGGAGCGGCCGACATGAAGGGCGGGACGATCGCGGCGCTCTACGCGGTCGAGGCGGTTCGTGCAGCCGGCTTCCGGTTTCGGGGCCGCCTGCATTTCCAATCGGTGGTCGAGGAGGAGAGCACGGGCGCGGGCGCGCTGTCGGCCCTGCAGCGCGGTTACCGGGCCGACTGCGCCCTCCTGCCCGAGCCGACGGGGCAGGCACTCAGCGACATGTGCCTCGGCGTCATCTGGTTCCGCGTGGGCGTCAAGGGCAGGCCGACGCACGTGGCACGCGCGGGCGAAGGCTTCAACGCGATCAAGGCGGCTTACAGGATTATAGGGGCGCTGGAGGGTCTCGAGCGCGAATGGAACGCGCGGGCGGCCTCGGACCCGATCTACGGAGTTGTTCCGCATCCGATCAACTTCAACCCCGGCATCGTCCGTGGCGGCGATTGGGCCTCCAGCGTCCCGGCGTGGTGCGACCTTGATTGCCGCATCGCTCTGCTGCCCGACTGGGGCGTCGAGGCCTGCCAGCGCGAGATCGAAAGATGCGTCGCCCTGGCAGCACAGGCAGACGCCTACCTTGCCGATAACCCGCCGGAGGTGATGTGGTCCGGCTTCCTCTCGCATGGCTACGTCATGCGCGACGCGCCGGAGGCGCGTGACGTGCTGACCCGGTCCCACGCCACGAGTACCGGCAAGCCGCTCGGCCGCCGGCTCGCGACCGCGCTCAACGACGCGCGGTTCTACGACCGGCATTATGGCATCCCGGCCTTCTGCTACGGCCCGGTCGGAGCGGACGTTCACGGCTTCAACGAGCGGGTCGAGCTCGCCTCGCTGCGCGAAACCACGAAGGCCCTCGCCTTCTTCGTCGCGGACTGGTGCGGGGTTGAGGCGGCCTGACCCGTGTTCGGGGATGAGCGGCTATCCCGGCTTCCCACCGCTGACCTCCGGACGGAAGCGGACCCCGGGCCGCGCGAAGCCTCCTCCGAGCCCGATGGGCGTGCCGTCGGCGCGCCAGCAGGCGGCCCCCTCCATCATCCCGTCGGTGCCGAAACGGATCGCGCCCATGCCGCCGCCGACATTTGGCACCTCGATTACGTCGTGGCCTCGTCGTCTCAGCGCCTGCAGCAGGTCGGCTGAAGCACCCGCCTCGATCTCCAGCGTCCCGCCCTGCGTCCAGACCCTCGGCGCCTCGACGGCTTCCTGCAGACTCATGCCGTGGTCGATCAGGTTGGAGACGGCCTGCATGACGGCGGCGAAGATGCGCAGGCCGCCGGGCAGGCCGAGCGCGTAGACCACCCGCGTGTCCCGCAGCACCATGACCGGTGACATGGACGAGGTGAGGCGCTTGCCCGGCGCGATCGAGTTGGCCCGACCGGGGCGTGGGTCGAAAACGAACATGTAGTTGTTCGGGATCATCCCGGTCCCCGGCACCACGTAGCGAGCGCCGTACAGACTGTTGATCGTCTGTGTGCTGGCGACGACGTTGCCGAAGGCGTCCGCCACCGTGACGTGGGTGGTGTGTGGCGAGCCCTCGGGCTCGACCCCAGCCGACCACGTTCGGGCGGCACGAAGGTCGATGCCGGCTCGACGCTCCGCGGCGTAGGTCTTGGACAGGATCGTGTCGACGGGAACGCCGACGAACGCGGGGTCGCCCGTCGCGGCGGCGCGGTCCGCGAAGGCGATCTTCAGAACCTCGGCCAGCAGGTGGACGGTGTCGGCGGATCCGAAGCCGAGCTTGGCGACGTCGTAGGCCTCCAGGATGTTGAGCATCTGGATGATGTGCAGCGGCCCCGAAGCGGGCGGCGGCGGTCCGACGAGCTCGTACCCGCGATAAGTGCCGCGCAGGGGCTCGCGATCGAGCGTCCGGTAGTTCTCAAGATCAGATCGCGCGAGATAGCCGCCATGCGCCGCCATGTGATCGGCGAAGAGATCGCCCAGAGCGCCGGCGTAGAGCAGTTCGGGCCCGTCCCGGGCGATGCAGCGCAGTGTCTCGGCGTAGTCGCCCGTCACGAGCCGATCGCCGGCCCGGATCGGCTGTCCATCCGGCAGATAGATTGCGGCGATGGCCGGATCACGCGCCATATCTGCGGCCGCCTCGCCGATGAGTTCGTGCAGGTACGGCGTGACCATGAAGCCCCGGGACGCATGCCGGATCGCCGGCTCCAGGACGTCGCCCAACGAAAACGTCCCGAACCGCTCCAGAGTCTCGCACCAGGCCTTCAGGTTGCCGGGCGTCGCCACCGCGGTCGGCCCGACGGCGTTCCTGCGGCCAACCACGTCCATAGACCCTTCCGGCGCCCTCGGATCGGGCGTGTAGAGCGTGGGCGTGGTCGCGCCCGGTGCGGTAACTTGGCCATCGACGATGACGTGCGAGCCGTCCGGCCGCCGGATATGCGCGGTCCCGCCCCCCAGGATGCCGACCATCATGGGTTCGACCACCGTCAGCGTGAACAGGGCGGCGATCGCGGCATCGATGGCGTTGCCCCCCGCGGCCAGCATCTCGTTGCCGGCCGCGGATGCGAGGGGGTGGTTGGTGACCACCATGCCGCGAGCGCCGAAGGCCGGCCTCTTCTCGCACTGGATCATCGCGGGATAGCTCCTGCCCGTATCGAGTCCGCCCGGCTCTGTGCCTCAGGCAGGGCGGACATTCCAGAACGTCGTGAAGCCGCTGGACACCCCGGTGATGCTCTTACGGTGAGCGGTCGGCTGCAGGTACTGGCCGAGCGGCCAGAACGGAACGTCGTCGATGGCCTTCAACTGCATGCTGCGCGCGATGCCCGCGCGATCCTGTGCATTGGCCGCGTAGATCCAATCGGACCGCAGGGCTTCCATGGCGTCGCTGCCGTACCATCCCGCGTAGCCGGCCGTGCCGTTCCCGCGGAGCGCGATGTCCGTCGCGGGGTTCATCCAGTCGAGACCGGTCCAGCTCGACACGAACAGGCTCCACCCGCCCTGGTCGACGGAGGTCTGCTTGTTCCTTCGCTGGAGCATCGTCCCCCAGTCGGTCGCAATATAGTCCACGGTGAACCCGCAACGTTTGAGCATGTCTGCAGCGACGTCGCCAAGGGCCTTGAGCGTGATGTAATCGGTGGGCACGAGGAGAACGACGCGCTCGCCGGCATACCCCGCCGCCTGCAGGTCACGCTTCACCGCGTCGTAGTCCCTCGGTCCCCTGAGGACATCCAGCCCCGCGTCGCTCGCCATCGCCGTCTTCGGGCAGAAGAAGCCCAGCGGCGTGTAAGTTAGATCGGCGTTGTCGCCGACGATCGTCGTCATGAAGTCGGACTGGTTGATCGCCCGCCATAGGGCGCGCCAGATCGCGGGGTTGTTGAATGGCGGCTGGAGGTGGTTGGGGCGCAGCATGGTGGTGGCCCCGGTCGGATCGGGGACGGTGACGCGGATGTCGCCGTTCGCCCGGAGCAGCGGCAGGAAATCGTGGGCGGCTTGCTCCCACCAATCCTGCTCATTGTTCTGAAGCGCGGCGGCGGCCGTCGCCGTGTCCGGCGTCGTCGTCCAGACGACCCGATCGTAGTGGGCGCGCTTGGGGCCGGCCACCCACTCGGAGGGACCGTCGGCGCGCGGTTGATACCGCTCGAACCGTGCGTAGACATTGCGTGCGCCTTGGAGGCGCTCGTCGGCCCTGAACTGGAAGGGTCCGGATCCGACCATTTCGCTCACCTGCTGGCCGACGGGCGTCCGGGCGAGCCGCTCCGGCATCATCGCCGGCATGTAAGGCGTGCCCTTCGCGAGCGCGTCTGGCAGAAGCGGGAACGGCCGTTTGAGACGGAAGCGGATGATCCGGTCGCTCGGCGCGGATAGCTCGTCCGTGGCCTGCATCAGCGCGCTGCCGAAAGCGTCGTTCCGCGACCACCGCCTGATGCTGGCCACGCAGTCGCGCGCCAAGACCGTCTCGCCATCGTGCCAGAGCAGCCCATCCCTGAGCGTCAACTCCCACAGGCGACCATCATTGTCGGTCAGATGCCCTTCCACCATCTGGGGCCGGGCCACGAAGTTTCCGTCGATCCCGTAAAGGGTGTCGAAGACCATGAACCCGTGATTGCGTGTGACGTTGGCCGTGGTCCAGTGCGGATCGAGGAAGGCCAAGTCCACCTGTGGGATGAAGCGGAGGGTCGTGGCGCTCGCCGATCGAACAAGCGCCGGACGCGCGATCACAGCCGCGGCCGCGGCACCCATACTGGCTACGAAGGCTCGTCGGCGCATGGCTGAACGCAACCCTCTAATTGCTGCTGAAGCAGACCAAGTGAAAGGCAAACAGCTGAGGTGTCAATGATCCCTTGCCTACAGCCAGCACGCTAGGTTGATCCCTGCGATCAGCGTCTGCTTTGGGGACGTGGCCAAAGCCCGACGAATGACCAGGATGGGCGCAAAGCCGAAAGACCGGTTTTGCCCTCATTGCCGATCCGGCATGGCGTAGTCCGGCCGAAAGCCGCTGGTCTGCTTTCGGTTGCACGATGCAGGAAACCGGACATCGCAGCATTCTCGCCCCCGGCGTCGGAAAGACACGTTTTGCCGATGTTTGAATAGCCATCGCGATTTTCCGGTAGGCTTGCAGCCATTTTGGCGGCCCCAACGTGCGTAGCCAGCGATCATCGGGAAAACGTTCGGATTGCCGACATGACGTTTAGGTTGCTTTCGACCCTTTCCAGAAGATCAGGAGGTCCGCTCTTAGGCAGCCTGCTGGATGAGGACCTGCGACTGGGTTAGGTGGATTTGCGCCGGTCTGCTTTGAATAAGTAAATTTGAGAAAAGCTGCCGTTTTTCAATTCGCGCAGAAGACGTGCACAGTAGCCCCCTGGTGAGCTTTCAAAGATTGTTGCGATCGAACACCTAGATTCGTCTGCGCCTGGAGCGCATCGGCATGGGCTGCTAATCCCGGCCAACGCGCTCTGGATCAGCGAGAGATCACGCCATGGCGGGTGCGATGCCGCCTGTGAGGGCCCGACGCTGCGCGACGGCCGCGTCGTAGAGCGCCTGCTCGTCCTGCTTGTGCTTGATCGAGAACCGTATCAGCGCCGCTCCGCACGCGCACGCGATCGCGGCACCGCCGAGGATGAGGAAGCAGAGCTGCACGTTGCCGGTCCCCCGGAGTAGGAAGCCGGCTGCAACGCCACCGATGTTCCCGCCCGCGCCGATGATGCCAGCAACGCCACCAAGAACCTTGCGGTCGATGAAAGGCACCAGTGCGTAGAGCGAACCGCACGCCATGTGCGTGAACAAGCCAAACACGAGCATGGCCGTAATTGCCAGACCCACGGCACTCGCCTGCGAGAAGACAACGAGGAAGATGCCTTCCCCCAGCATCAGGCCAAACAGCAGCCACGTGCGTCCGTCGAGCCCATTGGTGCGGGCGACGCGATCCGACAACAAGCCGCCGAGCGCGCGCGCGAACAGCGCGAGCAGTCCAAACGCACCGACCGCGTACCCAGCGTCGACCACCGAGAGGTGATAATGATCGTAGTAGTAGGTCACCGCGATGCTGTGGACGAACAGCTCGACGCCGAACGAGGCTGCGTAGCAGGCCGCTAGCAGCCAGACGCGATAGTTTCGCGCGGCTGTCTTCATCACGTCCCAGCCGCCCTTCTTGCCGCTATCGACGGAGATCCCCTGGCGGCGTAGATCCGGAACGTTGCCCTCCGGCGTGTCCTGCGTGAAGCGCCAGTACAGGCCCGCCATGATCAGCATGAGGACGCCCGGCACGAACATCGAGTAGCGCCAGCCGGTGCCTTCGCTGACGCCGAAAGCGACGATGCCTCCGACAACGAGCGGCATCACGCTCTGCGTGAAGCCGCCGCCGGCATTGCCCCAGCCACCGACCGTGGCGTTGGCAGTCCCGACGACGTTTGGCGCGAACATTACTGACGTGTGGTACTGGGTGACGACGAAGCTCGCGCCGATGATGCCGATGAGGAGACGGAACACTAGGAACGAGGTGTAGTCCCAGGCCAAGGCAATCCCGAAGACAGGCAGTGAACCCAACGCCAGGAGCAAGGTGTAGGTGATGCGCGGTCCGTACTTGTCGCACATCGGACCGATGACCATGCGGGCCAGGATGGTCGCGAACACGCCGGCGATGGTGATGTTGTAGATCTCTCCACTCGTCAGCTTGAGATCGGCACCAATGATCGGCATCAGCGGTGCAGTCGCGAACCACGCGAAGAAGCACACGAAAAACGCCATCCAGGTCAGGTGGAAGGCGCGCATCTGTGGGGTCTTAAAACTGAACAGATTGATTTGGATTGCCTTCTGCGAGGCCATGACGGCGGCTCCCTGAGCATGTTGAAAGGGCACAAGGTCCCGTGCGCAACGAGGAAGTCGCGCACGGGGGCACGAAGCTTCAGGCGGCGACGCCGAGCTTGTGGGCGATCGCGACCAGCAACTCGTGGTTCGAGCGCATCATCTCGGCATTGGACTTCAGGAGCCGGGCGTTCGACTCCATCAGAGCATGGTTGGAGGCCATCACCTCGGCATTCTCGGCGAGCGTGGTGGCATTGGCCTTCACGACGGACTGGTTCTTCATCAGCGCGTCGGTGTTGGTGGCGATTTTCTCGGAGTTGGCTTCGAGAGCATCCTTGTTGCCTTCGAGCAGGGAATGGTTGCCGCTCATCAGCGAGTGGTTGGTCTCAAGCAGGGTGTGATTGTCATCGAGCTTGGCCTTGTTGGCCTCGATCGTGTGATGGTTCGAGGCCAGCGTACCGGCATTGGCCTCCATGACCTTTTTGTTGCCGGTCAGGAGCGTCTTGTTGGCCTCCAGCAAGGTGTGGTTGCCGGCCAGAGCTTCACTGTTGCCCGTGACCGTCGTGCTGTTGGCTTCGAGAACCGAGGCATTTTTGGCAAGCGCCTCTGCATTCTCACCGAGCTTTTCGCTGTTGCCCGCGATCGCCGTCTTGTTCGATTGGACGACGGTCGAGTTGGATTTGATCGCCGAAGCGTTTGCGACGAGCGACTGATGGTTGCTCTTCAGCACACTTTTGTTGGCTTCCAGCGCCGCGTGGTTCTCACTGATCGTCTCGGCGTTAGAGGCAAGGATCTTGTTGTTGCCCTTGAGTGCCGTGCTGTTGGCCCCAACCGTGTCGTGGTTGGCTTCCAGCAGTTCGTGATTGCTCTTCAGTGTCGCTGCATTTGATTGCAGCATGCCCGAGTTCTTGACGAGCAGGGCGTGGTTGTCTTCGAGCGAGACTTGATCAGACATGATATTTCCCTATTGATACAGATAGACCAGCGCATTGAGCGCACGGGTACTTAATCGCCGAAGCGAGGCGTCGAATTGAGCAGACGAGTTGGACAACGCGGCGCTGCGTTAGAGCTTCATTAATGAAGCAATATGCTGTTAGATTGATCTAGCGTGCCGGTAAATTGAGCACATCTTGGTTCACGACGGCGTGAGCAAGTAGCAATGTGCAGGATCGGTCAAACGCTGCGCTGCGTCTGCAACCCTTTAAGCAGGACTTGTGCCGCAAACATATGATATCGACAGCTTAGCTGCGACATTTTGTTCGTAAAGCCAACCGGCTTGCCTCAGCGCGATGTTCGTTCGACTTCCGCCTATGGCATTGCATCAGAAATTCTGAACGACCGCGTTGGATTGGTGACAGAACGTCCGCTTCCGGATCAGAAGCCAAGGTCCGCTCCCCACCCAAAGCGGTCGGAGGCCAGCCTTCACCCTTTCGCGGGGATCGTATTCGCTTTCCCACACCTTACGAGGCTGGTGTGACGCTTCCTTTGCCCGCGCTCGGCCTCTTCGCGCCACGCATAGCGTTCTGCCTGCACTGCCTTCGATCTGGGCACGTAGAACCCTTGCGCTGCTGCCAAACATCGTTGATCGGGTCACGCGGTGCGAGACCCTGAGACACCTCCGAATGACCCGACTGGCTGACCTCCAAAGCGATCCCGCATTCCGGCAGGCGGTGCTGGCCGTGCGGGGTGTCTCCAGCACTCTAAGCGGCCGAGAAGTCACCGAGGCGGAGGCTCAGTTTCTTGTTGGTATCGCGTTGGCGACTTTCGCGAATGCCGGCGGCTTGGATGAGCCGAGCCTCGGTCATCTCGCGCGGTTCTCAGGTAAGCTGGGGCCGAACGAGACCGTCGACAGCTTGACGAAGCACTGAGGGATCGCTCCTTCCGATATGGGCAGGGGGCTGCTCTGACTGCCTATCCCATTAGGATTGTTGCAATCACCCGCCGAGCGCGCTCCAGGTCGAGTTCCGCTTCAGCCGCAGCAGCCTCGGCTTGGGCCAACATGTGAACGGCTCGAAGCAGGGGCGAACCCTTCGTCATCGCGGCCAGTGCCTCAACAGCGACCTGATCGACCTCCACGAGGTTCGAGGTGTCGCCAAGCAGCAACCCAAGGCGGTGCTCGCAATGACGCCCTTCCGTACTGTCCGAGCAAGTGCAGGTGAACCGGATGCCGCGACCGGTGCTCGTGGCCTCCATGCGATGGATCTCGCTACTGCCTGGAGCGCGCACAGAGAACAT